>NZ_JAKVPY010000134.1:0-555 GCF_022487945.1 Halomonas flagellata
AAGAAGCGACAAACGACCCCTCCAGTTAATCACTCCTTTTCTCTTACCTTCCTGTTTTGTCCTTGCCTGCACATAAAAAAAAAGGGATTGAGCATAAGCTCAATCCCCTGTGATCACTTAACCATATCGGCTAAATGTTTCCTGTATTGCAGAACTACAGTCTCGATATCGAGATGTAGTAACGCTGATTTACTGACCATAAAGAAAGTAAGATCAACAGTTCTAGTCTGCGGATAAAGGCAAGCATGAATGATAACGCGATCAGTCAACCAGGCACGTTTGTACACAGTTGAATCGCTAAAATCATCAAGGTTCAGTTTTTGCAGAATAAATCTACGTTCGCTTAAATAAGCTTCAAGATTTTGATAAGTATCGGAACCGGAAAACTGAAGTTCAACTACTTCAGAATCTATCTCTTTCGCAACATTCTGAACATTCAGAGCGGTTTGATATTCATAGAAAGCTTTTTCGATTTGATCGATCATGATTGATTACCTCGGAGGCAATCTTCATGTGCCATAAGGCAACATGAAGAAGCCTTTGGCAGATAGGGTT
>NZ_JAKVPY010000135.1:0-548 GCF_022487945.1 Halomonas flagellata
TGCTGACATATGGGGGGATACTGAACTTGCTGTGTTTCCCATAGTGCTTGCCTAACTTGACCTGTTTCCCACACTCCCGACCGTCCGAGAAGTTGACCTGTTTCCCATAGTCCGGGCCGTCCGAGAAGCTGACCTGTTTCCCTTAGTCCGGGCCGTCCGCGAAGTTGACCTGTTCCCCACACTCCCGGCCGCCCGTGAAGTTGACCTGTTTCCCATAGTCCGGGCCGTCCGCGAAGTTGACCTGTTTCCCATAGTCCGGAGCGTCCATTAAAGTTGACCTGTTTCCCACAGAGGATGGAAAACTCTTCTTGTGCTGAGCGTAAGAGCTATCTGCCGGAACGGTTCCTCTTCGCTTCCTCGCCAGTTCGCTCGCTACGCTCGGTTACATGGCTGCGGCGAGCGCTGATACATAAGGCTCAGCATTGCACTGGTCGTAACTAAAATCAGAATCCTTCTGAATGACTCTCCTGTCTTGCAAGTTGAATACCTTTCTCAAAGCCCTTTTGTATGAGTTGCTGTTGATGGTCAAAAGTGCGTCTGCGTGTTGC
>NZ_JAKVPY010000136.1:0-546 GCF_022487945.1 Halomonas flagellata
GACGTCAACCGGGTCGCCGACCACCTGATCCACACCTCGGTGGTGGTCGGCGGCCGGCTCTCCAACAACAAGGGCATCAACAAGCAGGGCGGCGGCCTCTCGGCCCCGGCGCTCACCGACAAGGACAAGGCCGACCTGAAGACCGCCATGGAGATCGGCGTCGATTACCTGGCCGTGTCGTTCCCGCGCAGCGCCGCCGATATGCGCGAGGCTCGGGCGCTATTGGGCGAGGCGGGTAAGGAGATCGGCCTGGTGGCCAAGCTCGAGCGCGCCGAGGCGGTGGCCGACGACGCCACGCTGGACGGCATCATCGAGGCCAGCGAGGCGGTGATGGTGGCTCGCGGCGACCTGGGCGTGGAGATCGGCGACGCTCAGCTGATCGGCACCCAGAAGCGCATCATCAAGCGCGCCCGCCAGCTCAACCGGGCGGTGATCACCGCCACCCAGATGATGGAGTCGATGATCGAGTCGCCGCTGCCGACCCGGGCCGAGGTGTTCGACGTGGCCAACGCCGTGCTCGACGGCACCGACGCGGTGATGCTCTCC
>NZ_JAKVPY010000137.1:0-546 GCF_022487945.1 Halomonas flagellata
GGAGAGCATCACCGCGTCGGTGCCGTCGAGCACGGCGTTGGCCACGTCGAACACCTCGGCCCGGGTCGGCAGCGGCGACTCGATCATCGACTCCATCATCTGGGTGGCGGTGATCACCGCCCGGTTGTGGCTGCGGGCGTGCTTGATGATGCGCTTCTGGGTGCCGATCAGCTTCTCGTCGCCGATCTCCACGCCCAGGTCGCCGCGGGCCACCATCACCGCCTCGCTGGCCTCGATGATGCCGTCCAGCGTTTCGTCGTCGGCCACCGCCTCGGCGCGCTCGAGCTTGGCCACCAGGCCGATCTCCTTACCCGCCTCGCCCAATAACTCCCGAGCCTCGCGCATATCGGCGGCGCTGCGCGGAAACGACACGGCCAGGTAGTCGACGCCGATCTCCATGGCGGTCTTCAGGTCGGCCCTGTCCTTGTCGGTGAGCGCCGGGGCCGAGAGGCCGCCGCCCTGCTTGTTGATGCCCTTGTTGTTGGAGAGCCGGCCGCCGACCACCACCGAGGTGTGGATCAGGTGGTCGGCGACCCGGTTGACGTC
>NZ_JAKVPY010000138.1:0-546 GCF_022487945.1 Halomonas flagellata
TGCGGATGCCACACCCCACAATCTTCCGTAATGGGGATTACTTCATGAATTTCATCAACATTCAGGTCGCCTCCGGTTCCGTAGTAACTTTTCAACAAGGGAGACACAGCTTTGTACCAACGCTCCAAAACCTCTTTTTTACGAGGATCTTTAGGATCAAAATTGATTCCGGATTTAGCACCTCCAATGGCCGGACCCGAAACAGTAAATTTCACTTCCATAGTCTTGGCAAGCGATAAAACCTCGTTTGCATCCAAGCCAACGCGCATTCTCGTACCGCCACCGGCAGCTCCTCCGCGAAGGGAATTGATCACTGTCCACCCTTCCGCTTCAGTTTCAGGGTCTTTCCAGTTAAATATAATTTCAGGGGATTTTTCTTAATATCCTTAAATCGAATGGCTTGCTCGCCTTTAGTGATAGAGAAATAATATTTGAGTAGGAAGGTATTGGACTGTACGAGCATCCGCTCAAATTCATTCACTTGCTGCATGAAGACCTCGTATTCTTCAGGGCTGCAAAAACCGTTCACAGGCTCGACTACGGCAC
>NZ_JAKVPY010000014.1:0-118355 GCF_022487945.1 Halomonas flagellata
GAGGGGAGCCCGCCGTCCTTCACTCGCCGAGGTCGCTCGGGCTACGCCCTCACGACCTCGGCGACACAAGGTCTCGGCTTTCTCATCTTGATTGTCGCGTGACTCTCAACTTGATTGTCGCTCTACACATGAGGGTCCGGCGCCTGGCGCAATCACCTGCCGGACAGAACCTAAAGGCCTCAGGTGGCTGTCGGCACGCCGTTTTGGTCCATGAACCATTCCCGGAAGCGGCTCAGTGCCTCGTCCTCCTCCTTGTCCTCGCGGTAGGCCAGGTAATGGCGCGTGTCCTCCAGTACGACCTCCTGCTCGACCGGCCTGACCAGTCGGCCCTGGTCGACCAGCGGCCCGATAAGGTGATCCCAGCCCAGGGCCACGCCCTGGTCATTGAGTACCATCTGCACCAACATGTTGTAGTCGTTGGCATTGAAGTAATGAAGGCTGTCCCGGGAACGGCTCTCGATGTCGATATCATGGATGGCCAGCCAGACCCCCCAGTCCACATGCTCGGCGACCTGGGAGCGACCGTAGGGGCTCAGGTTCAGCAGGACCCCGTCTCGCAGTCCCTCGAGGGTCCGGATCTCGGGGTGTGCCTCGAGATAGGCCGGCGTGCATACCGGATAGATCACGTCATGGAACAGCGGCAGGCTGACGTAGCCGTCCCGCACCCGCGACATCTTGGTGATGAAGATATCGGGATAGACCCCCGGCTCCATGGAGAGGAAGTTCTGGGTCGTGACCAGATTGAGGTCGATATCGGGGTTGGCGCTGAAGAAGCTCGGCAGGCGTTGCGCCATCCACAGCGCCGAGAAGGCCGGGGAACAGCACAGCGTCAGGGGGCGCCTGGCGCTGGTGCCGTGGTCCTTGCGGATGCGATCCGCCGCCTGGGCGATGTTGATGAAGGAGAGCTGAGCCGCATCGAAGAAGATGGAGCCGGCGGTGGTCAGCTCGACCGAACGCCCGACACGCTTGAACAGGTCCGTGCCTAGGTAGCTCTCGAGTTCACGGATCTGCCGGCTGATGGCCGCCTGGGTGACGCACAGTGCCTCGGCGGCTCGAGTGAAGTTCTGATACTTGGCCGCCGCCACGAAGGATCTCACCGCGCGCAGCGATGGCATCTTGAGCAGCCTCTGATCGGGATCGGTGTGTGTTGTCATAACAAAAAGTTATCAACATCCTGAAAAAAAAGTCGATGCCGGCGATAATCGGCCGGAACCTAGACTACGGTCATGGAAAAGACGCCGCACCCGCATCTTTCAGGTTATCCAAAAGCGACGCCGGACAACAGCCGCAATTCGCCCTCAACCCTTGATGCATGCTTGGCATGCAAGGTTGCCGGGCCCCCTGGAGTGACATGATGCACACCTCCTTCAAGAGCTTGTTGAAACGCAAGAACATGGCACACCTCAACGCAGAGGAGGATTCCAGGTCCTGTCCTCCGCTGCGACGAGTGGGGTTCGTGCTCCTGGATAACTTCTCCTTGATGGCCTTCGCCGGAGCGGTGGATGCCCTGGTAACCGCCAACCTGATGACTCGGGAGCCGCTGATCGAGGTGCTGGTGGTCGGTGCAACGAGCGATCTGGTCGTCAGCGATCTGGGCACCGCCATCTCGACGGATTGCCAGCTACCGGCGCTTCCGGCACAACGGCTGGACCTGCTCATCATGTGCGGTGGTTTCCGTGTGCGCTTGCAGAGCTCGCCATCGATCCGCTCAACGCTACGCTGCTTCGATGCCGCAGGCACGACCCTGGGAGGGCTGTGGAACGGTTCCTTCTTTCTTGCCGAGGCGGGAGTGCTGGACGGCCATGACTGTGCAATACATCCCGATTCCCGGGCCATGCTGCTCGAGTCATTTCCCGGGGTATGCCTGTCCAGGCACTCCTATGTGCTGGACAGGAAACGGATCAGCTGCGCCGGTGCCAATAGCTCGCTCTCCATGATGCTGGACTGGCTGAGACGTGATCATGACCCGAGCTTTGTCGATGCAATCGAGGAAATACTCAATTGTGACAAGGCTCAAGAGGTCATGGATGTTTCCGTCCTGAGCCTCGATCGTGATCCTACCCTGCCGCAAGCCCTGAAACTGGCACTGGAGCTGATGCATAACAATATCGACGAACCTCTTTCGGTGGACGAAATAGCCCGCTGGGTCAACATCTCCCGTCGTCAACTCGAACGGCTCTTCAGTCGTTATGTCGATGCCTCCCCGTCCCGCTACTACCTTGAGCTCCGCGTGACTTACGCTCGGCAATTGCTGCAGCAGACCAACAAGTCCGTTGCCGATATTGCGGTGGCCAGTGGCTTTACCAGCCTTACCCACTTCCGTCATTGCTTCCGCCAGTTCTTTCACGTCGCCCCGGCGAAGTTCCGCAGGCAGCGCTAGCCCTGACATCTTGAGCCTGACTTATCGTAGGGAGCAAGCATTCCACATCGACCTGTCGGCACCGCACGCCGCTTTTCTACGAAGGTATGATCATAACATCTGGTCATGATTTGCCGGGATTAAATGTTGCTTTTCCGTGGCGAAGCTGCCCGCGTACCATCGTTTTACCGACCCATCCTCCAGCAAACAATCACAAGGTGACTTCATGAACTTCGATGGTATCTGGACACCCGTCATAACCCCTTTCGCTCAGGACGGCTCCATTCAGCTCGACACGCTGAGGAAGGTGGTCGACACGCTGATCGACCAGGGGGTACATGGCTTGATCATCGGCGGCACGACCGGCGAATACTATGCCCTCAGCAAGGAAGAGCGCAAGCAGGTCTTCGACTCTGTGGCAGGCCATGCCAAGGGCCGTATCCCGATCATGGCGGGCATCAATGCCACCACGACCGAGGACAGCCTGGAGCTTGGCCAGCATGCCAAGGCGGCCGGCTTCGACGCCATCCTGGTAGCGGCGCCCTACTACTGCCAGCCGGCCCAGGACGAGCTGCTGACCCATGTCCGGTGTGTCGATGATGCCCTCGACATGCCGATCATGCTCTACAACTTCCCCGACCGCACTGGTGTGCCAATGACGCTCGAGTTGATCGAGGCGTTGCGTGATCACCCGAATGTCCAGGCGATCAAGGAGAGCACCGGCTCGATCGAGCGGATGCATGCCCTGGCCAACGATCACGCCGACCAGCTTCAGCTGAGCTGCGGCATGGACGACCAGGTGCTGGAGTTCTTCGTCTGGGGGGCGCGCAGCTGGGTGGCGGGGGCTTCCAACTTCCTGGCGCCGGAGCATGTGGCGCTGTACCAGGCCTGCGTCGTCGAGCAGGACTTCGTCGCCGGCCGCGAACTGGCCGCCCGCCTGCTGCCGATGCTCAACCTGCTGGAGCAGGGTGGCAAGTTCTGCCAGTACATCAAGTACGGCTGCGAACTGGCCGGCCTGCCGGTCGGACCGGCGCATCGTCCGCTGCTGCCGCTGAACGAGACGGAAAAAGCCCGCTTCCAGCGTACCTATGACGCCCTGCTTCAACACCGCGGCTGACATCCCGCGCTGGAGATTCGCCCCATGCAGTTGACATGCCATTTCTTGCCCCAGAACGACGGGCGCTGTGGCTGGTACGAGACACTGCCCCCACCGCCCGCGTCGGCACCGCTTCAAGGTGAAGTGAAGGCCGACTGGGTGGTGTTGGGGGCGGGACTGGCCGGCCTGGCCGCCGCTCGGCGCCTGGCCGAACTGCAGCCGAATGCCGCCATCGCCCTGGTGGATGCACGGCGTGTCGGCTTCGGGGCCGCCGGGCGTAACTCCGGGTTCATGATCGACCTGCCACACGACCTGAACTCACACGATTACACCGGCGACCGGAGCCGCGATCTTGAACAGATCCGCCTCAATCGTGGGGCGATCGACTACATGCGCGAGATCGTGCAGCGCCATGGTATCGACTGTGACTGGCGGGAGCAGGGCAAGCTGCACGGGGCGGTGGAGGCGCATGGGCTGCGCGCCCTGGAGGCCTTCGCCAAGGGGCTGTCGGCCCTTGGCGAGCCCTACCGCGAACTCGACGCCCGGCAGATGAAGGCCATCACCGGCTCCGACTTCTATCACGGCGGCCTGCACACTCCCGGGTGTGTACAGGTCCAGCCGGCCTCGCTGGTACGTGGCCTCGGGGCCACTCTGCCGAAGAACGTCCGCCTCTACGAGGACAGCCCGGTCCGCGAGATCAACGTCGGCCAGCCCCATACGCTGGTGACCGACCAGGGGCGTCTCGAGGCGCCGCGGCTGGTGCTCGCCAACAACGCCTATGCCGCCCAGTTCGGCCAGTTGGGGCTCAAGGGCCGGATTCTGCCCGTCTATACCTACGGCAGTCTGACCCGTCAGTTGAGCCCCAAGGAGCTTGCGGCACTGGGCGGCGAAGAAAGTTGGGGGCTGATCCCGGCGAACCCGATGGGCACGACGGTGCGGCGCCTGGGAGACGGGCGCATCGCCATCCGTAACTCCTTCACCTACAACCCGCATGTCAGCACCAGTGCAAGCCGGCTGGCGCGTGTGCAGGCCGCCCATCGGCGCTCCTTCGAGCGGCGTTTCCCCATGCTGCCGGACGTGGAGCTCGAATACACCTGGGGAGGCGCGCTGTGCGTATCCCGCAATGGGGGCACGCCCTTCGGTGAGCTGGCCCCCGGTGTGTTCAGCGCCGTCTGCCAGAACGGGCTGGGCCTGACCCGCGGCACGATCTCCGGGAAGTTGATCGCCGAGCATGCACTCGGCGTGGAGAGCGAACTGCTCGACATCATGCTGAAGCAACCCAAACCCGCCGCCAATCCACCCGAACCGTTCCTCGGCCTGGGCGTGCGCTCGACGCTTGCCTGGAAAGAGTGGCAGGCCGGCAAGGAACTCTGAACCATCCGACACGAGGAGAACAACAATGTCCGATAATCTGACTCCGGATGCCATTGCGCGTCAGATCGAGCAACTCGAGTATCGCAACCTGGCCTTCATCGACGGTCGCTTCGTTCCCGCGAGTTCAGGCGAAACGTTCGATACCCTGAACCCGGCCACCGGGGAGCTCCTGACCCGGGTAGCCGCCTGTGACGGCACCGATGTGGACCTCGCTGTCCAGGCCGCCCGCCGGGCCTGCGAGTCCGGGGTCTGGTCGGGGCTCGCGCCCGCCGAGCGCAAGGCCATCATGCAGCGCTTCGCCGACCTGATCGAGGAACACTGCCTCGAGCTGGCCGTGCTGGAGGCCCTGGAGGCGGGCAAGCCGATCGGTGAGTGCTTCAACGTCGACATCCCCGATACCGCCAACACCATCCGCTGGCACGCCGAAGCCGCCGACAAGCTCTACGATGCCGTGTCGCCGACCGCCAAGGACGTGGTGGCGACAATCAGCCGTGAGCCGATCGGGGTCGTCGGTGCCGTGCTGCCGTGGAACTTCCCCGCCATGATGGCCGGCTGGAAGCTGGGACCGGCGCTGATCACCGGCAACAGCGTGGTGCTCAAGCCCGCCGAGCTGACGTCGCTCAGCACGCTACGGCTCGCCGAGCTGGCCCATGAGGCCGGCATCCCGGCCGGCGTGTTGAACGTGGTGCCGGGGCTCGGTCATGTGGCCGGCAAGGCCATCGGCCTGCATCCCGACATCGACCTGGCCGCCTTCACCGGCTCCACCGAGGTGGGCCGACGCTTCCTCGAGTACTCGGCGGCGAGCAACCTCAAGCGGGTGGTGCTGGAGTGCGGCGGCAAGAATCCGCAGGTCGTGATGCCCGACGTCGGCGACCTCAAGACCGTGGCGAGCAATGTCCTGGCCGCCGCCTTCTGGAACATGGGCGAGAACTGCTCGGCGGGTTCGCGGCTGATCGTGCATCGGTCGGTGAAGGAGGCGTTGGTCGACGAGATGCAGCGCCAGCTCGAGGAGGAGTGGGTCACTGGCGATCCCCTGGACCCCAATGTGCAGCTCGGCGCCCTGATCGAGCAGGACCACATGGACAAGGTGCTGGCGCATATCGAGCGGGCCAAGGCCGATGGGCTGGCGCTGGTGACCGGTGGGAAGCGCATCCTGCAAGAGGTGGGGGGCTATTTCGTCGCCCCGACCATCTTCGACGACGTGCCCAAGGATGCCGCCGTGGCGCGGGAGGAGATCTTCGGCCCGGTACTGGCGGTGATCCCGTTCGACACCGAGGAGGAAGCCATCGACATCGCCAACGACACCTGCTACGGCCTGGCGGCCTCGCTGTGGAGCGATGATCTCAATACCGTGCATCGCATGGCGGCCGCCATCCGGGCCGGCACCGTCTCCGTCAACTGCTTCTCGGAAGGCGATATCACCACCCCCTTCGGCGGTTACAAGCAGTCCGGCTTCGGTGGCCGCGACAAGTCCATCTATGCCCATGATCAGTACTGCGAATTGAAGACGACCTGGATTCAGCTTTCCTGATCCAGCGAGCCGTTCACAACACAGATTGCATTCTTTCCCCGCCATTCGCGGCCCCGTGGATGGCGGCTTGCTTGCCACCAGCGAATATCAGCATGTATCGATAAATGTCTACATTCATCGATCGAGGCAACGATAACCTCAGGTTTTGCTTTGTACTAAAGAAAAGTCGTTTCCATTACTTCCGCCACAGTAATAGCTTTAATACATGCCTGGCCACGGCCAGGCAAGAGGTGAACCCAACGACAATAGCCCACCCGGAGAAGGTGTTATGACATTAAAAAACTCAATAAATGTTAGCTCAAGCATAGCCGCAGTATCGGTTATCACCGCACTTGGTTTCTCAGCGTCCGCCTGGGCAAGCGATGAGGAATTAAAGCTTACGATCGCAACGGAGTCTGGTGACCGAGAATCGCCCCATGGTCTGGCAGTTAAGAGAATCTCTGATATAGTCGAAGAAAAATCCGATGGCAGAATTACCATCAATGTCTTCTATCAGGATGAGATCGGTGGGCCTCAGGAGCTTTTCGACCAATTGGTCAGAGGAAACATCGACCTCTTCCTGGGCTGGCCTCAAACCTCCTACGATGAGCGACTTGGCGTACTACAGCTGCCCTATCTGACCTTGGGTTGGGATGAAGCACTAGATGCCTATGGCAAAGATGGTTGGGTCTCGGAGGTCATCGGGCCCATCCTGTCGGATATTGGCCTGGAATACCTGGGGCCCTTTCCGGAAGGCTTTGGCGGCATAGCTACAGCGGATACATATGCTACTAACCATGAAGATGCACGGGGGATCAAGCTCCGGTCACAACCCATCTTCCCGCTGCCCCAAACGATACAGGCCATGGGGTTCCAGGCCGTTCCCATCGACTGGTCCGAGGTCTACACGTCCATCCAGACTGGGGTCGTCGATGGCGATTCGAGTAATGTGATCTACTGGGACTATACCTATTTCAACGACCTGCTTGACTATTTCGTCCACTCCAAGCACAACTTCTCCTTCTATACTTTTCTGATGAACCAGGATTCCTGGAACGCTCTCGACGAAGAGGATCGCGGGATCATCGCGGATGCCGTGGAAGTCGTGTCCAATGAGCAGTTCGAGAATGCCAAGGCCGAGGATGAAAAGTGGATCCAGACGGCCCAGGAAGAAGGTATGGAATATATCGTGCCGTCCGATGAAGAGATGGCTGCCTGGATCGAACGAGTCCGCGAGACAGTATGGGTCGAGGCGGAGGAGTCCCTGGGGGAGGATGTCATGAGCGCCGTCCGCGAGCATGCATCGGAACCACAGTAACGGCTTGCCGGATGACATGGAGTGGCGCCTGTTGATAGGGCCACTCCGTGTTCGATTCCTTTTAGGGTAACATTAGGGAAGTCATTATGGATTATTTCGCCCGCATCGATAATGTGGTCGCATCTATTCTGAAGGCTGCCGTTACAGTGCTAGGCCTTTTCATTTCTTTTGCCATGGTGGGTGGCATAATCTTCAGGGCACTGCTTGGCGTTCAGGTATTTGGCCTTGAGGAACTGGTGTTGATGGCCGCCATGTGGCTGTACATGCTCGGAGCGGCCCTGGCCTCGCGGGAGAGGTCCCATCTCAGTGCCGATTTCTTTCAGGCCTTTACCGACAACGAGGTCCTGCACGACATAATGAGGCTGATTGCCACAACCCTTTCGGTAGTGATGGCAGTTTTTTTCGTCACCTGGAGCTACAGCCTTTTTTCCTGGGGAGTCGAAAAGGGACAAGTCACACCGGTGTTCAGTATTCCGCAATACATTTCACAGGGAAGCCTTCTCGTTGCGAGCATTCTGCTGTTGCTCTACGCGCTCCGGGACCTCATTCATGATGTCAGAAAGCTATCCAGAAAAGCCGCAACCCAATAAACGTCTCTCCTCAAGAGACTTCCTGACAATAATAGGAGAAACACATGGGTGCCTTATTAGCGATAGGCGCAGTCATAATATTGATGGTCATAGGCGTGCCGGTCGTGTTCTCTTTCGCCGCCATGACCCTCGTACTCTCGTTCGCTTATGATGTCGACATATCGTCGCTGATGACGACGGGATTCTGGTCCATCAATTCCATTATCCTGCTCGCCCTCCCCTTATTTATCATGACCGGGTATTTGATGCAGTCAGGGGGGATTGCGGCCAGGCTCATACGCTTTGTCGAGGCCATCGTCGGCTCGTCGCGCAGTGGGATGGGGACCTCGATGGTGATGGGCTGTGGCGTCTTCGGAGCCATTTCGGGGACGGCCTCGGCCGCGGTGGCCGCGATTGGCACCATCATGATCGGCCCGATGGAAAAACACGGCTACAGCCGCCCGTATTCCACCGCTCTGGTCGGGATCTCTTCGCTGCTCGGCCTGTTGATTCCCCCCAGTATCACCATGATCCTGTACGCCGTGGTAACCCGGCAATCCGTTGCGGCCGTATTCCTGGCTACCATCGGACCGGGTATTTTGCTGATGATCTTCCTGTGCGTGGTCAACGCCATCAAGATGCGCAAGAATCCCGACTACAGCCCAGAAGTGATCGCACTGAGTGACCGGTTCCGGAATATCGGCAGTACCGGCTGGAAGGCCTTCCCCGCCTTGATGCTCCCTGTCATCATCCTGGGCGGCATCTACGGGGGCATCTTCACCCCCACCGAGGCGGCCGCCATTGCCGTCGTCTATGCCATTCCCGTCGGACTGTTCGTTTATCGCGACCTCGACCTGAAGGCCCTGGCACGGTGTTTCATCCAAGCCGCCACGACCACTGGCGTCATCATGATCATTCTGCTCTTTTCCTTCGTGGCCAGTCGTATCTTCACCTTCGAGCGAGTGCCACAGCAGCTGACCGAGCTGTTGCTCGAGTTGTTCCAGAACAAGCTACTGATTCTCCTCATGGTCAATATCTTCTTGATCTTGATGGGGATGATCATGGATGACGTGAGTGTCGTGGCCATCCTCAGCCCGCTGCTGCTGCCGGTCATGGAGAGCATCGGCATCCATCCGGTGCATTTTGCCGCCATCGTGGGCACCAGCGTCGTCATCGGCTGCAATAGCCCACCCATGGCGCCCATCCTGTTCATGAGCTGCCGGATCGGCCAGGTCGGGATGTCGCAGGTCATTCGGCCCGCCTTCAGCTTCATGCTGCTTGCCGCGCTGCCCGTGATGCTGATCACGACCTACTGGCCGGCGCTGTCACTCTTCCTGCCAAGGCTGCTCGGATACGTGAATTAATCAATATCAGAACATGAGAGGTATCTTTCCTTGAGTCAGCAGACACTTTTCGCCCACGATGCAGAGACATTGGCTGAACAGGCCTGTCTCGCCGCGGGCGCCAACCATGCTACCGCACGCTCCCTGGCAAGGGCGACGGTTTCGGCGGCGCTTTTCGGACACCCCGGTGTCGGGTTCCCGCATCTTCTGGATTATCTTTCCAGTTTCCGTGAGGGACGCATCAACAGAGAAGCAGAGCCGAAAATCACTTCGCCCTTGCCCGCCATCATCCACTCGGATGCGGATGGAGGCATTGCGCAACTCGGCTTCGACTTGGCAATGCCGACGCTTGTCGAAAACACACAGAAACTGGGCGTTGCGATCTTCACCCAAGGCAACAGCTATACCACCGGTGAACTGGGCTACTATGTTCGCCGTCTCGCCCTGGAAGGCGTGATCGCCTTTGCCGTGTCCAACAGTCCGGCCGTGGTGGCGGGCTCGCCCAGTGGCAAGATCGTTTTCGGCACCAATCCGATGGCGTTTGCCGCACCCCTGGCCGATGTCAACGCGCCGCTGGTCATTGACCAGGCATCCAGTGCGACGGCCTTCGTCAACCTGGTAAAGGCGGCGGAAGAAGGGCGTAAGATTCCCGAAGGTTGGGCCATCGACGAGCAGGGTAACGCGACCACCGATGCAGCGGCCGGCCTGCGCGGCGCACTCTTGGCATTCGGCGGTACGAAAGGCGCGAATGTGGCGCTGATGGTCGAGTGCCTCGCGGCCGGATTGTCCGGTGCATCATGGTCGCTCGACATGCCGGATTTCCAGGGCGGAGATCAGGTGATCGACGCCGGGATGACGATCATTGCGATTCAACCCACCGTTATTGACGACCGTTTTTCCACCCGCCTGACCCAGCATCTTGACCGAATCGCCGAACGTGGTGGTGCCTATATGCCCAACCGCCGCCCGGTACGAAGCGATCGTTCGGAAGAGGAACGCATTACCATCGACACGGTAGTGATTGAGAAAATCCGCCGCTCCTTGTGAGCGGCGGATGGGGTGCGTACTAGCCAGGGCCGCGCTTGTCTTCAGGCCCAGATGTCCTGCACACAGAATCCTTCCGTGAATGGATCATCATTGTCCAACACGTAGGTATTGATCCCATAGATCCAGCTCGTTCCCGAAATGGTAGGAATTACCGCTTGCCGTTCGCCAATTGTCGTTTCCTCAACCAGTCTTCCCGTAAACACATTGCCCAGGATCCCCTGGTGGCGAAAATCCTTATTCAACGGCAACTCCCCCTTGGCATGCAGGACCGCCATTTTTGCGCATGTTCCCGTCCCGCATGGACACCGGTCGATGGCACCTGTCCACGTGCTAGGCTTGTCCCAATCAAAGTCACCAGACGCCACTGTCACGACATTCTTCCAATCTGCATCTGGGCTACTTGCCGGCCCGGAAAGCTGTGATATCGTGATCCCGACCCCTGGATAATCAGGGTGCTCAACGGGCAACTGCTCGATAGCAGCCTGCCTGATCATGGCCGAGATCCGCGTTATCTCTGCGCCATGCTCGGGTGTGAGTTCTATCCAGGGAAACTGTCGGACATCCGCAATGACATAGAACATTCCACCCCATCCAACGTCTACTTTTACCTTGCCAAGGTGGGGAACGTCTATTTCTCTATCAAGGTAGGCTGCAAACGCAGGTATATTTTTGAAGGTGACGCTCTTTACCTTGCCATCCTTGCATTCGGCCCTGATGTTAATGAGTCCGGCCGGCGCCTCAAGAACAAGTTCCGTAACGGGCTCTTGCATCGGCAGCATTCCCATTTCAAGCAGCACCGTTGCCACGGAAATGGTATTGCCGCCAGACATGACCGGATACTCGACCTGCTCCATGATGACATAGCCGGCATCGGCATCGGGATGACATGGCGGAACAATGACATTACAGCAGAGAGGCGGGTAACCGCGAGGCTCACGCAGCATTAACTTACGCAGCTGGTCGTCATTTTCCCTCAGCCACACCATTTTCTCATGCACCGTCTTGCCGGGTATGTTGGGAACACCGCCAGTGACAACGCGCATCGGTTCGCCTGCATGCGTATCGATGGCATGTATGGTTCTCTTGAATGACATTTCTTCCCCCTTTGAATCCATCACAAATCCTTGACCAGCCGCAAGGCATCGTAGATCGCCGCATGGGTGTTCCGCGACGCGACGGCATCACCGATCCGGAACAGCTGGAATCCATCACCCGAATTGCGAATGACGGCCTGGGGCTTGCCAATGATCAGGTCCTCGTAGTTCACCTCGCCGCCATTGCTGGAATGCGGCTTCAGCTCGAAATAGATGTCGGCCATCGGCGTGATGCCGTAGTTGACCACCACCTGGTCGATGCGCCGCTCATGATCCAGGTCCAGCTGACCTTGAGGTACATAGTCGCTGGTGATCTTGGCCAGCAGATCGCTGCCGTCCCGCTGCACGGACTTCAGCCGATAGGTGGGCGTGAAGGTGACGTTGGGTCGCTGCAGGGAACGCATGTAGGGTACGAGATTCATGGCCATGATTTCCGACGAGAAGGTACGGTCCGGCGTCATGATCTCGAGCTGTGCCCCGGTGGCGGCAATGATCTCCGCGGCCTGCATGGCGGCATGATCGCCGGCATCGTCGAACAGCAGCACCCGATTGCCCGGGGTCACGTGTCCGGAGAGGATATCCCAGGCGTTGACCACCAGGTCGTGCCCGACCGCAGGCTGGTCTTCCAAGGGGTAGCCGCCGGTCGCCACGATCACCACGTCCGGTTTCTCGGCGAGCACGTCCTCGACCTCGGCCCAGGCGTTGTAGCGGATCTCGACGCCGAGAGCCTCGCAGCGCGCCAGGCGCCAATCGATGATGCCCATCATCTCGCGACGCCGCTCACTCTGCGCCGTGAGGCGCACTTGTCCGCCGGCATCGCTGGCGGCTTCCAGTACCAACACCTCATGGCCTCGCTCGCCGGCGACGCGGGCGGCCTCCAGCCCCGCGGGCCCGGCGCCGATGATCACTACGCGACGCTGCTGCGCTGCCTCGGGGATGGTGTGGGGCATGGTGGTTTCCCGCCCGGTGGCGGCGTTGTGGATGCAGTAGGCGGCACCACCCTGGTAGATGCGATCGAGACAGTAGTTGGCACCGACGCAGGGACGGATCTCTTCCTCGCGGCCTTCGATAATCTTGCGCACGATGTGCGGGTCGGCCATGTGGGCGCGGGTCATGCCGATCATGTCGACCTTGCCCGAGGCGATGGCATAGCGGGCGGTGGCGACATCCTGGATCTTGGCGCCATGGAAGGTGGGGAAGTCCACCTCGCGACGGATCTCTCCGGCGAAGTCCAGGTGCGGGGCGCTGGGCATCCCCTGGATGGGGATCACGTCGGTGAGCCCCGGGTCGGTGTCGATGTGGCCGCGGACCACGTTGAGGAAGTCGACCAGGCCGCTGTCCTTCAGGCGCCGTGAGATCGCCATACCGTCGCTGGCCGTCAGCCCGCCCGGCAGCATCTCGTCGCCGGTATAGCGCACGCCGACGATAAACGCCTCGCCGACTCGCTGGCGAATGGCACGCAGCACGTCGAAGGTGAAACGCAGCCGGTTGTCGAGATCGCCCCCGTAGGGGGCCTCGAGGGTGTTGGTCAGCGGTGACCAGAACTGGTCCATCAGGTGGCCATAGGCCATCAGCTCGATGCCGTCGAGGCCGGCCGCGTGCATGCGTTCGGCGGCGTCGGCGTAGTCACGGATCAGGCGCTCGATATCCCAGTCCTCGACCTGCTTGGGAAAGGCGCGGTGGGAGGCTTCGCGACGGTGCGAGGGCGACACCGCCGGCAACCAGTCGCCCTTGTCCCAGCGGGTACGCCGGCCCAGGTGGGTCAGCTGGATCATCACCGCGGTGCCGTGCTCGTGACAGGCATCGGTCAGCTCGCGCATCCAGGGCACCACCTCATCCCTGTAGGCCAGGATGTTGTTGAACACCGGCGGGCTGTCCTTGGCCACTGCCGCCGAACCGGCGGTCATGGTCAGGCCAAGGCCGGCCTTGGCCCGCTCGACGTGGTAGGCACGGTAGAGCGCCTTGGGCATGCCGTCCTCAGGGTAGGCAGGCTCGTGGGCCGTCGTCATGAGCCTGTTTTTCAAGGACAGATGCTTGAGCTGAAAGGGCTGCAGCAGCGGATCGTTAGCCATGGTCGGGTCTCCATCTTGTTGTGGTCTTGACAAAGCTAGCGGCACATGTACACACTTGTCAACTAAGTGTACATCGATGTACATAAAGAAATAAACCGGATGTGCCAGGCCGTCATGAAGCGGTGAGACCAGCTACCGGCGGGGTGTCGGCCTATGGCAAGAGGAGATTGGACGCATGTCGCAAGGCGCAGTGATCGGCATCATTGGAGGTCATGGGTGGATGGGGCGTTCGTTGGGCATTGCCTTGCTGGAGCGGAACGTCGTGCCCGCCGGGCAACTGGTGGTCTCATCGCGTTCCGGGCGCGGCACCGCTTACCGCGACTGGCCCGAGGTGCGTTGCGTCAAGGACAACCGTGAGCTGGCTGACCTGGCGGATGTCATCGTGCTGTCCATTCGCCCGGAGGATCTCGCCAGCGTCGATATCGAGGCACACGACAAACTGGT
The DNA here is from genome assembly GCF_022487945.1 of Halomonas flagellata. Taxonomy (NCBI): domain Bacteria; kingdom Pseudomonadati; phylum Pseudomonadota; class Gammaproteobacteria; order Oceanospirillales; family Halomonadaceae; genus Halomonas; species Halomonas flagellata. The sequence goes on from NZ_JAKVPY010000014.1 coordinate 14,227, forward strand.
CATTTCCCTGCTGGCGATGGCCTCCTCGCAGGAGATCTCCAGCCAGGTGGGAAGCCGACGGGTGGTGCGTGCCATGCCGAATGCCGCGGCGGAGATCCGTCGGGCTTACTTTCCGTGGCATGCCTCACCGCAGGTCACCGATGCCGACAAGCAGCTCGTCCAGGCGCTGCTGGCGAGTTGTGGCACGGCACGGGAGCTTCCCACGGAGCGCGACCTCGACTACCTGACGGCCCTGAGCGGGGCCGGGCCGGCCTACCCCGCCCTCCTGGCCCAATCGATGCTGGAGCACGCCAGGCAGATGGGGATCGCCGACGATATCGCCCTCGAGGCCGTCATGCAGACCCTGGTGGGCGGCAGCCTGCTGCTGGAAAGGCTGGGAACCGACCCCGGCGACATGGTGGAGCGGCTGATTGCCTATGACGGCACCACCGCCAAGGGGCTGCGAACGATGCTGGATGAGGGCATCGGCCAGGCGATTCATCGTGGCCTCGATGCGGCCCACCGGGCGGCCGGTGGATCGCGGTAAAATAAGTCAATCAAGAATTCGGGAGAGCATGGAATGAAAATCCTCGTCGCGGTCAAGCGCGTCATCGACTACAACGTCAAGATCCGGGTCAAGCCGGATCACTCCGACGTCGACCTGACCAACGTCAAGATGGCCATGAACCCCTTCTGCGAGATCGCCGTGGAAGAGGCGGTGCGGCTGAAGGAAAAAGGCGTGGCCAGCGAGGTGGTCGCCGTCACCGTCGGCCCCAAGGCCGCCCAGGAGCAGCTGCGCACCGCCCTGGCGCTGGGCGCCGACCGGGCGATTCACGTCGAGACCGAGGAACGCGTGGAATCCCTGGCCGCCGCCAAGGCCCTGGCCAAGGTGGTGGAAAGCGAACAGCCGGGGCTCACGATCCTCGGCAAGCAGGCCATCGACAGCGACAACAACCAGGTCGGCCAGATGCTCGCCGCCCTGACCGGCCTGCCCCAGGGCACCTTCGCCTCCGAAGTGGTCATCGAGAACGACAAGGCCCAGGTGACCCGCGAGATCGACGGCGGCCTGCAGACCGTCGAACTGACCCTGCCGGCCATCGTCACCACCGACCTGCGCCTCAACGAGCCGCGCTACGCCAAGCTGCCCGACATCATGAAGGCCAAGAAGAAGCCGCTGGCCGTCACGACCCCGGCCGAGCTCGGGGTGGAGATCCAGAGTAGAGTGACGCTGCTTAAGGTCGAGTCGCCGGCCGAGCGCCAGGGCGGCATCAAGGTGGGCTCCGTCGACGAGCTGGTCGAGAAACTCAAGAACGAAGCGAAGGTGATTGCATGAGCATTCTGGTCCTGGCCGACTATCACGACGGACAATTGAGCGCGGCGACGGCACAGGTCGTGGCCGCCGCCCAGCAGATCCCACAGGCCGGCGGTGGTGAGATCCATGTGCTGGTGGCGGGCGAGGCCGCCAGCGCCGAGGCCGAGGCCGCTGCCCGGTTCGACGGCGTGCGCAAGGTGCGCGTCGCCGACCACGCCGTCTATGCTCACCAGTTGGCCGAGCCGCTGAGCGCCCTGCTGGTCGACCTGGCCGGTGACTACACCCACGTGCTGGCTGCCGCCTCCACCACCGGCAAGAACGTGCTGCCGCGTCTCGCCGCGCTCAAGGACGTCAGCCAGATCTCCGAGATCATCGGCGTCGAGTCCGACGACACCTTCAAGCGCCCGATCTACGCCGGCAACGCCATCGCCACCGTGCAGAGCGCCGACCCGCTCAAGGTGATCACCGTGCGCGCCACCGCCTTCGATGCGGTTGCCGAGGGGAATAGTGCTCCCATCGAAGCCGTCGATACCGTGGTGGAGAACGCCCAGTCCACCTTCGTCAAGGAAGCACTGGCGGCCAGCGACCGCCCCGAGCTCTCCGCGGCGCGGGTGGTGATCTCCGGCGGCCGCGGCATGGGCAGCGGCGAGAACTTCAAGCTGCTCGACGGCATCGCCGACAAGCTCGGCGCGGCGATCGGCGCATCAAGAGCCGCGGTGGACGCCGGCTTCGTGCCCAACGACATGCAGGTCGGCCAGACCGGCAAGATCGTCGCCCCGGAGCTGTATATCGCCGTGGGCATCTCGGGGGCCATTCAGCACCTGGCGGGGATGAAAGACTCCAAGGTGATCGTGGCGATCAACAAGGACGAGGAGGCGCCGATCTTCCAGGTCGCGGATTATGGACTCGTCGCCGACCTGTTCGAGGCCCTGCCGGAGCTGGAAAGCAAGCTGTCAGGACCTTCTTGAGAGCAGCATAGGGCGCCGCTAACCGCCCTTCTCCGGCGCATAACCATGCCGGGCTTGAAAGCGTTGCAGCTCTCGGGGACGCGGCGGCTGCCCAGTGAAGATCTCGACATAGGCGGGAATGCGCCGCATGCGTACCTCGAGCGCTTCCTGGGTCTTCATCGAGATATAGCCGATCTGGGTGAGATAGATGGTGCGGCCGCGGACGTTGGCTGCCAGCGGTTCATAGCCGTAACGCTCGAACATGCGCGTCAGCGCCTCGATACGCGCCTCGTCCGCAGTATCGATCTCCCTTGCCACCCCCTCTGACTGCAACGCCCAGCTGCGCATCGCAAATTCCAGCTGGGAGTCGAAAAGCCCAGGATCCAGCCAGCAGTCGAAGACATTGAGGATCGCTTCGACAATGGTCTCGGCATAGGCCTCGGTCTGCCGCACCAGGCCCTGGGTGTTCTTTTCCCGCCAGCGCTCGATCAGAGCATCCAGCAGCGCCTCGCGATCCTTGAAGAACCAATAGAAACTGGTCCGCGAGAGGTTGAGCCGCTTGGCCAGCGGCAGGATCCGTACGCTATCCACGCCCGACTCAAGCAGCAACTCGAAGGCCGCATCGAGCCAGGCATCGCGGGAACCTTTCCATTTGGTGTTGTGATTATCGGCGGGTTGCATCGAGACGGTCTCTGTGGGGCGAGAATGCAGGGGAAGTGCAGGAGAAAACCCAAGCGTACATTAGTGTCTATTTTATGTACACAAAGTCATGCTGCCATCATTCCATGGTGAGCAGGACGAGAGACACTCCATCATGACCCACGATCCGCTACCACCTCCGGCCAGGATCACGGGCGTGAACACGAGCGAACCTCCTCTTGACGGGCGGCGCCCGGCGTGCAGGAACGTCACTCCGCGACGACACTGTGTTCGAAAGGCCGGAGACCACTTCATGCCCATGCCGTCACGCCCCCTGCGACACCTTTTCCTGCTCGGCATGCCCGGGCTGGCCTCCGGCGACCTCTATGCGCGACTGACCGATGACCGACACGGCATCAAGGAGACCTCATGAGCGACGCCCCCTCTCCCGATCAGACACGATGGGCCCGCTGGCTGGACCTCACCAGTCGCGAGATGGAGTACCTGCAGAGCAGTGCCGTGGCGGTGATGGTGCTCGGCGCCATCGAGCAGCACGGCGCCCATCTGCCGCTCTCCACCGACCTGGACATCGGCCAGGGGCTGCTCGAAGAGGCGCTTACCCACCTTCCCGCGCGGTTCCCGCTGGTGATCCTGCCACCCATGGCGGTGGGCGCCAGTGACGAGCACCTGAGCTTTCCTGGCACCCTGAGCCTCTCGCCGGAGCTGGCCATCGCCACCCTCGAGGCTCATGGCGACGCCGTGGCCCGCGCCGGCCTGCACCGGATGGTGCTGATCAACAGCCATGGCGGCAACCAGGCGGTGATGAACCTCGCCGGACTCCGGCTGCGCCGCCACCACGGCATGATGGTGGTCAAGGTCAACTACACCCGCATGCCCCCTCCCGGCACCCTTCCCGCCGGCGGCCTGCCGGCCGAGGAGCTGCGCCACGGGCTGCACGGCGGCGCCGTGGAGACCGCCATGATGCGTCACCTGGCCCCGCACAAGGTGCGCCTCGACCAGCTGGACCATCCCCATTCCTGCGGGGAAGCGATGGAGGAGCAGGGACTGCTGCTGGCCCCGGAGGGCGAGGCCGCCTTCGCCTGGCTGGCCGAGGACCTGCACCCCGAGGGAGTGGTGGGCAATGCCCGGCTGGGCACCGCCGAGCTGGGCGGTCGACTGGTGGCCCATTACGGCAAGCGCATCGCCCGCATCCTGCGCGAGACCCAGGCGATGGACACCGGTCGCACCCGCGGCTGAGCGACCTCAGGGCCGGTTCATGCCCCTCGGTCTCCGGGCGCCAGCGAAGCGGACGCCGGGAGATCCAAAGCGACCGCGAACCGTTCGCCGGCCTGCTGCCAGTCCGCCAGCCCCTCTCGGGCCCGACGGGCGCCGCGGCGTAGCCGACGGCGCAGCTCGGCGTCGTCGAACCAGCGCGCCAGGGCCCCGCGCAGCGCCAGTGCGTCGCCGGGCGGCACGGTGATGCCCGCCGCCGGCGGCAGGGTGTCGGCGAGCGCCCCGCCGGTGGTGGTGATCACCGGCAGCCCCCGGGCCAGGGCCTCGGTGACCACCATGCCGTAGCCCTCGTAATGCGAGGGCAGCACGAACAGATCCGCGTGATGGTAGGCCTCGGCCAGGCCGGCGGCGTCCCGTTCGCCCGGCCAGAGCAGGCGCTCGGCCAGGCCGTGGCGGCGGGTCGCGGCGACCAGGCGGGCGGCATGCGCCGGGTCCCGGTCGTGGCTGCCAATCGCTTCGCACTCCCAGTCGCGGTCGGCGAACCCGGCCAGCGCCTCGACCAGCAGCTCATGGCCCTTGCGCGGCGTCAGGCTGGCCACGCAGAGCAGGCGATGGGGGCGTTCGGTGTCCTCGAGATCCAGCGCGCTGGCGGCCAGGGCCGCCCGCTCGACCCCCGGCTCGACCACCCGGATGCGCGCCTCGGGCACGCGCAAACGCGACAGGCCCCGGGCGGTATAGGGGCTGGTGACGATCACCCGGTGGATCGCGGCCAGGGCGCGGGCCTCGCTCGCGAACAGGCGTCGTTGACTCTCCTCGTCGAGCCCGGTCTCGTCGGCCAGGGGATGGTGAACCAGGGCGGTGATCGCCAGGCGATCGGCATGCCGTTCGACCACCTCGGGCAGCCCGCCCATGGCCAGGCCATCGATCACCACCCGGGCCCCCTCGGGCAACGCTGCCAGGGTCGTGTCCAGGCTCCGCCGGGCCGTGGCGTCGGGGTCCGGGAAACGGCCGTCGAGCCCCGTCACCGCGACCCGCCATCCGCGGCGGCACAGCTCCGCGACCATGCGCGCGTCATAGACATAGCCCCCGGTGAGCTGGCCGGGGTCGCCGGCGACGATCAGGGTGAGGTCGGGCATCGTGGTCTTCTCCATCAGGACTTGTCCTCGCAACCGGTCCAGGAAAGATGGGACTCGTACAGGGTCACGCTCATGGCGTCGAGCTGGAAGCCGACGTCGATCACATAGCTGGCGCCGTGGATACGCCGGACGGGTCCGAAGATCTCGCTATGCAAGCCGTGGGCGATCATGAAGTGGTCGCGGACATTGAGTCGGTACATGCAAGGCTCCGGTCGGACATCGGGTCAGTCGTAGGCATCGTGATTCACAAATATACAAGATCATTCTATCTTTTTCCGATGCGAGATCTTGGCAGCCCGCTTTCAGCAGACGATCCAAGTGCCAACATTGCAGTGTCGAACTACTTGACTTTCTCCAAGCCGTCTACCAAGGTACATCAAGAGTATTTCATACCCATTCTGTCATGGATAATCGCGGCATTCACAAGGACAAGCAAGGGGGGGGCTGACGGACGAAAAGTCGCATTATGACGTGTATATGACTTCGATATCTTCTATTTGGCCAAGCTTGGCAGAGTGTTTCTTTTCGACGCTCAGGAGAAGTGAGCCTGGCATCAGGCGCACCTAGCTTCAGGCGCATAATAAGCACAAAGGACTCGGAGAACTCTATTCGGCACTAGACACAGAACATAGGCGCAGACATCCATAACCCCGCACCATTCCAGTGGAGAGTGAAGCAGCAGGCCGGCGCTCAGCCCCCAACAACCGACGCTCTTGTATCAACAACCATGGAGAGTTTACTCATGACAAAGCAATTCGTCACCCTGCAGCACCTTGGTGCGTTGTCCGCCGTCGCGCTGCTCGGGGTTTCGGGAACCGCATCGGCCATCGAAGCCGAGATCTCCGGCCACGTGAACCGGGCGATCATGGCTTACGAAGACGGCGAGGACTCACAGACCGCGTTCGTCGACAACGAGACCAGCAACAGCCGCATGCGCTTCCGGGGCTCCGGCGAGATAATGCAGGGGGTGAGCGCCGGCGTCTTTGGCGAATGGGAGATCGTCTCCACCAATTCCAGCGAGGTCACCATCGACACGACAAGCAGTGACAATAGTGAATTCCAGATCAACAAACGCCACCTGGACGCCTTCGTCGAGGGGGGCTTCGGCAAGGTCAGCCTGGGGCAGGGTGATGGCGCGGCCAATGGCATCGCCGAGATCGACCTCTCCGGCACCTCGCTGATCAACTATGCCGGCGTGACGGACATCGGCGGTAGCATCGCCTTCCAGGAGGGCGGCCAGCCGTTTACCGCGAATGGCGCGGTAGGGCAAGCCAGAATCCGGGATACCTACAGCCAGTTTGACTTCGAGAGCCGCTTCGACCGGGTGCGCTACGACACGCCGAGCGTCGGCCCCTTCGACTTCGCCATCGCCACCGGGACCAAGAGTGATGACGACGACACCACCGACGCGGCAGTGCGCTACGGGGCCACCTATGCCAACGGTGCGCAGATCGCCGCAGGGCTTGGCTATTCCGCGCGTTCCAGGGGTGGCGACACGGGAACGGTGGAGACCTTCGGCGGTTCGGCTTCGCTGCTGCTTGCCAACGGCCTGAACTTCACCCTCCTCTACACTCAGCGGGAGGATGATGCCGACCTGGATGCAGACACTGTCTGGGGCAAGGTCGGCTACAAGGTGGGCCATCACGCCGTCACCGTCGACGTGGGCCAGACCAACGATCTGCTGGGCGGCGGCGCCTTCGACTCCGAGAGCACGGTGTACGGTATCGGCTATACCTATATGCCGGTCAACTGGGCAGAATTCTATGCCGGCGTGAAGCAGCATCAGCTGGACGTGTCACTGGCCAGCGTAAGCGACCCTGATGACATCAACATCGCCACCGTCGGCACCCGACTGAAGTTCTGAGGAGGCGACCTTGAAGTACGCGCAACCGCTTCTCCCAATGATTCTCACCGTGGGCCTGCTGACTGGCTGCGCCGGTCAGCCCACGGAGTTCCGTTCCGACCGGGAGACGCCAGAGGGGCCAGGCATGCTCTCCGGCGAAGAGGGAGGGTGGGTACTGTTCGGCGAGAAGCGCCGACAGCGGAGCGAAGAGTCTTCATCCGGCGGGCCACTGCCGGATGAAGGCGAGTTCCGCGAATACCAGGAGTGGAAGGAACGGGCCCGGGAGTCCGGCGAGTACGAGGAGTTCCAGGACTGGCTGCGCTGGCGTGAATATCGCCGCTGGCAGGAGGCGCAGTAGCACCTCAGCCGCCCCTTTCAGGGCATAACGGCAATCACTCAACATCTGAACGATATGATGGTAATCATTTCCAAGAAACCTTTGGATATCACGACCTAAAGGCTGGCAAGTCACGGCCAGCCTGCTAGACTGGCCTCCAACGCTTGACGGGGTGCCGGTGAATCCGGCTGAGATGGCGCAGACTGACCGCAAGGTCATCACAGCGCTGGTCCCGTGGAACCTGATCCGGTTGGTACCGGCGTAGGGAATCAGGCGGTGGGATCGGCCACGCAGCACCTTCTTCGGCCCTCCCCCTCCTTCTCCTCGCCAGTGCTCCGGATCGACGCTTCGACCGGAGGCAAGATGGGCTACCGCTTCGACGACCTGACCGCCGCCTGCCAGCACGACTGGCGCGCCTACATCGAGCACGACTTCGTGCGCGAGCTCGGCGCCGGCTCACTCGCGCATGACGCCTTTCGCCACTACCTGCAGCAGGACTACCTGTTCCTGATCCACTTCGCCCGGGCCTATGCCCTGGCCGCCTACAAGAGCCGCACCCTCGCCGACCTGCGCCAGGCCCATGAGGGGCTCAAGGCGATTCTCGACGTGGAACTCGATTTGCATGTGAGCTACTGCCGCGACTGGGGCATCGACGAGGACGACCTGGCCCGGCTGCCGGAGGCTCGGGCAACGCTGGCCTATACCCGTTATGTGCTGGACACCGGCAACCGCGGCGACCTGCTCGACCTGCACGTGGCGCTGGCCCCCTGCCTGATCGGCTACGGCGAGATCGCGGGCTGGCTGGGTGCCCAGTCTTTCACGGTACGCGGCGAGGCCAACCCCTATGACGCCTGGATCGCCATGTACGAGGGCGAGGAGTTCCAGGGCGCCATGCGCGCCGAGCTCGACTGGTTGAATGCACGCCTGGCCGACGTCACCCCGGCACGCTTCCAGGAGCTGTCGGAGGTGTTCCGCGACGCCACCCGCCTGGAGATCGATTTCTGGCAGATGGGGCTGGATCGGGCTTTCTGACCTCCAGAGGCCCCTGGCCCCAACGCCACCCTCCCGCTGGCCCTGGTCAGGCCAGCGGGTGACGTCAGACTGGTGATCACGTGATCGCCCGACCACCACGCTTGACGGGGTGCCGTTGACGACGGCTGAGATCATGCCTCCCGCCACAAGGCGACAGCATGGATCCCGTTGAACCTGAACTGGCTAATTCCCTGTTTTCAAGGACAGGAGAGGGTACCAGCGTAGGGATCAAGCGACACGCCGCCATGGCGCTCCATGCCTGGCCGCCCCTGTCCTCCCCAGCTGTCCTCCCTGACAACAACCCCAGACGTGACCATCCCCAAGGGAGAACAACCGATGAGCAAGACCCAGCACTTCCTCGCCGAGACCGCCAAGGTCGACGCCGCCGCCGTCCAGCCGCTGCCCGGTTCGCGCAAGGTCTATGTGGAGGGTACGCGTCCCGATATTCGCGTGCCCTTCCGCGAGATCGCGCTGTCGCCGACCAAGACCTCCGGTGCCGACGAGGAGAACCCGCCGCTGCTGGTCTACGACACCTCGGGCCCCTACACCGACCCCGCGGCCGAGATCGACCTGCGCCGTGGCCTGCCCGAGCTGCGTCGTGCCTGGATCGAGGAGCGCGACGACACCGAGTTCCTCGATGGGCCGACCAGCGAGTACGGGCAGCGCCGTGCCAACGACCCCATGCTCGCCCAGTTGCGCTTCGACCTGACACGCACGCCGAGGCGCGCCAAGGCCGGCCGCAACGTCACCCAGCTGCATTACGCCCGCCAGGGCATCATCACCCCGGAGATGGAATTCATCGCCCTGCGCGAGAACCAGCGCCGCCAGGCCCTGGGCACCGAGGAAGTCGAGCGCATCCTCGGCCACCAGCACCCGGGCCAGGGCTTCGGCGCCCGCCTGCCCGAGGAGATCACCCCCGAGTTCGTGCGCCGGGAAGTGGCCGAAGGCCGGGCGATCATCCCCAACAACATCAACCATCCCGAGTCCGAGCCGATGATCATCGGCCGCAACTTCCTGGTGAAGATCAACGGCAACCTGGGCAACTCGGCGGTGACCTCCTCCATCGAGGAGGAGGTGGACAAGATGACCTGGGGCATCCGCTGGGGCGCCGACACCATCATGGACCTCTCCACCGGCCAGAACATCCACGAGACCCGCGAGTGGATCATCCGCAACGCCCCGGTGCCGATCGGTACCGTGCCGATCTACCAGGCGCTGGAGAAGGTGGGCGGCGTGGCCGAGGACCTGACCTGGGAGGTGTTCCGCGACACCCTGATCGAACAGGCCGAACAGGGCGTGGACTACTTCACCATCCACGCCGGCGTGCTGCTGCGCTACGTGCCGCTGACCGCCAAGCGCGTGACCGGCATCGTCTCGCGGGGCGGCTCGATCATGGCCAAGTGGTGCCTGTTCCACCACCAGGAGAGCTTCCTCTACACCCACTTCGAGGAGATCTGCGAGATCTGCAAGCAGTATGACGTGGCCTTCTCGCTGGGTGACGGCCTGCGTCCCGGCTCGGTCGCCGACGCCAACGACGAGGCCCAGATGGCCGAGCTCAAGACCCTGGGCGAGCTGACCCACATCGCCTGGAAGCACGACGTGCAGGTGATGATCGAGGGCCCCGGCCACGTGCCCATGCACCTCGTGAAAGAGAACATGGACAAGCAGCTCGAGTACTGCGACGAGGCGCCCTTCTACACCCTCGGGCCGCTGGTCACCGACATCGCCCCGGGCTACGACCACATCACCTCCGGCATCGGCGCGGCGATGATCGGCTGGTACGGCTGCGCCATGCTCTGCTACGTGACCCCCAAGGAGCACCTCGGCCTGCCCAACAAGGATGACGTCAAGACCGGCATCATCACCTACAAGATCGCCGCCCATGCCGCCGACCTGGCCAAGGGGCATCCGGCCGCCCAGCGTCGCGACAACGCCCTGTCCAAGGCGCGCTTCGAATTCCGCTGGGAGGACCAGTTCAATCTGGGCCTCGACCCGGACACCGCGCGCGAGTACCACGACGAGACCCTGCCCAAGGACTCGGCCAAGGTGGCCCACTTCTGCTCCATGTGCGGGCCCAAGTTCTGCTCGATGAAGATCAGCCAGGAGGTGCGCGACTACGCCAGCGAGCATGGCCTCGACGGCGACCAGGAAGCGGTGATGAAGGGCATGGAGGAGCAGGCGGAGAAGTTTCGCCGCGAAGGTGGCGAGCTCTACCGGGAGGTATAAGGCTCGACGCGGGCCTTGAAACGGAATGCCCCGCCGCTACTTGGTAGCGGCGGGGCATTCTTCATACGCCGGCCCGGGCCCGCGCGGGTCAGAACCGGTAGGTCAGGCCGATGCTCGCCGCGTCGAAGTCGTGGTTCGACTTGTCGAGGTAGCGCATGAAGTCGGCGCCGATCGCCAGGTTGGGGGCGACATCGAACTCGCCGCCGGCCCCGTAGGAGAAGTCGTCCTCGCGATCGATGTCGAAGTCCACCTCGGTGTAACCCAGCAGGCCGTAGAGGCGGAACTGCGGGGAGATGGGCAGGATACCCTTGGCATAGCCGCCGACCAGGTAGTCGAGATCGGCGCCACCGTCGGAGCCACCGGTACCCAGGTGGCCTTCGACGGCGAAGTAGTCGTTGAACTGGGCGCCGCCGCGCAGGCGCAGGCCGACGCTGTCGCGATCAGGCGCCCGGTCGCGATCGAGTTCCCAGAACATGGCGTCGCCGCCGATGTAGGGCTGTATGCTCATTGGCTGCTGGGCCTGGGCGGTGGACGCGAAGGCCCCCGCGACCAGCAGGGCCGAAACAGAGGAAATGGCAAGCGTCTTCATGGAGCACCTCCATAATTAGGAAACAGCGTTTCCCTTCGCAAGCACAATTCTGGTACAGTCAGGGCTCGAACGCAAGTCCCGGCTTACCTCTGCCGCGACTGGCCCAGCAGCATGTCAGGTATCCCCACTGTCTGACGCAATGCAGCATGCGTCCGCCGTTACGGCTTCCACGACACCGGCCATGCATCGTCAGAAGGCCCCGGATTCGCCGGTGGCGGCCGCACCACGGTGTTCGTCTTCCCCGACCTCAACACCGGCAACACCACCTACAAGGCGGTGCAGCGCAGCGCCCGGGGGGTCAGCGTCGCCCCCATGCGGCAGGGCCTGACGGAACGCGCTCTATCCCACTCGCCTCTGTCGGCCTAGAGTGGAAGCATACATTGTTCTCTAAGCAGCAGGAGGCATGCCCATGACGGCGCAAGACCGACCCACGGCCTTGGCAGGAAACGGGAGACGCGCCCAGCTATCGCTCTTCGCACGCAACTTCTTCAAGCACCCCCGTATGCTGGGCTCGATCATCCCCAGTTCCCCCTTTCTGGTGCGGCGATTGGTCGAGCGGATCGACTGGCAGAACACCCGGGTGGTCGTCGAATACGGGCCCGGAGTCGGGACCATCACCCGGGAACTCCTGCGCCACATGCCACCGGAGTTGACCCTGCTGGCGCTGGAGACCAATCAGGAGTTCGTCGACTTCCTCCAGCAGTCGCTGCCAGATCCCCGGCTCCGAGTGGTCCGGGGCTCCGCCGAGACGATCCAGGCCGAGCTGACCCGGCTGGGGCTGCCCGCCGCCGACTACGTGGTGGCCGGCATCCCCTTCAGCACCATGCCGGCCACGAGCCGCGAGGCCATCCTCATGAACAGCCTCGACGCGCTCTCGCCCCAGGGCTCCATGCTGATCTACCAGTTCTCCGCCAAGGTATTACCCGACCTGCACCGCGTCTTCTCCGACGTAGAGTGCGATTTCGAGCCCCTCAACATTCTCCCGGCGAAGCTCTACTACTGCCGCCCCTGAGGCGCCTGCCCGACCACCGCACCGACTGGAGAGATGGACCGCCCTCACCCCCTGATGCAACGCAGCATGCTACAGCCTGTCGGACTTGACGCTGATCTACTGCGAAACCCGGGCTTTCTCGCGACGACCGGTCAAATCCGACAGGCTGCTAGACTGATGTTTTACTGTCTTGCCTGACCTGCCTTTCCAAGGACTGCCGATGAACGACCCGGTGCTGGTCATCAACTGTGGCTCTTCCTCGATCAAGTATGCCCTGGTACCCGATACGCCAGACCTGCCGCGCCAGGCCGGGCTGGTCGAACGCCTGGGCAGCAGCGATGCCCGCCTGAAGGGGCACGACAGCCGCGGCGAACCGTTCGAGCGAGCCCTGGCCGGCGACGATCATGTCCGGGCCCTGGAAGCGATCCTCGACGGCCTCGAGGGACGCCTGCCCGGCGCCGTGGGGCACCGCATCGTGCACGGCGGCGAACGCTTCACCCGGGCCACGCGCATCGACGACGAGGTGGTGGCGGCCATCGAGGCGACCGCCGACCTGGCACCGCTGCACAATCCGTACAACCTCCAGGGGGTGGTGGCCACCCGCCAGCTGTTCCCCGAGCTGCCCCAGGTCGCGGTGTTCGACACCGCCTTCCACCAGACCCTGCCGCCGCGGGCCTACCGCTACGCCCTGCCGGAGGTGCTCTACCGTGACCACGGCATCCGCCGTTACGGCTTCCACGGCACCAGCCACGCCTACGTCAGTGCCCGCGCCGATGCCCTGAGCAGCCTCGAGGGCGGCGGCTGGCTGACGGCGCACCTGGGTAACGGCTGCTCCACCGCCGCCGTCCGGGAGGGACGCAGCCTCGATACCAGCATGGGCCTGACCCCGCTGGAGGGCCTGGTGATGGGCACCCGCAGCGGCGACGTGGACCCGGGCCTGCATTCGCACCTGGCCCGCCGGCTCGGCTGGCCCCTTGCGCGCATCGACGAGGTGCTCAACCGCGGCAGCGGCCTGCTGGGGCTCTCCGGGTTGACCAACGACATGCGCGAACTGGAGGCTGCCGCCGAGGAGGGCCATGCCGGCGCCCATCTGGCCATCGAGGTATTCTGCTATCGCGTCGCCAAGTCACTGGCGGCGCTCTCCTGCGCCCTGCCCCGCCTCGACGGCATCGTCTTCACCGGCGGCATCGGCGAGAACTCGCCGCTGGTACGGGAAAAGGTGGTCGGCCATCTGCCCCACTTCGGCCTCGGCCTCGACCGTGCCGCCAATGCCGCGACGGTGCGCGGCCGCGAGGGGCGCATCGACGGCCGCCACCCCGCCGCCCCGCGGCTGTGGGTGATTCCCACCGACGAGGAGGGCCGCATCGCCGAGGAGACGCGCCAGCTGCTGAAAGGGCCCGCCCGATGACATCCCCCGATATCCCCGACGCACCACAGACCCTGCTGCTGGTGCCCACCAGCGAGGGCGCCGGCCTCACTTCCGCCTGCCTGGGGCTGATCCGGGCGCTGGACGCCATCGGCCTCAAGGCCGGCTTCCTCAAGCCGCTGCGCCAGGACGAGCTCAATGGTCCGGGGCCGGACCGCTCCACGGCGCTGGTCGCCAGCACCCTGGGGCTGTCCCCGCCGGCGCCGATTCCCCAGGGCGAGATGGAGCAACTGCTGCGCGACGACCGTCTGGACGTGCTGATGGAGCAGGTGGTGGAGCTGCAGGACCAGGCGATCGCGGCCCATCGCGACAGCCCGCCGGACCTGCTGGTGGTGGAAGGTCTCGTGCCCACCCGCCACGGCACCTACGCCACCCAACTCAATGCCCAGCTGGCCCATGCCCTCAACGCCCGGATCATCCTGGTGGGCACCGGCGACATGGCCGACTCCCGAGCCCTGGCCGAGCAGCTCGACATGCATGCCCGCGCCTTCGGCGGGGTGAGCTCCAACCGCACCCTGGGGTGCATCCTGATGCGCCTGCACAACCTGCCGAGTGCCGGCGAGCACGAGGCCGCCCTGGCCCCGGGCACCGCCCCCCCGATGCTCGACGAGGCCCAGCTCGCCGAGCTGCGTCGCCATTCCCCGGCGCTGGCCACCGAGTGCTTCCACCTGATCGGCGCGGTGCCCTATACCCCTTCCCTCAGTGCCCCGCGGGTGCTCGACGTGGCGCGTGCCCTGAACGCCCGCTTCCTCAGCGAGGGCGAAGCGGCGACCCGCCGGGTGCTCTCGACCAGCCTGTGCGCGCGTAGTGCAGCCAACGCCCTGCATGTCTTCCGCCCCGGCAGCCTGATCGTCACCTCCGGTGATCGCGACGACATCGTGCTCGCCACGGCGCTGGCCACCATGAACGGGGTGCCCATGGCCGGCGTGCTGCTGACCAACGGCTACCTGCCCGGCGAGAACATGATCGAGATGTGTCGCCCGGCGCTGAAGACCGGCCTGCCGGTGCTGACGGTGGATACCGACAGCTTCACCACGGCGAAGAACCTCGGCCAGATGGGCAACGACATCCCGGTGGACGACCCAGAGCGGGCCGAACGGGTCGCCGCCTTCGTCGCCGCCCACCTCGACCTGCAGTGGCTCAAGGATCACCTCAGCCACGGCTATACCCACCGGCTCTCGCCCTCGGCCTTCCGCCACCAACTGGTCAAGCAGGCCCAGCGGGCCAACCGGCGTATCGTGCTGCCCGAAGGCGACGAGCCACGCACGCTGGAGGCGGCCGCCATCTGCCAGCGTCGCGGCATCGCCCGCTGCGTGCTGCTGGGCAGGCGCGAGGAGATCCAGGAAGTGGCCCGCCATCGCGGCATCGTGCTGCCGGAGGGGCTCGAGATCATCGACCCGGACAGCATCCGCGACCGTTACGTGGCGCCCATGGTGGAACGACGCACCGGCAAGGTGAACGAGTTGACCGCCGAGGCCCAGCTCCACGACAACGTGGTGCTCGGCACCATGATGCTGCTGCTCGACGAGGTCGATGGCCTGGTCTCCGGAGCGGTGCACACCACCGCCAACACCCTGCGGCCCGCCTTCCAGCTGATCCGGACCGCCCCCGGCTATCACCGGGTGTCGTCGATCTTCTTCATGCTGCTGCCCGAGCAGGTGGTGGTCTACGGCGACTGCGCGGTGAACCCCGACCCGGACGCCGAGGCCCTGGCCGAGATCGCCCTGCAGAGTGCGCGCTCCGCCCAGGCCTTCGGCATCGAGCCGCGGGTGGCGATGATCAGCTACTCGACCGGCGAGTCCGGCAGCGGTGTCGACGTGGAGAAGGTGCGCCAGGCCACCCGCCTGGCTCGGGAGCAGGCGCCGGAGCTGCTGATCGACGGCCCATTGCAGTACGACGCCGCCGCCATCGAGAGCGTCGGCCGCCAGAAGGCGCCGGACTCGCCGGTGGCCGGCCGCACCACGGTGTTCGTCTTCCCCGACCTCAACACCGGCAACACCACCTACAAGGCGGTGCAGCGCAGCGCCCGGGTGATCAGCGTCGGCCCCATGCTGCAGGGCCTCGCCAAGCCGGTGAACGACCTCTCCCGCGGCGCCCTGGTCGACGACATCGTCTACACCATCGCGCTGACCGCCATCCAGGCGGCCCAGAACGAGAGCAACCCGGAAAGGGTGAGCACCGCTGCTGGCCCCCGTTAGCGAATCGGAATATGCTCAGGGCATGAATGCACCTTCGGTCACGAAGGCCTGGAATCAATACGGAGAACGAAATGGCCGGCTTGCTACCCGATGTCGACCCCGATGGGCTGCTGGAGTACTCGGTGGTCTACACTGACCGCTCCCTGAATCACATGTCGGCTCGCTTCCAGGGCGTCATGCGCGATATCTCCGCCACCCTCAAGCGGGTCTACCACGCCCACAGCGCGGTGATCGTCCCGGGCAGTGGCACCTTCGGCATGGAGGCCGTGGCCCGCCAGTTCGCCACCGACCGGGGCTGCCTGGTGATTCGCAACGGCTGGTTCAGCTATCGCTGGAGCCAGATCCTCGAGATGGGCCGTATCCCCTCGGATGCCGATGTCCTCAAGGCTCGGCGGCTCGACGAGAACGACCCCACCTCGCCCTTCGCCCCGCCGCCCATCGAGGACGTGCTCGAGTCGATCCACCTGGAGCAGCCCGACGTGGTGTTCGCCCCCCATGTCGAGACCTCGTCCGGCATCCTGCTGCCCGACGACTACCTGCGCCGAATCGCCGATGCCATCCACGAGCAGGGCGGCCTCCTCGTGCTCGACTGCATCGCCTCCGGCACCCTCTGGGTCGACATGGCGGATCTCGGCGTCGACGTGCTGGTCAGTGCGCCCCAGAAGGGCTGGAGCGCCTCGCCCTGCTGCGGCCTGGTGATGCTGTCACAGCTGGCCCGCGAGAGCATCGACTCGACCACCAGCACCAGCTTCGCCTGCGACCTGAAGAAGTGGCTGTCGATCATGGAGACCTACGAGGAGGGCGGCCACGCCTACCACGCCACCCTCCCCACCGACGGCCTCGTCAAGCTGCGCGATGTGATGGCCGAGATCGAGGCCTATGGCCTGGAGAAGCTACGCGAGGAGCAGTTGGTGCTGGGCCAGCGCGTGCGGACCATGCTCGCCGAACACGGCCTGAAGAGCGTCGCCGCCCCGGGCTTCGAGGCCCCCGGCGTAGTGGTCAGCTACACCGACGACCCCCACATCGTCGACCGCTTCGCCGAGGCCGGTGTACAGGTCGCGACCGGCGTGCCGCTGATGTGCGACGAGGGCGACGACTTCCGGACCTTCCGCATCGGCCTGTTCGGTCTCGACAAGCTGCACCGGCTCGAGCGCAGCCTGGAAAACCTCGAGAAAGCCCTGCGACAGGCAGAAGCCCGCCGGGACTGACCACGGGGCCCGGCAACGCCGCGGGGGTGGCCATTCGGCCACCCCCCTGGCGTTGCCGGAGGCGCTTCAGAAACTCGACATGCCCCGCGGCACGAAGCCCAGGTTGTTCTCCACCGCCTTGACGCCCGCGGTATTCTCGGCGGCCACCTGGACGGCCAGTTTCTCCTCCTGGTTCTCCACCAGGCCCCACAGCTGCACCTTGCCCTCGGCGACGATGACGTTGAGGCGATCGACCAGCACGCCGGTATTCTCGTCGACCTCCTTGAGAATGGCGTTGCGGATCTCCCGGTCGTCGGTGGTGACATCCAGGCTGGTGTCCGGCGCCGTGACCGAGAACCCCCGCAGCAGGTTGGAACGGCTGACGATTCCCACGAGCTTGCCGTCACGCAACACCGGTACCCGCTTGATGCGGTGCTTCTCGAGCAGGCTGGCGATGCGATGCAGCGGTTCGTCCTCGCCGACGGTGACCGGCCTGGGGGTCATGATCTCGCGGGCCTTGCGACCATGGGACTTGACGTACTCGCCGGCATTGGCACCGGACAGGAGCTTCAGCCACCAGGACTTGTGGGTATCGGCCTCGTTCTCGACCCGACGCATCAGGTCACTCTCGCTGACGATGCCCAGCACCTTCTGGTCGGCATCGACCACCGGCACCGCGCTGATGCCGTGCTCCAGCAGGAGGCTGGCGATCTCGCGCACCTCGGCATCCTCGGTGACGCTGATCACATTGGTGGTCATGACATCGGCTGCTTGCATGTTGGTGTCTCCTGGGAAAGCGGGATGCTGCGTCAACGACCGATCCATCCAATCGCCGGCAGCGGCCGGCTGAAGTCGTTGCCTATTGTGCAGAATAGCAACGGCCCCGCCCTCTCGCCTTGATCCATGACAGGGTGGAGACGGCAATGTCAGGCGAGCAGGACCTCCGGCCCCATGCCGGCCTCATGACGGCGCTGCCGCAGCCGACGCCCCGCCTCACCGTCGGTGATCACCACGTCGAAGTCATCGACCCCGGCGAAACGGGCCGGACGGATCACGCCGAGCTTGCTCTCGTCGGCCACCAGCAGGCGCTGCCCGGCGATGGCGATGGCGGCCTGCTTGGGGGCCACCTCGTGAAAATGGAAGCAGCTCACCCCCTTCTGCTCGTGGACGCCCGCCGCCGAGAGGAAGGCGCGATTGATGCCGAGTCGGTGGATCGCCGCGGGGATGTCGGCGCCGCCGAACGACTGGGACGAGCCATGATAGAGCCCGCCGAGCAGCACCAGGCGCACCCCGGGCAGCATGCTCACCGCATTGGCCACGTTGAGCGCATAGGTCACCACGGTGAGCTCGCGGTGGGTCGCCAGGGACTCGACCAGCGGCATCAGGGTGGTGCCGCAATCGATGAACAGGGTGTCGCCCTCCTCGATGAAGGCGGCGGCCCGTTCGCAGAGCCGGCACTTGGCCGGGTAGTGGCTGACCTTCTGCTCGTCGAGGTCGTAGACCGGGGCGAAACGGGGGTTGTCGGCCATCACCAGGCGCCCGCCGAAGAAGGTGATGGCACCGTCGCTCGCCGCCACGTCACGGCGAATGGTCATTTCCGAGACAGCACAGAGCTTTGCCGCCTCGGCGAGTCGCATGGTCCCGCCGCCGGCCAGCGCCTCCTGCAGGCGCACCAGTCGCATGGCACTACGGCCGTTCATCGAGCCTCCTCGTCCTGTGTCACGGCGATCACCGCGGGTCTCCATGCTGATCGAGCGCCGGACGAATTGCCATCGCGCTCGCCGCGCCTCGACCCTTATGGCGAGCCGCCCAAAAAATATTGTTAGAAAAATAACACTATTTGTTATATTTTTCACCTTACACCCAAGCCCCACCCCATCCGGGTGAGACCAACGACAAAAGGTGCCCCATGACCCTCATCATGAGCCTGGTCGGGATGGCGACCCTGATCGCCATCGCCCTGCTCTTCTCGACCGACCGCCGCGCCATCCGCCTGCGCACCGTGGGCGGCGCCTTCGCCATCCAGGCCGGCATCGGCGCCTTCGTGCTCTACGTGCCCGCCGGCCAGACGGTGCTCGCCACCGTCTCCGCGGCGGTCAGCCAGGTGGTGGCCTATGCCAACGACGGCATCGGCTTCCTGTTCGGCGGCCTGGCCGACGTGGAGGCCACCGGCTTCGTCTTCGCCATCAAGGTGCTGCCGGTCATCGTCTTCTTCTCCTCGCTGACCGCCGTGCTCTACTACCTGGGCATCATGCAGTGGGTGATCCGGCTGCTCGGCGGCGCGTTGCAGAAGGCCCTTGGCACCTCGCGCACCGAGTCGCTCTCGGCCACCGCCAACATCTTCGTCGGCCAGACCGAGGCGCCCCTGGTGGTACGCCCCTTCATCGCCCGCATGACCCCCTCCCAGCTGTTCGCGGTGATGTGCGGCGGCCTGGCCTCGGTGGCCGGCTCGGTGCTGGCCGGCTACGCCGCACTCGGCATCCCCATGGAGTACCTGGTGGCCGCCTCCTTCATGGCCGCTCCCGGCGGGTTGCTGTTCGCCAAGCTGATCATGCCCGAGACCCAGGCGCCCGAGGACAGCATCTCCGCCGCCGAGGCACGTCTCGAGGAGGAGGAGGACCACCCCACCAACGTCCTCGATGCCGCCGCCGCCGGCGCCTCCTCCGGCCTGATGCTCGCCGCCAACGTCGGCGCCATGCTGATCGCCTTCATCGGCCTGATCGCCCTGATCAACGGCATGCTCGGCGGCATCGGCGGCTGGGTCGGCATGGAGGCGCTGAGCCTGGAGCTGATACTGGGCTGGCTGTTCGCCCCGCTGGCCTTCCTGCTCGGCATTCCCTGGGAGGAGGCGACCCTGGCCGGCTCCTTCATCGGCCAGAAGCTGGTGGTCAACGAGTTCGTCGCCTACATCAACCTGGCCCCCTACCTCGACGGCGAGCAGCTGGTCGCCGCCACCGGCCAGGCGATGACACCGCATACCATGGCGATCCTCTCCTTCGCCCTGTGCGGCTTCGCCAACCTGTCCTCCATCGCCATCCTGCTCGGCGGCCTGGGCAGCATCGCCCCCAGCCGCCGCCACGACATCGCCCGCTTCGGCCTCAAGGCGGTGCTGGCGGGCACCCTCTCCAACCTGATGTCGGCCACCCTCGCCGGCTTCTTCCTGGCCCTCGGGGCCATGGGCTGACCACCGACACCCACGTCGGGAGCCGTCCATGCGGCTCCTGCCCCCAAGTTCCGTTACGGTGAACGCTGACATGACAGACCTTCAACAGACCGCGCGCCAGGCACTGGCGCTGATGGACCTCACCAGCCTCAATGACGACGACACCGACGAGCGCATCGAGTCGCTATGTCGGCGCGCCAAGACGCCGGCCGGCACCCCGGCGGCGGTGTGCGTCTACCCCGCCTTCGTGACCTCCGCACGCCGCGCCCTCAAGGCCCACGGGCTGGAGGGCAGCGTCAAGGTGGCCACGGTCACCAACTTCCCCCACGGCGGCGACGACGTGATGGCCGCCGCCCGGGCAACCCGCGAGGCCGTGGCCGCCGGCGCCGACGAGGTGGACGTGGTCTTTCCCTATCGCGCGCTGATGGCGGGCGACGAGGTAGTGGGCCGCGAGCTGGTCGCCTGCTGCCACCTGGCCTGTGGCGACGCCACCCTCAAGGTGATCCTGGAGACCGGCGAGCTCAAGGATCCCGCCCTGATCCGCCGTGCCGCCGAGCTGGCCATTGCCGGTGGGGCCGACTTCCTCAAGACCTCCACCGGCAAGGTGCCGGTCAACGCCACCCTGGAGGCGGCCGAGATCCTGCTCACCGCCATCCGGGATAGTGGGCGGGACATTGGCTTCAAGGCCGCCGGTGGGGTGCGCACCGCAGAAGACGCCCAGGCCTATCTCGCCCTCGCCGAGCGCCTGATGGGGGCCGACTGGATCACCCCGGCGCATTTCCGCTTCGGCGCCTCGGGCCTGCTTGGCAGCCTGCTCGAGACCCTGGGCGTGACAAGCGGCAGGAACACCCCGACGGGAGGCTACTGATGCGCTCTCAAGCACTCCCCCAGGAGCTGATCCGCGCCAAGCGCGACGGCCAGGCACTCGATGTGGAGGCGATCCGGGCGCTGGTCGCTGACATCGCCGACGGCAGCCTGGGCGACGCCCAGGTCGGCGCCTTCGCCATGGCGGTGTTCCTCAACGGCATGAACGCGGCCGAGACCGTGGCCCTGACCGAGGCGATCCGCGATTCCGGCGAGGTGCTCGACTGGTCGGGCCTCGACCTGCCCGGCCCGGTGCTCGACAAGCACTCCACCGGCGGGGTCGGCGACCTGGTCTCGCTGGTGCTGGGGCCCTGGATCGCCGCCTGTGGCGGCTTCGTGCCGATGGTCTCCGGCCGCGGCCTGGGTCACACCGGCGGCACCCTGGACAAGCTGGAGGCGATCCCCGGCTACGACATCGCCCCCTCCCGGGCTCGCTTCCGCGAGCTGGTTCGCGAGACGGGCGTGGCCATCGTCGGCCAGACCGGCGAGCTGGCGCCCGCCGACCGGCGCCTCTATGGCGTGCGTGACGTCACCGCCACGGTGGAGTCGCTGCCGCTGATCGTGTCGTCGATTCTCGGCAAGAAACTCGCCTGCGGCCTCGATGCCCTGGTGATGGACGTCAAGGTCGGCAGCGGCGCCTTTATGCCCACGCCGGAGAAATCCCGGGAGCTCGCCGAAACGATCGCCGAGGTAGCAAGCAAAGCCGGCACGCCGACCACGGCGCTGCTCACCGACATGAGCCAGCCGCTGGCCCCCTGCGCCGGCAACGCCATCGAGGTGCGCGAAGCGATCGCCCTGCTGACCGGCGAGAGGCGCGACGGGCGGCTGTTCGAGGTGACCCGCGAACTGGCCGCCGAATTGCTGCTGGCCGGCCGTCTGGCCGACTCCGCCAACGCGGCACGCCACCGGCTCGACCGGGCGCTCGCCTCCGGTGCCGCCGCCGAGCGCTTCGCCCGCATGGTGGCCGGCCTGGGCGGGCCCACCGACCTGCTCGAGCAGCCGGACCGCTACCTGGCCGAGGCACCGGTCAGGCGTGCCGTCTTCGCCGAGCGGCCCGGCCGGATACAGCGACTGGATACCCGCGCCCTGGGCCTGGCGGTGGTCGAGCTCGGCGGCGGCCGCCGCCAGCCCGAGGAGGCCATCGACCCGTCCGTCGGCCTCTCCGCGATCGCCGCCATCGGTGACCCGGTGGATGCCGAGCGCCCGCTGGCGGTGATCCATGCGGCAGGCGAGGACGCCGCCGAGCGCGCCGCCCGGCAGTTGCTGGCCGCCATCACCGTGGGCGACGAGAGTCCCGCACCGCCTAAACTGATCCATGACGTCATCCGTCGGGAGGCCCCATGACCCGCGCCATCGTGCTGGTGCTCGACTCCTTCGGCATCGGCGCCACCCCGGACGCCGCCGACTTCGGCGATACCGGCGCCGACACCCTGGGCCATATCGCCGCCGCCTGCGCCCGCGGCGAATGCGACGACCGGGGCCGCAGCGGGCCGCTGCGGCTGCCCAACCTGGCCCGGCTCGGGCTCCTGCATGCCCACCGCGAGAGCACCGGCGGCTGGGCCGAGGGCGTCGCGGTGCCCGCCGACGTCGAGGGGGCCTACGGCTACGCCCGGGAGGTCTCGTCGGGCAAGGACACCCCCTCCGGCCACTGGGAGATCGCCGGGGTGCCGGTGCGGTTCGCCTGGGGCTACTTCCTCGAGAAGGAGGCGAGCTTTCCCGCCGAGCTGATCGAGGGGCTGGTCCGCGAGGCCGGGCTACCCGGGGTACTGGGCGACTGCCACGCCTCGGGCACCGAGATCATCGCCCGGCTCGGCGAGGAGCACGTCGCCAGCGGCAAGCCCATCGTCTACACCTCGGCGGACTCGGTGTTCCAGGTCGCCGCCCACGAGGAGGGCTTCGGCCTGGAACGGCTCTATCGGGTCTGCGAGATCGCCCGGGAGCTGCTCGAGCCGTACAACATCGGCCGGGTGATCGCCCGTCCCTTCACCGGCGAGAGTGCCGCCACCTTCGCCCGCACCGCCAATCGCCGCGACTACAGCGTCGATCCCCCCGCCCCCACGGTGCTCCAGAAGCTGCATGAGGCCGGCGGCGAGGTCGTCGCCATCGGCAAGATCGCCGATATCTATGCCCACTGCGGCATCTCGCGCACGGTCAAGGCCAGCGGCCACGATGCCTTGTTCGATGCCACCCTCGAGGCGCTGACCCAGGCCGGGCCCCGCTCGCTGATCATGACCAACTTCGTCGACTTCGACATGGTCCACGGTCATCGCCGCGACGTGGCCGGCTACGCCGCGGCGCTCGAGCACTTCGACGGCCGGCTGCCGGAACTGCTCGCCCGGCTCGGCGACGAGGACCTGCTGATCCTCACCGCCGACCACGGCTGCGACCCCACCTGGTCCGGCACCGACCACACCCGCGAGCATGTCCCGGTGCTGGCGCTGGGCGCAGGCCTCGCCGCCGGCTCACTGGGCGGCCGCGAGACCTTCGCCGATATCGGCCAGAGCCTGGCCGCCCTCTTCGACCTGCCGCCCATGGCCGACGGCGAGAGCTTTCTCGCCCCTTCGACTCCCCTCACCGGCACCGCATCCTCAGGAGGCCACTGATGGCGACCCCCCATATCAATGCCGCGCGCGGCGACTTCGCCGATACCGTGCTGATGCCCGGCGACCCGCTGCGGGCGAAGTACGTCGCCGAGACCTTCCTCGACGAACCGCGCCTGGTCACCGACGTCCGCAACATGTACGGCTACACCGGCCGCTACAAGGGCCGCGAGATCTCGGTGATGGGCCACGGCATGGGCATCCCCTCGGCCTCCATCTATGCCAAGGAGCTGATCACCGACTATGGCGTCGAGCGCCTGATCCGCGTCGGCTCCTGTGGCGCCGTGCGCGACGACGTGGCGCTGCGCGACGTGGTGATCGGGCTGGGCGCCTGCACCGACTCCGGGGTCAACCGCACCCGCTTCCTGGGCCACGACTTCGCCGCCATCGCCGACTTCGAGCTGAGCCGCCACGCGGTGGATGCCGCCCGGGCCCTGGGCGTGGCGGTGAAGGTGGGCAACCTCTTCTCGGCGGACCTGTTCTACAACCCCCAGGGCGAGATCTTCGCGCTGATGAAGCGCTACGGCATCGTCGGCGTGGAAATGGAGGCCGCCGGCCTCTACGGCGTCGCCGCCGAGTTCGGTGCCCGCGCCGCGACCATCTGCACCGTGTCGGACCATATCCTCAAGGGCGATTCGCTCGGCAGCCAAGAGCGCCAGAGCACCTTCGACGAGATGATGGAGATCGCCCTGGAGAGCGTACTGCGCGACGACCGGGAGCGGGAAGGAGACACCACATGAGCGAGTCACGATCTCAGCCAACCCCGGCCCAGCCCCCCCTCGATGCGGCCATCGTCGCCGAGTTGATCGCGGTACGCGACCGTGCCTACGCCCCCTACTCGCACCACCCGGTGGGCGCGGTGGTGGAGAGCGACAGCGGCACCCGCTACGCCGGCGCCAACGTGGAGGTCGCCCATTACAAGGGCCTGTGCGCCGAGGCCTCGGCCATCGCCGCCATGGTCTCGGCCGGCGAGCGTCGGCTGAGCAACGTCTACGTGATCGGCCCCGGCGAGCATCTCTGTACGCCCTGCGGTGACTGCCGCCAGCGCATCCGCGAATTCGCCGATGCCGACACCCGCATCCAGGTGGTGGACGCCGAGGGCCGGCTGCTGCGGCACTACACCATGGACGAGCTGCTGCCCGACGCCTTCGGCCCGGAGAATCTACGCTAGTCGCCGCGAGGCCGAAGACCGCCTCCCGTCACCGGGGCTCACCGGTGGTGGCCTCCGAGGGCGGATGAACGGAGTCTCGAATGACCAGTTCCGGCTTGACACGGACGTGCTCGGTGGCTGGCGCCTTGGTCGCCATGGCCGTCGTCAAGAGGCGGCAGGCCTCGTGGCAGAGGGTATCGACCCGTTGGCGCACGGTCGTCAGCGACGGCGTGAACAGGCGCGTGATTTCGATATCATCGTAACCGATGATCGACAGGTCCTCGGGGACCCGGAGCCCCTGTCGGCTCGCCTGGCTTATCGCGCCCAGCGCCGACAGGTCATTGAAGGCGAACAGGCCGGTGGGACGCCTGTCCCCCTGCCGCAGGTGGCGAACGGCGGCCTCTCCCCCGCCGATCTCCAGATTACCGGCATAGACCCAGGCGGGATTGGGCTCGAGGCCGGCTTCCTCGAGGGCACGCAGGAACCCCCGGTAGCGCTGCTGCGACTGATAATGGTCCGCGGGCCCGGTGATACAGCCGAGGTCGCGGTGGCCCTGGGCGATCAGGTAGGAGGTCGCCAGATAACCGCCATGCTCGGAGTCATCAATGACGCTCGCCACCCCGGGCGCTTCCATATCCATCAGCACGACCGGGAAAGAACAGGACGCCAGCAACTCCAGATAGGCCTCGGACACCACGGACTCCAGGATCAGCAGGCCATCGATACGTTTGCCCTTCAGGGTACGGATATAGCTGCGTTGCTTGTCGATGTCGCGCCCGGAGTTGCAGAGCATCAGGTTGAAACCGGCGTCATAGAGCCGGGACTCGACCCCGGCGACGACTTCCGCGAAATAGGGGTTGGTGGAACTGGTGACGATCATCCCGATGGTATGGGTCACGTTCTTCTTCAACGACTGCGCCGAGGTGCTGGGGGTATAGTCGAGCCGCTCGATCGCCGCCATCACCTTGGCCCGGGTGTCCGGCTTGACGAAGCGGGTGCCGTTGACCACATGGGAGACGGTGGAGACGGACACGCCCGCCTCCTGCGCCACATCGGTAATCGTCACCATCGGGATACCCCGTTCCGAGCCTTCTCCCGGCCCCCCTGCGTACTGATCATCGCCTCGCCTCTCCCTCACCTGCCGCAAGCAAGCATAACCCATTGATTTGAGAATGACATCGCCGCCCACCCGGGGAAGACCGCCAGGCCACGCCCCTGGGGAACGGCCCTCCTGCCCGTCTCTCCCGCATCATGCCGACGAGGTAATCATACCCAAAATCCTCATAGAAAAACGATTGCGCAAACGTTTTTCTTGATCTAGGGTAGCCCAAAATACAACCAGACACTCCCAGGGTGACTGCATTGACTATTGCCACCGTGAATCAACCCCATGACGACGAGTCGGGCGCTCACGCCGACGTGGTCGTCGTCGGCAGCCTGAACATGGACCTGGTGGTGCGCGCGCCGCGCCATCCGCAGCCGGGCGAGACGCTGACCGGCCATGCCCTTGTCACGACTCCCGGCGGAAAGGGCGCCAATCAGGCCGTGGCGCTCGCTCGGCTGGGCGCCTCGACGGCGATGATCGGCTGCGTCGGCGACGACGCCCATGGCCATGCCCTGCTCGCCGGCCTCGACCAGGAAGGCATCCTTCGCCAAGGGATGCGGCTGACTTCCACGCGCCCGACCGGGGTGGCCATGATCCAGGTCGACGATGCGAGCCAGAACTGCATCGTGGTCATCCCCGGCAGCAATGCCGAGCTGCTCCCCGCGGATGTGGAACGCGGCGACGCCCTGCTGCGTTCGGCCAAGCTGCTGGTCTGCCAGCTCGAGGTGCCCCTGGAGACCGTGCGCCACGCCCTCGACCGGGCCCGCCGGCATGGCTGCACCACCCTGCTCAATGCCGCGCCCGCCATGGCACTGCCCAACGACGTCCTGGCGCGGGTCGATTGGCTGGTGGTCAACGAGACCGAGGCCGCCGCCCTCTCCGGCCAGGCCGTCACCCACCCCGATGAGGCGGCCCAGGCTGCACAGCGCCTGCGCCGGCAAGGCTGTCGCCGGGTGCTGGTCACCCTGGGTGCCCAGGGCGTGGTCGCGGCATGCGACGACAGCCTGCACCACTACCCGGCTCCGGCCGTCACGGCCATGGATACCACCGCCGCCGGCGACACCTTCGTCGGCGGCTTCGCCGCCGCCCTGGCCCGCGAGGCCGGGGTGGAAACGGCGATCCGCGAGGGCCAGGCGGCCGCCGCGATCGCCGTCACCCGCGCCGGTGCCCAGAGCTCGATCCCCCACCGCGACGAACTCGTGACGCCCTGACCCCAACCCACAGGAGAACAACAATGGCCACTCACGCCTCCCGCCGCCCCACCAGGGTGCTCTTCGATACCGACCCGGGCATCGACGACGCCATGGCGCTGCTGTTCCTGCACCGTCATCCGGCCATCGAGCTGGTCGGCATCACCACGGTGCACGGCAACGCCTACACCGAGACCACCACCCGCAACGCCCTCTACCTGGGTGAGCGCTTCGGCCTCGAGGTGCCCATCGCCCGCGGCGCCACGGAGCCCCTGGCGATGCCCAAGTCGGCGCCGCCGACCTTCGTGCATGGCGACGACGGCCTCGGCAATGTCGGCCTGAGCTTCGAGCCGACCCGCCGACCGGATCCCCGCCCCGCCTACCGCCTGATCATCGACACGGTGCGCCGCTTTCCCGGCGAGGTCACCCTGGTCGCGGTCGGCCCCCTGACCAACCTGGCCCTGGCGATCCAGGAGGCCCCCGAGATCGCTTCCCTGGTCAAGGAGGTGGTGGTCATGGGCGGTGCCTTCGGCGTCGGCGGACAGGGCGGCAACATCACCCCGGTGGCCGAGGCCAATATCCACGGCGACCCCCACGCCGCCGACCTCGTCTTCACCGCCGCCTGGCCGGTCACCGTGGTCGGCCTGGACGTCACCCACCGGGTGCTGATGTCCAACGCCGACTTCCGGCGGCTGCGCGAACAAGGCGGACAAGACGGCGAGTTCATGTGGGCGATCTCGCGCCACTACGTGGACTTCTATTCCGAGCGCGAGGCCATCGACGGCTGCTATGTCCACGACTCCAGCGCCGTGGCCTATGTCCTCGACCCGAGCCTGTTCGAGGTGCGCCGGGGTCCGGTGCGCGCGGTGTGCGACGGCCTCGCCATGGGCCAGACCATCCAGCGGCCGGACGACCGGGACTTCCCGCCCACCGCCTGGGACGGCCTGCCGTCGCAGCGGGTCTGCGTGGACGTGGACGCCCAGCGCCTGATGACGCTTTACATGGACACCTTCGTCACCGGCGATCCGGGGCAGCCAGGAGCCTGTCGGGAGGACCTGGCGGCCTTCGACGAAGTGCTGCGCCCGGTCGACTGACGCCACCCACCCGGGCTCCCAAGCCTACGCACAACCCATAACGACAACACCCGGATCATGAAGGAATTCCAATGACAATCACCATGAGCCTGGTCGGGATGGCGACCCTGATCGCCATCGCCCTGCTCTTCTCGACCGACCGCCGCGCCATCCGCCTGCGCACGGTGGGCGGCGCCTTCGCCATCCAGGCCGGCATCGGCGCCTTCGTGCTCTACGTGCCCGCCGGCCAGACGGTGCTCGCCACCGTCTCCGCGGCGGTCAGCCAGGTGGTGGCCTATGCCAACGACGGCATCGGCTTCCTGTTCGGCGGCCTGGCCGACGTGGAGGCCACCGGCTTCGTCTTCGCCATCAAGGTGCTGCCGGTCATCGTCTTCTTCTCCTCGCTGACCGCCGTGCTCTACTACCTGGGCATCATGCAGTGGGTGATCCGGCTGCTCGGCGGCGCCCTGCAGAAGGCCCTCGGCACCTCGCGCACCGAGTCGCTCTCGGCCACCGCCAACATCTTCGTCGGCCAGACCGAGGCGCCCCTGGTGGTACGCCCCTTCATCGCCCGCATGACCCCCTCCCAGCTGTTCGCGGTGATGTGCGGCGGCCTGGCCTCGGTGGCCGGCTCGGTGCTGGCCGGCTACGCCGCACTCGGCATCCCCATGGAGTACCTGGTGGCCGCCTCCTTCATGGCCGCCCCCGGCGGGTTGCTGTTCGCCAAGCTGATCATGCCCGAGACCCAGGCGCCCGAGGACAGCATCTCCGCCGCCGAGGCACGTCTCGAGGAGGAGGAGGACCACCCCACCAACGTCCTCGATGCCGCCGCCGCCGGCGCCTCCTCCGGCCTGATGCTCGCCGCCAACGTCGGCGCCATGCTGATCGCCTTCATCGGCCTGATCGCCCTGATCAACGGCATGCTCGGCGGCATCGGCGGCTGGGTCGGCATGGAGGCGCTGAGCCTGGAGCTGATACTGGGCTGGCTGTTCGCCCCGCTGGCCTTCCTGCTCGGCATTCCCTGGGAGGAGGCGACCCTGGCCGGCTCCTTCATCGGCCAGAAGCTGGTGGTCAACGAGTTCGTCGCCTACATCAACCTGGCCCCCTACCTCGACGGCGAGCAGCTGGTCGCCGCCACCGGCCAGGCGATGACACCGCATACCATGGCGATCCTCTCCTTCGCCCTGTGCGGCTTCGCCAACCTGTCCTCCATCGCCATCCTGCTCGGCGGCCTGGGCAGCATCGCCCCCAGCCGCCGCCACGACATCGCCCGCTTCGGCCTCAAGGCGGTGCTGGCCGGCACCCTCTCCAACCTGATGTCGGCCACCCTCGCCGGCTTCTTCCTGGCCCTGGGTTAGGCCCCGCGACGAACGCCCGATGCTTTGCCCCCGAGAACCTCGCCCCGGAGCCCCTGGTGAAGCCCTCAGCTCGTCTCACTCGCCGAAGTGCCGGCGCAGCCAGGCGATGATCTCGCGGGTGTCATAGAGCCAGCGGTCGGGGCCCTCATCGGCGGCGATGCGCAGGCAGGGCACCTGCACCTTGCCGCCCTCCTCCTTCAGCGCCCGGCGGTGGTCCGGGTCGAGCTGGGCGTCGCGCACCTCGATGGCGAGGTTCAGCCGGATGATCTCGCGGCGCACCTGGATGCAGTCGGGGTCAGCACGGAACTGGTAGAGCGCCAGCCGCTCGCATTCGCGATCCACCCGGGCCTGGGCGTCGGGGCGACGCTCGACCTCGGCAGAGGGGCCGAGCTTCTCGGCCACCCACTCCACCGGGGCCAGCAGGGTCTTCAGCAGCGATGTCATGCGGTGCCTCCTTCTTCGTGCACCAGTTCGACATCGACGATCTTCGATCGACTCATGACGATCTTCCAGCGCTGCAGCATCGGCTCCCCTTCGCCCTCCACCTCGCGGATCACCAGGTTGATCAGGTGGCGCTTCTCCACTGCCTCCCGGGAGACCTGACCCTCCTTGAGCCGATAGACGTGATGCGAGCCCTTGTCCATCAGCCGGGTGAGCAGCGACAGATCCAGGCTCAGGGTCTCGCGGGTGCGGTTGTAACCGCTGAGAAAACGGGTCGGCGACATCCGCGAACTGGCACGGTAGTGCAGCACCACCTCCTCCCGCTGGGCCACGTTGCGCTTGCGCACCCGCTTGATCTCCTCGTCGAGGCGGGTGAAGCGCTTGTAGTCGAACCACTCGAGCTCACGCCCCACCGGCTCGTTGCTGGTCGGGTCCAGGTACTGGCGGCGCCACTTGGGGCGCCCCCGGCGCAACAGTCGCCACAGGGTGACGCGCAGATCGTCCTTGAACACCTCGCGCAGGGCATAGAGCAGCGCCATCACCAGCACCAGCAGCGCGGTGATGTCGCCGAGCACGGCGCGGGCCTCCAGCAGGCCCAGCGAGACGAAGGCCATCACCACCGCCGTGGCCAGTCCCTTGACCGCCTTCTGCTCGCCGCCGCCGAGCTCCTGGTTGCGTTGCTTCAGGGTCACCGGATACTCGATCAGCCGGCGCAGCAGGCGCATCTTGTTGGAGATACGCGTCGGGTCGCGGGTCACCCGCGCGGAGTTGTACTCGTGGGACTCGCGATGCTCACTCTCCGCCCGGCAGATCGCCAGCAACCGCTCGCGCACCTCCCGGTAGCCACTGCCCCGGGGCAGGTGGGCGACCAGCGCCAGCAGGCTCTGCTCGGTGAGCCAGGAGAGGTAGTTGTCGATGTTGGCGTAGTAGCGGTGCAGGCCCTCGTCGCCGGGCTTCTGACGACGCAGCCGTCGCAGGATCCCCTGGGTGAGCTCGCAGAGTTCCTCCAGGCGCTCGCGCAGCGGCGCGGCGGGATCGCCCTCCCGGCGGCTCTCCTCCACCCCGCCGCCGTCGGCAGACTCCGTGGCCCGGTCGCTGTGCCGCCGGGCATTCGACTCCTCGCCCTGCTTTTCTGCCTTGCGCGCCTCGCGGGCGGCATCGAGCAGCGCCTGGGTCGAGCGCTCCAGCGCCACCGCGTACTGGTGGGCGTAGAGGCTCAGGCCGAGGCGGTACTGGTTCGGATCGAGCTTGCCGCGGCCCGCCAGGCGGCTCATCACCAGCGGCAGGTGATGGCGATCGCTGTAGTAGGTGCGCTTGACGTGGATGGCGCCATGGTAGAAGGCATCCTCGGAGATCACATGGGTGTTGAGCCCCAACTCGCCGGGCACGAACAGGAAGAGGTCCAGCTTGTGGGAGGTCTCCTCCTGCAGCACACGGGAGATCTTGAGGTGGAAGCTGTCCTTGCGCTCGACAGTGATCACTTCGCCGCTGCTCCTGGCCCGGGGCCACCCCGCGAAGTCGGGGTCATGCCATGAACTCCGATGGTACTGCGTGAGGCGTCGGACTTGCCAACGCTCCGCGCCGAGGCGACCATGGCGTACCCCCTTGATCTGCCAAGAACAACACCGAACTCCCGGGAGCCAGGGAATGACCATTGCCCGCTTCTCGCCCTTCGAGCTGCTGCTGCTCAAGAGCCGCCACCAGGCCGATACCGCGGCCCTGCTGCTGCTCGCCTGGGTGCTGGCGAATCGCGGCCCGATCGGCGAGCCGGAACGCTCACGCCTGACCGAACTGACCGGCGGCTTTCGCCACGGCCACGCGCTGGCGCCGATCCTCGAAATCGCCGCCACCCAGGACCTGGGCGCCATCCAGTTGGCCGCCGAGGTGCTGCAGAAGGAGATTCATGGGGAGCAGGCCGCCCCTTTCCTGCGCTTGGCCATCGCCCTGGCGGTGGAGGATGGCAAGCTGTCGATGGCCAACCAGCATGTGCTGCGCTTTCTCGCCGATCTGCTCGGCGTCTCCCCCGGCGAATTCGCCCCGCTGTTCGAGGCGGTGGCCGGCAGGGCCTTCGCCGACCCCGACGATCCCAGCCGAAGCGGCTATTGGCAGGCCAAGGAGCATCGCCGCCGCCAGCGCGAGCAGGAGTCGCAGCGACAGGACGACCGGCAGCACTCCCGGAGCCACTCCGGCCGGGAAGGCAGTCACCGCCGGAAGGAAGAAGAGAGCAAGTGGCAGCAGGCCGGGGGACGGGAACAGCACCGCCAGGAACGCTACCGCCAGGAACAGCATCGCCAGCACGAACGGGGCGCACGCCAGGACCCGCCGCCCGGTGACCGCACCCGCCGGGCCCTGGCGGTGCTCGGCCTCGAGCCCGGCGCCAGCCGCAGCGAGATCCGCCACGCCTACCGCCGCCTGGCCCAGGCCCACCACCCCGATCGCTTCTTCAACGCCGGCGAGGCGGTAATGGCCAGCGCCTCCCAGCGCTTCCAGCGGATCCGCCGCGCCTATGACTACCTGATGCAGGTAAGCTGAGATGCGCGATCTCTACAAGCGGCTGGGGCTCGACCCACGGGCCGGCGAAGTCGAGATCACCGGCGCCATCGAGCGTTGCGAGCACACCGCGCTCAGGGCGGATGCCCGCACGGTGCTCGAGGTCGGCTCCCGGCGCGAGGAGTACGATGCCCTGCACGTCACCCTGTCGGACATCGGCCGCCTGCGCGCCCGCCTCGGCCTCACCCACGCCCCCTATTGGCGCGACGGTCCGGCCGACGACTTCTCGCTGCCGCCGGATACCCACGGCTCCCGCCACGACGAGCTGATGCAGCGCCTGACCCGTGCCGCCCTGCTGCACAACCGCTGGCAGCGCCTGCGCGGCCCCTGGCTGGCGGCCGCGCTCTTCGCCCTCGGTATCATGCTGGGGATGGGGCTGTGTCGCTGGCTGCCGTAACGGCCACGCTGCGATCCCGCTCGTCGGACAGGAAGCAGGCATCCAGCACCGCCTGCAGTTCCGCCCCTCGCGCGAAGTCGGGCTGGTCGTTGATCCCGGAGCGAATGCCGTCGATGAAGCGCCGATAGTTGCTGGGCGTCGGCGGCGCTGCCACCGAGGTCCAGCGTGCCGCATGGACATCCTCGCCGAAGCAGGTCAGCACGCGATCCTTGGCGTCGTCGAGCACCACGCTGACCGCCCCGCGATCGCCGTAGACGCTGAGCTTCAGGGAGTTATGGTGGCCGGTGGCCCAGCGCGTGGCCTGGATGGTGCCGAGCGCGCCGCCCGCGAACTCGACGCGCATCAGGGCGCTGTCGTTGGCATCGAGCACATAGTCGCCGATGCGGTTGTCGGGCGCCTTGTCGAAGCACTTGAGCTGGCAGTTGACGGCGGCGATGTCGCCCACCGGGAAGCTGGCGAAGTCGAGGATATGCACCCCCACGTCGCCGAGCACGCCCTTGCTGCCATGGGCCTCGGAGAGCCGCCACAGCCACTGGCTGTCCCGGTCCCAGCGGCCCCAGGCGTGGCTGACCAGCCAGCTCTGCAGGTAGCTGGCGTCCACGTGCATCACCCGGCCGATGGCGCCGGAGGCGATCAGCTCGCGGGCATGCTGGATGGCCGGCGCATCGCGGTAGCTGAGATTGATCATGTTGATCACCCCGGCACGGCGCGCCGCCGCGGCCATCTCCCGGGCGTCGGCCTCGTTGGTGGCCAGCGGCTTCTCGCAGAGGATATGCTTGCCGGCGGCGATGGCGGCGAGCGAGGTCGCCTTGTGCACCCCGTCCGGGGTGACGTTGCTCACCGCCTGGATGTCGTCCCGGGCCAGCATGGCGTCGAGGTCGGTATAGGCCTCGGGAATGCCGTGCTGCTCGGCGAAGGCGCGCACCTTGTCGCCGTCCAGGTCGCACACCGCCACCACCTCGACGCCCTCCAGGGCCTTGAAGTGCTTGGCATGCTCGCCGGCCATGCTGCCGGCACCGATGATCGCCAGTCGAATCATTTGAACCCCTCCTCGCCGGGCTTGTGCAGCCCCTCGCCTTTCACTTCCACCGGGTTGGGCGCCTGCTCCGGCGGCACATTGGGGCAGCTGTCGATCCACCGCGAGCCCTCGGGGCGCGCCCACTTCACGGCGTTTCTCAGCACGAGGCGCACCTGATCGTCGTAGTAGATCGGGTAGGTCTCGTGGCCGGGGCTGAAGTAGAAGATCTTGCCGTTGCCGCGTTTGTAGGTGAGCCCCGAGCGGAACACCTCGCCCCCCTCGTAGGCACTGATGAAGATCACCTCGTCGGGGTTGGGCACCGCGAACGGCTCGCCGTACATCTCGGTGTGGGGCAGTTCGAGGTAGTCGCCCAGCCCCTGGACGATGGGATGGCCGGGATTGACCACCCAGAGACGCTCGCGCTCGCCGGCCTCGCGCCACTTCAGCGAGCAGGTGGTGCCCATCAGGCGCTTGAAGATCTTGGAATAGTGGCCGGAGTGCAGCACCAGCAGGCCCATGCCCTGCAGCACCCGCGCCTGGACCCGGTCGACGATCTCGTCGCGCACCTCGCCGTGGGCGGCATGGCCCCACCACAGCAGTACGTCGGTATTCTCCAGCACCTCTTCGGTCAGGCCATGCTCGGGCTCCTGGAGGGTGACCGCGCGGGCCTCGATTTCGGGATCCTCGTTGAGCGCGGCGGCGATGCAGGCGTGCATGCCGTCAGGATAAATCCGCGCTACCACCTCGTTGGTCTGCTCGTGTACGTTCTCCCCCCAGACGGTGACCTTGAGCGTCATCGTGATTCTCCTGTCAGGGATGCCCCTCGGGGCGATGAGTGGATGGCACTGATCAGTGCAAGCAGGGACAAAGTAAACGTTTACCATGAGAGAGTAAACGTTTACCCAAACGACTTTCGTCGCATATCGATACTGTCAGGGGCGGGAGCGACCGCAGGCAGCAAGGCGATAGCCACGACCGGCGGGCGCGAATCAGCCGGTCTGGCGGCGAATCAGCGTCACCGGCAAGTCGATATGCCGGGGCCTGGCACCGGCGATGGCCTCGCCCAGCAAACCCACGGCCTCGACGGCGAGCCGCCCGATATCCTGGCGCACCGTGGTCAGTTGTGCGGCCAGGGTCGGCAGATCGTCGAAGCCGGTCACCGCGACCTGTTCGGGCACACGGATGCCCCGATCCTCCAGCGCCGTCAGGCAGCCGCGCGCGAACTCGTCGTTCTCGCAGACCAGGCCATCGAGTGGTGGTCCCGGCTGCAGGAAGCGACCGAGATAACGATAAGCGGTCAGGGCGGGATCGTAGCTGAAGGGCACGCTGATGAGGGATTCGGGCAATCCGGCTTCCGTGAGGGCCTGCTGGTAGCCCAGCAGACGATGCCGGTCGTCGCCGAGCTCGTTGCCGATAAAGGCGATCCGTCGACGTCCCCCCTCTATCAGGTGGCGGGTGGCCAGGTAGATGCCGTAGCGGTCGTCCGGCGCCACCGAGAAGCCCTCGCCCGGCGGGCCGATGCGCACGAAGGGAATGCGCCGTGAAGCAAGAAAACCGGGGCGCTCGTCCCCCGGGAAGTCGCTCAGCAGGATGGCCGACCCCGCCCGCTCGGGGAGCGTCGGCGTCTGATCGCAGGCGAAGAAGATCGGCACCATGCCCTGCCGATACAGCGCCAGGGTCAGATGTTGGTAGAGCAGGATGTAGTAGGGACGCAGTTCGATGTCCTGCCGCCCCAGGGAGATGCCGACCACCGCACTCTTGCCGCCAATCAGCGCCCGGGCCGCGGCGCTGGGCTGGTAGTGGATGTCGCGGCTGATCTGCAGGATATGCTCACGCAGCGCCTCGCTGATCCCGGGCTTGCCGTTCAGCGCCCGGCTCACCGAGGCGATGGAGACTCCCGCCGCCTTGGCGATCTCGCGAATGGTGGCGCCCTTCCCCGGGCGCTCCGTCTGGGTGTCGTCTCTGCTCATCGCCCCCCCTCCGCCACTGCGGCGGAGTGCGATCCGCCGATATCCCGTGAAACCCGGGCCCGATTGTGCCCAAAGTCGTCGGGACGTGCATCCGGCCGTGGTACCGAATCCCCGCGGAGCTACGCCGGATCCGGCGAACCGCCGCGGGCGCTGGTGTCGCCCTCGGGGTCGGCCACGCCGGCCTCGCCGGGGCGGCGGCCACTGGCGTCGTGGTCGTCCCCATCGGCATCCGAACCGTCCAGGCGCCCACCGCCGCGGCCTTCCATACTGACACTGAGCCGCGGCATGCCGAGGTCGAGCCCCTGCTCTTCCATGCGCTGCTTGAGCAGCAGGTTGAAGGCACGGGCCACGTCCCACTGCATCACCGGTGCGGTTCGCAGCCGCATGCGCAGGAGGGCGCCGCCATCGTCGAAGCTCTCGATCCCCTGCAGCTCCAGCGGCGACCAGATATGGTGGCGCATCATCGGGTCCTGGCGCAGTTCGTCGGCCACTTCCCGCACCAGGGCGATGACATCGTCGACCCTCATGTGGTGGGGCACGCGGACCCGCATCAGGGCGATGCCGAACTGCCGCGACATGTTGTGGATCGAGTCGATGCGGCTGAAGGTGATGATGTGCACGATGCCGTCCAGGTCGCGCAGCCGCACGGTCCGCAGGGTCAGCCCCTCGACGCTGCCCGTGTGGCCGTTGATCTCGACGAAGTCGTCGATGGCCAGGGAGTCCTCGATGAGGATGAAGATGCCGGTGATCAGGTCCTGCACCAGGGCCTGGGCGCCGAAGCCGATGGCCAGGCCGATCACCCCGGCACCGGCCAGCAGCGGGGTGACGTTGACGCCCAGGTTGGCCAGGCCGACGATGGCGGCGATGATCACGATGGTGGCGAAGATCACGTTGCGGATCATCGGCGTGATGGTCTGGGCACGGGCCTGGTTGACCCGCCGGCCGCGGGAGCGCGCCGAGGAGATCAGCGCCCGCTGGATGGCGGTGTCGGCGAAGATCCACGCCAGCCAGGCCAGCAGCACGGTGAAGCCGACACCCAGCAACGCCTGCCCGATGCGGGCACTGGCCACCCCCTGCTGGCCAAGCCCGATCAGCGAACCGCCCCACACCTGCAGCGAGAGCTCGGCGAAGGCGATCCACGCCAGCACATGGGAGAGCGCATAGCCGAAGCGCTCGAGCCGCTTGCGATACTCGCTGACGCGACGTCGGCGCACGGCGCGTTCTGACTGGCGCCGCAACAGCCCGGTCACCACCAGGGTCAGCACCAGCAGCGCCGCGGTGATGATCGAGCGGGCCAGTGCCGTGCCCACATCGCCCACGGTGATGAAGATCGCCACCAGTGACGCCCCCACCATCAGCAGCGCCGGCACGTGCCAGAGCCCGCCCACGACCCGGATCACCTCGGCCGAGCCGCCGCTGTCGCGCCGCTGGGGGTAGGGACGGTTGCGGATCAGGTGCTTGATCGGCCGCTTGAACTTGAGGATGAAGCGTCCGCTGAGCAGCGCCGCCAGCATGTTGGCCAGCACCGACATCAGGCCGGCCAGCTCGTCGCCGAGCAATGCCACCAGCCGCGACGAGTTGAAGGCATCGCCGAGGGCGACCAGCGCACCGATCATGAACAGCCGGCGCAGGCCCTGCTGCTGGAGGATCTGTACGGCGACGAAGCGATGCCCCCGGGTGAACACCGAGATCACCGTCTCCACCACTACCGAGAGGGTGCGCCCGCACAGCGCCACATAGGCCACCACCAGCACCATGGCCCGGCCGGGACTGGCCGGTACCAGCTGGGCGATACCTAGCACCAGGGCGAAGGCCAGCGCCCAAGGCAGCATGCGGCGCAGGAAGTGCGCCGCCAGCAACCCGGCGCGAGGCTCCCGGGGCAGGTCCAGTGGCCAGCCCCGGCGCTTCGCCAGCAATCGACCCAGGGCGATCAGGATCACCAGCAGCCCGACCCAGATGCCCAGCAACACCGCCCCCTCGATCACGAAACGCACCAGCTCGGCATTGCCGGTCTCGACCACCAGCGCACTGAATGCCTGCCAGCCCTGCTCGAGCTGCTCCCCCCAGTGGTCCAGCGGCGAGTCCCCCGCATCGGCCTGCTCGCCCAGGTCGCTGATGGTCTCGGCCAGGGCGCCGAGCAGCCCCTGACGCGACGCCACCCCATCCTGCTCGGTGGCCTCGCCATGGGCCGCCTGCAGGTCGCGCAGGCTGGCCAGCAGGTCGCGGCGGCGTTGCTCATCCTCCAGGGTAGCGATCACCCGCTCCAGGGACTCCTGAAAGGCCTCGGGATCGTGCGTCTCGCCCGACTCCTCGCCCTCCAGCAGCCCGGACAGCCCCAGCTGCTGCGCCTGGACCGGCAGGGCCAGGCAGAGCCCCACCAGCAGCAACCACGCAAGCAGCAGGCGCCCCGCCGGCGCGGAGCATGGGGAAGGTATGGGGCCAGTCGGCGGGCTGGGCAGCATCTCGTCTCCGTCTCGGTCGAGGCAGTCTCCACGGGGGGGCTCTCCTGAATCCCGCGGGCAGTATGCTAGGCTTTGTCCGAAAACTGCCTGCGCTCGCCCATACAGCGTTAAAAATCAGCTTAAAATGCTCATTTACACCCACGTAAACTCCGCTTTTGCGCTGATTTTTGCCTTGTCTGGCCATCGCTCGCCGACTTTTCGGACTAAGCCTAGGCTCCTCAAGAACCCCTCATGTCACGCACAGGATGCCGTCATGACGCCGATACCGCCACCCGAGCCCCGCAATGCCGCAGGCGAGATCCGGCGTGTCGGCGTGGAGATCGAGTTCGCCGGCCTGCCGCCACGGGACACCGCCGAGCTGGTCCGGGGGCTGTTCGGTGGCGAGATCGTGACGGTCAGCGCTCATCGACTCAAGGTCCACCGGACCCGTTGGGGCGACTTCATCATCGAGCTCGATACCCAGTACGCCCATCCCGACGACGAGGTGCTCAACACCGGGCCGAAGGACGACACCGAGTGGGAGCGCCAGCGCCACCAGATGCGTGTCGACTTCCACACCCGCACCCGGGAGCTGATCGGCGACGTGGTCACCGGCCTGGTGCCGACCGAAATCATCTGTCCGCCGGTCCCCTGGGACGAGCTCGACCAGCTCGACGCCCTGTTCGGGGCGCTGCAGGGCCATGGGGCCAAGGGCACCGATGCCAGCCTGCTCTACGGCTTCGGCCTGCACCTCAACCCGGAGGTGCCGAGCCTGGACGTGGCCGCGGTCCTCGCCCACCTGCGCGCCTTCCTGCTGACCGCCGAATGGCTGCGCGAACAGATCGACATCGACATCACCCGGGAAGTGCTGCCCCATGCCAATCCCTTCCCCAAGCCCTATGCGCTCAAGGTGCTCGCCCCGAACTATGCCCCGGACGTCGACACCCTGATCGGCGACTACCTGGAGTACAACCCGACGCGCAACCGCGAGCTGGACATGTTCCCGCTGTTCGCCTGCCTGCGACAGGACTACCCCCACCCCCTGTTCACCCACCGTCTGGTCAAGCCGCGCCCGACCTTTCACTATCGGCTCCCCAATGCCCAGCTCTCCGAGCCCGGCTGGGGCTCGGTGGTGGAGTGGAACCGCTGGGTGGAGGTCGAGAAGCTGGCCGCCGATCCGCAGCGGCTGGCCGAGCGGGCCACCGCCTACGTGATCAAGCACACCCGGTCGCCGATCCTCCGCTTGCTGCAGAAGCTGCGTGGCTGGATGGGGGCAACGTGAGCCGCGACCTCCCGTCCCGCCCACTGATCGGCATCACCACCTCCGACGACAAGAGCCAGATCGCCTGGCGCTTCGACTGGTTCGCGGTGTGGCGCCACGGCGGCCGCCCCCTGCGGCTGTCCCCTTCGCGCCCCTGGCCGGGACACCTCGACGGCCTGATCGTGGGGGGCGGTGATGACATCCAGGCCCACCTCTACGGCGGCGAGGTGCAGCTCGACGTGCGGGTCGATCCCCAGCGCGACGAGCTGGAGCTCGAGCTGCTCGAGCATTTCATCCCCCGGGGCATCCCGGTGCTGGGCATCTGCCGCGGCGCCCAGCTGATCAACGTTCACCAGGGCGGCACCCTGGACCCGGACATCTACACCACCCACGAGGGGCTCAAGCGCCGGCGGACCGTGCTGCCGCGCAAGACCGTGGACATCGTCGGCGACAGCCGGCTGCACCGCGTCCTCGGCGTGAGCTGGTGCCGCATCAACAGCCTCCATCACCAGGCGGTGCAGCGGGCCGGCCACGGCATCGAGATCGTCGCCCGCGACCGCGACGGCCTGGTCCAGGGCATCGAATCACGCGACCACGACTTCCTGATCGGCGTGCAGTGGCACCCGGAGTGGCTGCTCTTCAACCGGCCACAGCAGCGCCTGATCCGCGCCCTGGTCAAGGCCGCCGGCCGTTCCCGCCACCCATGAAAACGGCCACCGCAAGGGTGGCCGTCGGGAAGTTACCGCGAGGTGCGCCGTTTCAGCTCTCGAGGCTCGCCTCCAGGGTGATCTCGGCATTCAGCAGCTTCGACACCGGGCAGCCACCCTTGGCCTTCTCGGCCGCCTCCTCGAAGGCGGCCCGGTCGGCACCGGGCATCCGCACCCGGGTCTCCAGGTGCACGGCGGTGATGCTGAAGCCATCGTCGCCCTGGTCCAGGGACACCGTCGCCCGGGTATCGATGCTCTCGGCCTCCATGCCGGCCTCGCCCAGGATCAGCGACAGCGCCATGGAGTAGCAGCTGGCGTGGGCGGCACCGATCAGCTCCTCGGGATTGGTACCGGCCTCGCCCTCGAAGCGCTGCCTGAAGTCATAGGGCGTTTCCTGCAGCACGCCGCTCTCGGTGGACACCGTGCCCTTGCCGTTCTTCAGACCACCCTGCCAGCGGGCGGATGCCGTCTTCTTGATGCTCATGAATCGCTCTCCTTGTCTAAATCGCACCCAAAGTGTAGACGGCACTCAACCGAGTGCCTTCAGCGCCGCCTCGTAGTCCGGCTCCTGCTTGATCTCCTCGACCAGCTCGCCGTGAATCACCCGGTCCTGCTCGTCGAGCACCACCACCGCCCGGGCGCAGAGGCCGGACATCACGCCGCTGCAGAGATCGACGCCCCAGTCCCGGTGGAACTCGGGGTGGCGGAAGGTGGAAAGCGTCTCCACGTGGTCCAGCCCCTCGGCGCCGCAGAAGCGCTTGGCGGCAAAGGGCAGGTCCGCGGACACCACCAGCACCACGGTATCAGCCATGGTGGAGGCCAGCTCGTTGAACTTGCGCGTCGAGGTGGCGCAGGTGGGGGTGTCGACGCTGGGGATGATGTTGAGCACCTTGCGCTTGCCGGCGTAATCGGCGAGCGTCACGTCGGCCAGCTCGATGTTGGTCAGGGTCAGCGGTGGCGCCGCCTGGCCGACGGCCGGAAAGTCGCCGGCCACGTCCACCGGGACGCCGGCGCGGGTTACCTGTTTCATGCGAACTCCTCGTTCGTGGCGGGATAAGACATGTCAGGGATGCTGCGCCTACAGCCTACCCCAGTCGCCGGCCGCCGGTCAGCCTCGGCGCGTCTCGTCGCGAAGCGCCACCAGGGTCTCGGCAAGCCGGTCCCGGCCCAGCCGGTGCATCTCGGCGATATTGCGCTCGGGGATCTGTGCCGGATCATCGGGGTAGTGGGCCAGCGCCTGCTCCAGGCTCGCCTCGCGCAGCAGGTGCAGCATCGGCCAGGGCGAACGGTTGGTGAAGTTGCCGGGGTCATCCGGCTCAGCATCCTCGAAGCAGTAGTCGGGGTGAAAGCTCGCCAGTTGGTAGATCCCCTCGTAGCCCTGCCGGGTCAGCAGTTTTTCGGCGATGGCCAGCAGGTCGAGGTAGTCATCGAAGTCCTCGACGCCGCGGGTCAGCACCAGCAGGGTGGTCTCGATGCCGGGGGTCTCGTCGAGCCGCTCGCACTCCTCGATGAGCGTCAGCAGGGCGGTCTCCCAGTCGTCGGCGGCCACCTCGGCATAGCGAATGGTGCCGCGGGCGAGCTCGCGGCCGGCGAAGGGGCAGACATCGTGGGCGACCACGAAGGTCTCGACCCAGGTGCGGGTCGTGGCGAGATAGCGGGAATCGGGCGAAGTCATGGCGGGGCTCGGCAGGGGGCGGCCCCCCATGGTCGACCGCCGTCGGCCGGATTGCAAAGCCGCATGCCATGTCGCAGCATGATGGCTCGGCCTTCGAGGTAGGCTGCCCTTCCCGAGGCCCACCAGCGAACCGACAGAGGACCGCCATGGCTGACAGCCCCCTGCCCCGGGTCCGACTCCCGGCCACCGCCGCCCAGCCTGCTTGCGACCTGCCCGCCATCGGTCAGGGCACCTGGTACATGGGCGAGGGCCTGGCCCCGCGGCGCGACGAGGTGCGCGCCCTGCAGCAGGGGCTCGAGCTCGGCCTGACGCTGATCGACACCGCCGAGATGTACGCCGACGGCGGCGCCGAGGAGGTGGTCGGCGAGGCCCTCGCCGGCCGTCGCGACAGCGCCTTCCTGGTCTCCAAGGTCTACCCTTGGAACGCCGGGCGTGACAACGCCATCGCCGCCTGCGAGCGCAGCCTCTCGCGACTCGGGACCGACCACCTGGACCTCTACCTGCTGCACTGGCCCGGCAGCATCCCCCTGGAGGAGACCCTGGAGGCCTTCGAGCGCCTGCGCGAGAGCGGCAAGATCCGCCGCTTCGGCGTCTCCAACTTCGACGTGGACGAGATGGAGGCCCTCGCCGGCGTCCCCGGCGGTGGCGACTGCGCCGTGAACCAGGTGCTCTACCACCTCGGCTCCCGGGGCATCGAGCACTCGCTGCGGCCCTGGCAACGCCGCCACGCCATGCCGCTCATGGCTTACTGCCCGCTGGCCCAGGCCGGCGGCCTGCGCCGCGAGCTGCTCACCCACCCCGAGGTGCTGGACCTGGCCGCGGGGCTCGGCGTGACCCCGGCCCAGCTGCTGCTGGCCTGGGCCATCCGGCCGGTCGAGGGCCGGCGCGACGTCTTCGCCATCCCCAAGGCGGTGCAGCGCGAGCATGTCACGCAGAACGCCGCCGCGCTGGCCATCGAGCTCGACGACGAGGCCCTGGCCCGGCTCGACGCGGCCTTTCCGGCACCCGACCGCAAGCCGCCGCTGGATATCGTCTAAAAGGACCGGGAGGCCAGCCGATCGGCCAGCCGCGTCGGCTCGGGCAGCTTGGTGCACCCCAGGCAGCGCACCACCCAGTCGAGTGCGGTGGCAAGCGAGACCCGGTGCCCCGGCGAGACGAAGACCGGCTTGACGCCGCGGCGCGAACGCAGCACGGCGCCGATGGTCTCGTCGCCGTCCACCAGTGGCGCCCAGTCGCCGCGCTCGGGGCCCGGCTCGGCGTGACACCCGCAGAGCCGCGACTTGGCCACCCCGATGGTCGGCAGGTCGAGCCACAGCCCCAGGTGGGAGGCCACCCCCAGTCGCCGTGGATGGGCGATGCCCTGGCCGTCGACCATCACCAGCTCGGGCCGCACCGCCAGCTTCTCGAAGGCCGCCAGGGCCGCCGGCACCTCGCGAAACGACAGCAGCCCGGGAATGTAGGGCATGCGCGTGGGCTCCCGGTGCACGGCCTCCTCGACCACCTCGAGCCCCGGCACGGCCTTCTCCCCCAGGGCCAGCACCACCACCGCGGCGCGGGTGACCTCGCCGTCCTGCTCGAAGCCGATATCCACCCCGGCGATGTGGCGCACCGGCGCGAGGCGATCCTCGCGCTCCACCCGCGGCGCCAGCCGTGTCTGCAGGGCGATGGCCTCCGGCGGCGCGAGGTCCCAGTCGTGCAATGGTGGCGAAATCATCGCGCATCTCCCTGATCGTCGTCTCCTGTCGCGTTAGACTACGGGCTTTCCACCGTGATGGACCACCGGGAGATGCAGGTGAAGCTGATCCACACCGCCGACTGGCACCTGGGCCAGAGCTTCCATGGCCAGGAGCGCCACGAGGAGCACCGCGCCTTCCTCACCTGGCTGCTCGACACCCTGGCCGAGCGCCAGGCCGATGCCCTGCTGGTCGCCGGCGACCTGTTCGACGTGGTCAACCCCTCGCTGCGGGCCCAGGAGCTGCTCTTCGAGTTCATCGTCAGCGCCCACGAGCGCCTGCCGAGGCTCGACATCGTGCTGATCGCCGGCAACCACGACAGCGGTAACCGCGTCGAGCTGCCCGCCCCGCTGATGCGCCGCCTGCGCACCCACGCCCTGGGCCGGGTCCGCTGGTGCGACGACGGCAGCCTCGATGCTGAGCGGCTGCTGGTGCCGCTCACCGATGCCGAGGGCGAGACCCGTGCCTGGTGCCTGGCGCTGCCCTTCCTGCGCCCGGCGGAGGTGACCGGCAACGGCATCGCCCGCGACATCACCGACGACATCGACGGCGACGGTGGCAATGACTATGTCGCCGGCATCACCCGCGTGCACCGGCAACTGATCGAGGCCGCCCGCCGCCGGCGCGTCCCCGGCCAGGCCCTGGTGGCCATGAGCCACGCCCACCTGCACGGTGCGGCGGTCTCCGAGGCCAGCGAACGGCCCATCGTGATCGGCGGCGAGGAGTCGATCTCCGCCAGCCTCTTCCCCGCCGACATCGCCTATGTGGCGCTGGGCCATCTCCACCGCGCCCAGCGCGTCGGCGAGGCGCGCATCCGCTACAGCGGCAGCCCCCTGCCGCTGGACTTCAGCGAGGTCGACTATCCCCATCAGGTGGTGGAGGCGACCCTCGACGGCGAGGCCCTGGCCGGCGTGGAGCCGATCCTCGTACCCCGCCCGGTGGCCATGCAGCGCCTCGGCCCCGCCCCCCTGGAGGCCATCCTCGCCGAGCTGGAAACCCTCGAGCACGACCCTGCCCTGCCCCGGGAGCGCTGGCCCTGGCTCGAGGTCCGCGTCGAGCTCGACGCCCCGGCCCCCGACCTGCGCGCCCGCGTCGAGGCGGCCCTCGAGGGCAAGGCGGTGCGCCTGCTGCGACTC
The DNA here is from genome assembly GCF_022487945.1 of Halomonas flagellata. Lineage (NCBI taxonomy): Bacteria > Pseudomonadati > Pseudomonadota > Gammaproteobacteria > Oceanospirillales > Halomonadaceae > Halomonas > Halomonas flagellata. The sequence continues at coordinate 59,134 of NZ_JAKVPY010000014.1, forward strand.
CAGCGCCGGCTGCCCGAGGTCGCCCGGGATGCCCGGCCCACCCGGGTCAACCTGGAGGACCTGGGGCCGCGACGGCTCTTCGAGCGCACCTGGCAGGGCCGCTGGAGCGAGCCCCCCGGCCCCGAGATCATGGCGGACTTCGACCGCCTGCTGCAGGACGTGCTGGACGACGCGAGCCGGGAGGAGACCCCATGAAGATCCTCGCCCTGCGCCTGACCAACCTGGCCTCGCTGCCCGGCCCGCTGGAGCTCGATTTCACCGCACTGCCGCTGCGCGATGCCGGCCTGTTCGCCATCACCGGCCCCACCGGCGCCGGCAAGAGCACCCTGCTCGACGCCCTCTGCCTGGCCCTCTACGGCAGCACGCCGCGGCTGCGCCAGGCCCCCGGCCGCGATGCCCCGCTGCCGGACGTCGGCGAGGAGACACTGAATACCGCCGACCCGCGCACCCTGCTGCGTCGCGGCACCGCCAGCGGCCATGCCGAGGTCGACTTCCTCGGCCGCGACGGGCGCCGCTACCGGGCCCGCTGGGCGGTGCGCCGGGCCCGCGAGAAGGCCGAGGGCCGCCTGCAGGCGGTGGAGCAGTCGCTGCGCGACCTCGACGACGACCGCCTGCTGACCACCCAGAAACGCGAATTCGACCGCCTGCTGCCCGAGCGCCTGGGCCTGACCTTCGACCAGTTCACCCGAGCCGTGCTGCTGGCCCAGAGCGAGTTCGCCGCCTTCCTCCAGGCCGACGACAACGAGCGCAGCGACCTGCTCGAGCGTCTCACCGGCACCGCCGAATACTCCGCCATTTCCATCGCCGCCTACCGGCGTGCCAACGAGGCGAAAAAGCAGGTTGATGCCCTGGAAGCCCGGCTGGCCGACGATCGGCCCGCCGAGCCCGAGGCCCGTGCCGAGCTCGTGCGTGCCGCCCGCGACAGCGATGCCGCCCTGGCCGCGCTCGACCGGCAAGCCGGGACCCTGACCGTCCGGCGCGATGCCTTCCAGCGCCATCGCCAGCTTCATGACGAACGGGAGGCAGCCCGCTCACGCCATGCCCGGGCCGAACAGGCCTGGCAGGCACTCGCCCCGCACCGCGCGGAGCAGGCCCAGCTCGAGGCCCTGGCCCCCCAGCGCCACCGCTTTGCCCATCGGGAACGACTCGAGGCGGACCGGGCCCGCCTCAACGAGGCCCGGACCGCCACCCGCCACCAGCTGGCCCAGGCCGAGCAGGCACTCGACCGGCATGTCACGACACTGCAGGCCGCCGAGACGGCGCTGGCCCAGGCGATGCGGGACAGCGACCAGGCCCGACCGGCCCTCCAGGCCGCCCGCGGGCAGGCCGCCCGCCTGGCCGGGCTCGACCGGGAGATCGCGCGAAGCGAGGCCGAGCAACGACGCCAGCGTGACGAGACCGACGGCGTGCAGCGGGAGCTGGCCGAGACCCGAGCGGCCAGCCAGCGGCGACGCCGGGAACGCGACGACCTGGAGGCGAAGCTGCAGACGCACCTGGGCGACGACACCGATATCGGCCGCGCGCGGGGGGCCTGGCAGGCCGCCTTCGAGGCCGCCGCCCACCGGCACCTGGCGCTGGAGGCATTGCAGGGTGCCTGGCAGGCCGCGATTCGCGCCCGGGAGCGCCACGCCGCTCTCGAGGAGAGCCGACGCCAGGACCAGGCGACCCGCGAGCGACTGCTGGTGGAGGGACGCGAGGCCGCCATCCGCCTCGAAGGCCTGGAAGCCGAGCAGCGACGCCTGGTCGAAAGCCTCGAGCGGCTGCGCGCCGCCCGCAGCGAGAGCGTGGTCTGGCTACGCGACCGGCTGCGGGAGGGCGAGCCCTGCCCCGTCTGTGGCGGACGCGACCACCCCTGGCGACACCATCCCCCCGAGACGCCGGAAGCCGCCCGGCTCGCTGCCACCGAAGCCGAGGAGGAGCGCCAGCAGCAGGAAGCCGAGACGCGAACCGCCGCCGCCCGGGAACGGCACCACCAACTGCAGGGCGAGTATCGCGCGCTGGACGCCCGACTCCGGCAGCACGAAAAGGATCTCGAGCACGCCGCCCGTGAGCGTGCCGAAGCCGACGACACCCTGGCCGGCCAGGCGCTGGTCACGGAGCTCGAGCCCGTGGCCGAGACCGAACGGTCCGCCTGGCTGACACGAGAGCTGGCGACCGCACGCCAGGCACGCGACCGGGCCCGCGAGGCGCTGCAGACGATCGAGGCCGCCGAGGCGCGCCTGGCGCCACTGCGCGAGGCGCTCCAGCGTGACGAACTCACCCTGGGCAAGCTCGCCACCCGGCAGGAGAGCCTGGAGGAGGCCCAGCGGCGGCTCGCGGCCGAGCTCGCTCCCCAGCGCAAGCAGCGCCAGGCGCTGGCCGAGGAGTTGGCCGAGGTCCTGGGCGAGCACGCCTCGCCGGATGCCTGGCAGGCGGCCCTGGAACAGGCCGTGGAGAACGCCCGGGCGGGACTGGAGGCTGCCCGACGTGACCACCAGGCAGGACAGAGCGAACGGGACCGGCTCGACCAGCAGGCGACCTATCAGCGCCGGCAGGCCGAGACCCTGGCCAACGAACGCGACGAGCTCGTGCGCAGCCTCGATGCCTGGCGTCGCCGGCATCCCAAGCTGGACGACGCCACCCTGGCGCGACTGCTGGCCGTGGACGAGGCCGGGATCGACGCGCGCCGCCAGGAACTCGAGAGCGCCGATCGCGAACGCCACGCCGCCGGGGTCAGCCTCGACGAACGCCAGCGGGCCCTGGTCGCCCACCGTCGAGACGCCTTCCCGGAGATCCCGGCCACCACCCCCGAGGAGGCGATCGAGGCCAAACTGCATGCCCTGAGTCAGCGACTCGACGAGGAGGAGCGCGACCTGGCGCCGCGACGGCAGGCCGCCCGTGACGCCCGCGACGCCGCCATGCACGCCCTGCGCGACGACGACCGCCGGCGCGACCGCCAGCGCGAGGGCCGGGCCGAACTCGACGCCGCCCGGGCCGAGCAGGTGCGCTGGGGGCGGATCAGCGAACTGATCGGCTCCGCCGACGGCAAGGCCTTCCGGCGCATCGCCCAGGCCTACAACCTGGAGCGGCTGCTGGACCAGGCCAACGCCCACCTGGGCGGCCTGACCCGCCGCTACCTCCTGGAACGCGGCGGCAGCCCCCTGGGCCTGCTGGTGGTGGACCGGGACATGGCCGACGAGCGCCGCTCGGTGCACTCGCTCTCCGGCGGCGAGACCTTCCTGGTCTCCCTGGCCCTGGCGCTGGGCCTGGCGTCCATGGCATCGGGAGAGCTCACCATCGAGTCGCTGTTCATCGACGAGGGCTTCGGCAGCCTCGATCCGCAATCCCTGGCGCTGGCCATGGAGGCGCTGGACGGCCTGCAGGCGCTGGGCCGACGCGTGGGGGTGATCTCCCATGTCCAGGAGATGCACGAGCGCATTCCGGTGCAGGTGCACGTGGAGCCGCTGGGCAACGGCACCAGCCGGGCGAGGTTGGTCAGTGTGTGATGGATAACGCCCGCGGCTCTGCATGGGCCGCCGGCGCACCGAGCGTCCTTCGGGTAGGAGCACGGCTACGCCGCGCGATCCATCGCGAAGCGATGGCACACCCCTTGCTCGCCATTGCCGATGCGCATAGGCTGTGCACATAACCTTGGCGAGGCAGTAACCATGCAACAGATCTACGACACCCGAGCCCCCAAGAAGCCGACAAACGTCAGCATCAACAGTGACTTGCTTGAAAAATCCCGGAGCCTGGGCATCAACCTCTCCGCAGCCCTGGAAAGAGCCCTCGCAGAGCAGGTCCGTGCCGAGCAGCGCGCCAAGTGGCAACGGGAGAATGCCGGCCCCATCCAGGCGTACAACCGATTCGTTGAGGAAAACGGAACGTTCAGCGATGGCGCCAGGAAGTTCTGATGGCCCAGTTCTGCGTGTATAAGAACAAGAACCCGGCATCACGCAAGCAGTACCCCTACCTGCTCGACATCCAGAGTGACTTGCTGAGCGAGCTCCGCACCACCGTTGTTGTTCCCCTTTGCTCTCCCAGCCTGGCAGGAGGGATGCAAATCACTCAGCTGAACCCAAGCCTTGACATCAATGGCGAATGTTTCATCGCCATGACACAGGAGCTTGCCTGCATCGACAGGCAACGCCTTGGAGTCATGGTCTGTGACCTCCACCACTACCGAGAGAAGATCATCGCTGCTGTCGATTTCATGATCTCTGGTATATAACGCAGAAGATGCCGGGGAAGAGAAAGTGAATATCTTTTTTTGATGCCCTTTCTTTTCATCGGCTCAATGCTTAACTGAACACCTGCGACTGAAGTCAAAATGGAACCCCGCCCTCATCTTCCATTTCATCTGATTCAAGAGGTGAGTCAAGGTCGAAAATAGAGCCTTCCACTGGCATCAGCTCCCACAGCTCATTCTGATGGAGCCAGACCGGATCAGCATTCTCCTCTATGAACTGATCTACAGGCATACCATCCACGGTTGGCGACCGCTTTATCCTGACTTGCTTGCCATTCATGAAGACCCACTCGTATTTCTTTTTCCGCTCTGCCTTCGCGGCCTTTCTGGCCCTCTTTTGAGCCGGCGTGAGCTTCTTCTTCACCAATTTCTTCTCAACCAAAGCGCTCCCTGAACCCCTGCTTCGCTTCCCCGATGAAGGGAAGCAGCTGGTCCTCGGAGATACGAACAACAGCAATGCCCTGCCTCTCCGCTTCGGCGGCCATGAACGTTGCTGGCTGTTCGCTCGGCACAAAGAGCGTCTTGGGCCACCGCTTCTTATGCGCTTTACCTTGCTTCAACAGACGACGCGATTCCAGCTTGCTTGGCCCTGCACTCCTTGCCGATACCGATGCGGAACTAAGGATGAAACAGCTGGCGGCATCCATGAGCGCAAAGAAATCAAAGTCACCATCTTGCTCCGTGTGGATTGGCCGATCATTCAGCTTGAACGCGACCCACGCTTCGTTGACTTGAAACTGATTTGGATGACACATGTCGTCTCCTGGTGTGGCGCCTGACAACCAAGCTCAGTCGAGCAAGGATAGCGGGGCGTTGTAATGCCCCCCTGATTTCCTTTCTGGCTCATCATATCAGCCTCTAATGGCTGATCTCGTAGATCTCATGGCACTTTCCAACACATCGCACAGGCAATCCAACTCTTCCTGCAATACAGAGTCCCCCACCTCTTGAATTGACCTGCTCAGATCTCCAACTATTACCTCCAGCCAAAACCTGCCGATCACCACTTGGTGGGGAAATGGAGGTACGTCCCCGATTTCCCAAATACTGGCCGGCGCCGGACTTGGTCTCGTTGGCGTTCTTCTCCAGCAGGCCCTCGTAGAGGTCGCCGAGGCCGTCCTTCTGGGCGCTGAACCAGTCGATCCGGTCCAGATCGCTGATCAGCTGCTCCAGGTGGTGCGGCTCGCGCAATCGGGTCTGGGCATCGGTGTAGATGGCGGCGATCAGCCGGTCCTCGCTCTGGGAAAGGTCCACCAGCATCTGGCGGTAGGTAGTAGTTGAGCAGGGTGAGGCCCGAACGGCGCGTCAGATCCGGCCAGCGGTATCCTTCCGGCAGGGCGTGGGTGTTGAGCAGCCCGGCCTGGGTGTTCTCGTACTCCATCTTGATGAACAGCAGCAGCACTAGCTCGGTGACGTAGTCCGAGTAGTTGATGCCGTCGTCGCGCAGCACGTCGCAGAGGTTCCACAGCTTCTGGACGATGTCGTTCTGGGTCATAGGGGGTCCTGTCGGTGGCCGGCCACGCCGGCCTTATTTCAATTTGGCGCCGAAAGTAAAATAAGCGGCGGCACTATTTTAGGTACGGGACGATCTCGTTGCTGTCCTCGGTCATCAGCCTGACCAACTTGGGGTGCACGAAGAGCTTCTCACGCCCGGCACGGATCTCCTTGAGCACGCCGATCTCGCATAACTGCTGCAGATAGCTCGAGGCCGTCTGGCGCCTGGCAATGTCGCGCTCCACCAGGTTATTGATGCGGCAGTAGGGCTGCTCGAAGATCACCTGCACCAGCTCATGACTGTAGACCCGGGGCAGCGCCTGCTGGATGTAGCCCGTGGTCTCCTCGATCAAGGCGCGAGTCGCCGCGATCTTGTCGGTGGTCCAGCGGGCCGTGTATTCCACGGCCTTCAGCATGTACAGCAGCCATTCCTGCCACTGCCCTTCATGCGTCACCGCCAGCAGCAGGCGGTAGTAGTCGGGCTTGTGGAGCACGATGTACCGACTGAGGTAGAGGATCGGCAGCGACAGCAGCTGTTGCTCGATCAGGTAGAGGATGTTCAGCACCCTGCCCGTGCGCCCGTTGCCGTCAGTGAAGGGATGGATCGCCTCGAACTGGTAATGGGCCACGGCCATCTTGATCAGGGGATCGATGCCATCTTCTGCATGCAGGTAGCGCTCCCAGTTGCCCAGCAGCTCTCTCAGGGTGTCCTCTCCCATCGGCGGGGTATAGATCACCTCACCGCTGGCCTGGTTGGCCAGGGTGGTGCCCGGCACCCGGCGAATCTCCATGTCGACTCCCTTGATGGTGCTGCAGATCTCCACCGCCGTGTTGGTGCACAACGGCCGCCTGGCCAATTCGCGATAGCCACGGTTCAGTGCGGTGCGATAGCGCAGCGCCTCCTTGGTGGCCGGATCGGCGTAGGTATCCTCCTGGGCGAACTGGAAGAGCCGGTCGGTGGTGGTGACGATGTTCTCGATCTCGGAACTGTCACGGGCTTCCAGCAGGGGCAACAGGTTGATGAGTAGCCCTTGGTTGGGCAGCAACTCCCCCGCCTGCTTCAGCTCCGCCAGGGCCGCACGAGCCGGAATACAGGCCTTCAGCACCGCCGGCGTCTCGAGCTCCGCAGCCGGGGGCAGCGGCGGCAAGCCATTGTGAGGTTGGTCGGGGCGCCAGCTCATGTTCATTTTTTCCTCAAAAATCGACACGTCACCAGCTTATGTCGATGGCGTCGACATATCCAGAGGACGTGTCGAAAAAATGGCGATCTTTAAACATGTGGCGACGACATGTCGTTGGCATCGACATGTCTCAAGGACGTGTCGAAAAAATCGCGATTCTTGAACATGTCGTGACGATATGTCGATGGCGTGGACATCTCAGCTCGCCTCCCTGAGGGCGTCGTTCAGGGAGGCGAGCACCCACTGCTCGTAGCAGATCAGCGTTAAGTCCGACAGCCTGCTACAGCCGGATACGCTCCATGAACCCGCCCCAGAACAGCCGCTTGCCGTCGAAGGGCAGCTTGGCGTGGTCCAGCATGTCGGCCAGACGGGGGTCGTTCATCACCTGTTCGAGGATGCGATTGCGATCCTCGCAGGAGGCGTAGCGCACCCAGGCGAAGATCACCGTCTCGCCCGGCTCCAGCTTGACGCTCCGGGGAAAGGAGGTGTGCTCGCCCGGCTTGACGTCATCGGCCACGCACTCGACGTACTCCAGGGCCCCGTACTCCTTCCAGATCTCGCCGGCATGGCGCGCCAGGCGCAGGTAGTCATCCAGCCGCTCGAGCGGCACCGGCAGGACGAAGCCATCGACATAGCTCATGGGACTCTCCTCCCTCGACGAGAGGGACAGTCTGCAGAGGGTAACCCTTCATAGCGTGGATCAGGACGGGGCCGCCCTCAAGCGCGGCCGTCGCTCAGCCCAGATGTCGGTCGCACACCGCCATCAGCTCGCGCTTGTCCTCGAAGCCGATGCCCAGCCCGCGGGCCAGGCGCTGTCCATAGGTGATGGGGACCTCGAGCGAGACCAGGGTGTCGGCGAAGAAGCGGTTGTGGGTGGCATGGGCGATGGCCAGACCGTCGGCCGCTCGTGTTAGGCTGACAGCGGACCGATTCACTCAGGACCCTCTCATGATGACCGCCAAGCAGTTGCTCGAGCGACTGGTGGGCTTCCCCACCGTCTCCCGCGACTCCAACCTGGAGCTGATCCACTTCGTGGAAGCCTTTCTCGACGAATACGGTGTCGAGCACTGGCGCATCGAGAACGATGATGGCAGCAAGGCCAACCTGCTGGCCCGCATCGGCCCGGCGGTGGCAGGCGGCGTGGTGCTCTCCGGCCATACCGACGTGGTCCCGGTGGACGGCCAGCCCTGGTCGACGGACCCCTTCATGCTGGTCGACAAGGACGACGGCCGCCTCTACGGGCGCGGCAGCTGCGACATGAAGGGCTTCATCGCCTGCGCCCTGGCCCAGGTACCGAGCTGGGCGAGAATGGAGCTGGAAAAGCCGATCTACCTGGCCCTCTCCTACGATGAGGAGGTCGGCTGCCTCGGCGCCCCGCGCATGATCGAGCGCCTGCTGGCCGATCACCCTCGCCCGGCGGCGGTGATCGTCGGCGAGCCGACGATGATGCAGCCGGTGGTGGCCCACAAGGGCAGCACCAATCTGCGCACCACCGTCACCGGCCGTGCTTCCCACTCCAGCCAGGTCAACCAGGGGGTCTCGGCGATCCATGTCGCTGCACGGCTGGTGACGAGGATCGAGGACGTGATGGCCGAGCTCAGGGCCGAGGGCCGCGTCGATGAAGCCTTCAACGTGGTCCACTCCAGCCTGCACGTGGGCAGGATCAGTGGTGGCACGGCGATCAACATCATGGCCCGGGAGTGCCGCTTCGACTGGGAGATCCGCCACCTGCCCCAGGATCGCTTCGAGGACCTGCTCGGGCGGGTCGATGCCTATGCCCGGGAGCTCGAGGCACGGATGCGCGAACGCGCCCCGGAGGCGAGCATCGTCACCGAACCGCTGACCCGTACCGTGCCGGCGCTGGCCGACGACAACAATGCCGAGGTGCTGGCGCTCTGCTGCGAGCTGCTCGGCGAGCGGCCCGCCGGCGCGGTGGCCTACGCCACCGAGGCCGGCCAGTTCCAGCGCGAAGGGCTGCCCACGGTGATCTGCGGCCCCGGCAGCATCGGCCAGGCCCACCAACCGGATGAATACCTCGAGCTCGAGCAACTCGAGGCGGGCACCCGCTTCATGGAGCAGCTGGGCGCACGACAGCGTCACGGCTGAGCGCCCCTGCTGTCACGGCGATCGCCCCGGTCGCGGGGCGGTCGCCGGACGTTGGTCGGATTGTCAAAATGTTCAACATATGACACCGTACAACGAAATTTCCTCGGGAATCCGCCCGTGAAGGCAAGATCGCTCAAAGCGTCCCAACGTCCCAGTGTCGCCGACTTTCTGGCCGAGGCCATCTTCTCCGGTCGCTATCAGCCCGGGGACTTCGTGCCCAAGGAAATCGACCTCTGCGAGCAGTTCGCCATCAACCGCTCCGCGGTGCGCAGCGACCTGCGGCAACTGGTCGATGTCGGTATCATCGAACGCATCTCGGGGCACGGCTCCAAGGTCCGGGACTACGAGGCGTGGAACATCCTCGACCCCGCCGTGACCGAATGGATGACTCGCTACGCCTCCCCCAACCCGAAGATCCAGCGCGAAATTCTCGCCTTCCGCCTGGATGTCGAACCCTATGTCGCCATGACCGCCGCCAGGCGTGCCAAGGCGCGCGACCTGGTCGCCATCGAGGAGGCCTTCGAGGGCATGGGGCAGAACCTGCACAAGGCGAGCAGTCCCGAAGATCGTCGCCTGCACAGCGATTATGACGTCGCTTTCCATATCGCCATCTACAAGGCGACCCACAATATCGTCTGGGCCCAGCTCTCGCATATCCTGCGCCCCTCCATCTACCTGCTGATCGAGATGTCCAATGTCAGCACTGCCAACCCCGAAGAGAGCCTCGAGCGGCATCGCCAAGTGATGGAATGCATTCGCGCACGCCAGCCCCGCGACGCTTTCCTGGCGGCCCAGGCGGTACTCGAGGGCACTGCCCAGGCACTGGGCATCGAGCCCGGGGAGAACATCCTGGGCCGCGACCTGGGGTTGGCAACGACTCAGTGATACTCGGTGGACCTCCGATAGGCTGCCGGCATCACGCCGCTCACGCACGGCTTCACCCGAAACAGCCCGCCGGCCAGCCCCTCTTCGTCACGCTCCACAGCCGCGCTGGTAATAAACAACTGATCCAACCGTGGCCCAGCGAAGGTGCAGGACGTCACCCGCGAGGCCGGTAGCGTCAAGGTCTCGTCCAAACCGCCATCGGGCCGGAATCGGCTCACACGACCACCATCCCAGTGCGCGACCCAAAGCCCACCTTCGACATCGCAGGTCATGCCATCGGGAAACCCCTGGGTCGCGTTAAAGCGCACATGTTCGCGCTTGTTGGACAATTCACCATCCGGCGAAAGGTCGAAGGCGTAGATGACGCCCAGCGGCGTATCGCTGTGATACAGGGTAGCGCCATCGGGGCTGATGGCCGGGCCGTTGGCGACTCGATAACCGGTATCCACGCGTACCGGACCGTGCCGATCCAGACGATATAGCGAGCCAATGGGGCGCTCGGCATCATCGTCCATGGAGCCGAACCACAAGCGGCCCTGGGGGTCGACCTTGGCATCGTTGAAGCGGTTGCCTGCCGGCTCGTCGCCGGGAGTTGCCCATTCGGCGACGATATTCGGCCCGCTCTCGCTCAGTCGCAAATGCACCAGTCGCGAACGCAGTCCGGCAATGAAGCCATCGCCATCCTCTCGGGGCGCCAGCCAGCAACAAGCTTCCTCCAATGCCCAGCCATGCGTGTCACCGCTGGCCAGGTCATAGGCATGCAGGCGTGCCCTGAGGATATCGACGAAGACCACCCACCCGGCGGCGCCAAGCCCCGGGCACCATAGGGGGCCCTCGCCGAGCATCGACCGGCCGCGCCACACGCATTCGATCTGCGATGCATCCACCATGGTGCTCAACCTCAGTGTGAATGACGCGGCACCTCGGCGCCGCGCTTGCCGACCAGGAAGTCGAAATCGCAGCCCTCATCGGCTTGCAGTACATGCTCGATGTAGAGCTGGCGATAGCCGCCATCACTGGCGATGCGCCGCGACTTCTCGGTGGGGTCGCTCTCTGCCAGGCGGGCCTCGAGCTCGCCATCGCTGATGTCCAGGTGCAACCGCCCAGCCTCGCAATCGAGCTCGATCCAATCGCCATCGCGCACCGCCGCCAGCGGCCCGCCGGCGGCGGCCTCGGGTGCCACGTGCAATACCACGGTACCGTAGGCAGTGCCGCTCATCCGCGCGTCGGAAATGCGCACCATGTCGGTGATGCCCTGTTCCAGCAGCTTGGCCGGCAGCCCCATGTTGCCGACCTCGGCCATGCCGTGATAGCCGCGCGGCCCACAGTGCTTCATCACCAGGATGCTGTCGGCATCGACTTCCAGGTCGGGGTCGTTGATGCGCGCCTTGTAGTCGTCGAAGTTCTCGAACACCACCGCGCGGCCGCGGTGGTGCATCAGCTCGGGGCTGGCCGCCGAGGGCTTGAGCACCGCCCCGTTGGGGGCCAGGTTGCCTCGCAGCACGCACATGCCACCATCCTCGCGCAGGGGGGTATCCAGCGGGCGAATCACCGCATCGTTGTAGAGCGGGGCATCGGCGACGTTCTCCCACAGCGTCTTGCCATTGACCGTCAGGGCGTCCTTGTGCGGCAGGCGATCGGCCTCGCCGAGACGCCGGAGCACCGCGGGCAGCCCGCCGGCGTAATAGAACTCCTCCATCAGGAAGCGCCCCGAGGGCTGCAGGTCGACGATGGTCGGGGTGCCGCGGCCGATCCGGGTCCAGTCGTCTAGGTCCAGGTCGACGCCGATGCGTCCGGCGATGGCCTTGAGGTGGATCACCGCATTGGTCGATCCGCCGATGGCGGCATTGGTGCGGATGGCGTTCTCGAAGGCCTGGCGGGTCAGCACCTTGGACAGTGCCAGATCCTCGTCGACCATTTCGACGATACGCATGCCGGAAAGGTGCGCCAGCACGTAGCGGCGTGAATCCACGGCGGGAATCGCCGCGTTGTGCGGCAGCGAGGTCCCCAGCGATTCGGCCATGCAGGCCATGGTCGATGCCGTGCCCATGGTGTTGCAGGTGCCCGCCGAGCGCGACATCCCCGCCTCGGCGGCCATGAAATCGTGTATCGAGATCTTGCCGGCCTTGACCTCCTCGGAGAGCTGCCAGACCACGGTGCCCGAACCGATGTCCCTACCCTGGTGCTTGCCATTGAGCATGGGCCCACCGGTGACCACGATGGTCGGCAGGTCACAGCTCGCCGCCCCCATCAGCAGCGCCGGCGTGGTCTTGTCGCAACCCACCAGCAACACCACAGCATCCATGGGGTTGCCGCGAATCGCCTCTTCGACGTCCATGCTCGCCAGGTTGCGAGTGAACATCGCCGTGGGGCGCAGGTTGGACTCGCCGTTGGAGAACACCGGAAACTCCACCGGATAGCCGCCGGCTTCCAATACCCCCTTCTTGACGTGCTCGGCGAGCTTGCGGAAGTGGGCGTTGCAGGGTGTCAGCTCCGACCAGGTGTTGCAGATGCCGATGATCGGCTTGCCCTGGAATTCGTGATCGGGAATGCCCTGGTTCTTCATCCAGCTGCGGTACATGAAGCCGTTCTTGTCGGCACTGCCGAACCACTGGGCGGAACGCAAAGGACGCTTGCGATCGGTCATACACATATCTCCTGCAAGGAAAGCGAATCAGGCGCGCTGGCGTCGGGTCTGCTTCCAGCGGTCGAACATCACAGCCAGCAGCAGGATGGCGCCACGCACCAGCTACTGATAGAAGGTCGGCACATTGAGCAGGCCCTGGCGTTCTACAATCACCGTTGCTTGTTGCATGACCTACATTATCCAAGAGGACCATAACCAACCAATGCCTATACTCGTCATATTTGATATTTTTTTATATATCACTCCATCGGAAGATCCGATGCTGTCGGCGTTCTGGCCAGTGATTGGTTTCTTCGCATGCGACTAAAGTTGTGCCATTCCCAGCTGTTCAAGGCCCTTGACGAGAAGAACAACCTGTATCGTGCCGCCGAGCAACTCGGAATGAACTCTGGGTTCTTATAAGTAGTCACTGAACTTAACGAAAAGTGACATCGAGCATACGCCATAGGTGGGCATGTCATGCTTAGATGATCCGCAGGCAGCGAGCTGTACACTCGGATCGACCGAGCGCATAAGCCTTGCGGTCTCTTTGGCAATGCGCCCGTATTCGTCTGCAGTCTTCTGGCAGATCTGCCAGGGACCATCCATTTCATTGCCCAGGCACCAGAACTTGATAGCGTGCGGCTCTTCGACACTATGCTGGCGACGCAACTCAGAAAACGCAGTCCCACCGGGATGATTGCAGTACTCGAGGAAATGCCGCGCCTCATCGGGGTCACGATCGACGACCAGCCGAGTAGTAATCATCTCTTCAGTACTCCCTGGAAAAATGACAAAGGCGTGCAGCCTGCCATCCGTGAGTTACGGATGTGTAATGTCAGATCCCTTCCTCAAACATCGGCTGACCCCGATATGTCAAAAAAACATCCTTAATGTACGGGGCTAACCTCTTGCATGTACAGATCGGGGTTCAATCTTTTGCCTGATTCACTATCAAAAAGATGCAACCCATTTTTCGACATTGCCAAACGCACTTTATCGCCTGGCCCAAGAGACAGCCGGTCACGAAAAGCAGCTGTGACATTCTCGCCACCCAAATTCAAGATCACCTGAATTTCCGAACCAGTCGGCTCGATTACTACCACTTTAAATTCAGTCCCTTCCTCGGAAACCTCAAAATGCTCGGGCCTGATCCCGAGAACCAATTCACGGCTGGAATCAATATCCACAGGATATGGCAGCCGCAGCGTCTCACCAGACTGCGTCAGAAAACATTGAGGATCAGCTCCATCCACTCTCCCCTTGATAAAGTTCATTGAGGGAGATCCCATGAAACCTGCGACAAAGAGATTCTCCGGATGGTCATAGAGTTCCAAGGGACTACCAATTTGTTCAATATAACCATCATGCATGACCACGATCTTATCGGCCATCGTCATGGCCTCAATCTGATCATGCGTCACATAAACGATCGTCGTTTTCAACTTTTGATGCAAAGACTTTATCTCGGCTCGCATTTGTACACGCAGCTTGGCATCTAAGTTAGAAAGAGGCTCATCGAACAGAAAAACCTTTGGATCGCGGACAATCGCCCGTCCCATGGCGACCCGTTGACGCTGTCCTCCAGAAAGCTGTCGAGGATAACGGTCCAAAAGATTCGTCAAGTTAAGTATACGTGCCGACTCATCGACTCTCCGTTTCTGTTCCGCTTTATCCTTTTTCTTCATCCTGAGAGAGAAACCCATGTTTTCCTCAACCGTCATATGAGGATAAAGGGCATAAGACTGAAAGACCATCGCAATGTCTCGGTCTTTCGGGTGCTTAGTGTTCACGACCTTTCCATCTATCAATATTTCACCGCCAGTGATGTCTTCGAGACCGGCAATCATGCGAAGCAAGGTCGACTTCCCACAGCCTGATGGGCCCACCAAGACAACGAACTCGCCATCTTCTACATGGATGTTGACATTATGTAGAACCTGTTGATCAGCGTAAGCCTTCACGGCATTCATTATTTCAACTGAAGCCATAGGTATTATTCCTTATCTCGGACTTTGATTGCATTGGCATAACCTGATGCTTTACACACTCAATCGAGGTATCGCAACGTTAATTCACGGCCTTACCATGATGGCACTCAACCCTTGACCGCTCCCATTGTGAGCCCACGAACGAGATGCCGCTGTAGCAGCAGCATGATGATCACAATCGGCAACATGATGCCGATTGCGCCTGCGGCTGCCAGAGATAAGCTAGAGATATCCTCCCCACCGAAGGAAGCGATTGCCACCGGAAGGGTTTTTGTGTCGACTCCAGTCAGTACAAGGGCAAACAGAAACTCATTGTATGAGAGCAGCAGACTAAACAAGGCCGCAACGGTCATCCCGGGTCGTGCGAGAGGTAGAATCACGGTACGGAAGGACTGCCAACTGTTACACCCATCAAGCGCGGCCGCTTCATCCAGATCGCGAGGAATATCCAAAAAGAAGCCATGCATCAGCCAAATAGTGAACGGTTGATTTATTGCGATCAACGCCAGGATCAACAGCACATAGCTGTCGATAAGATTCAGGAAGCTCCCCATCACGAAAAACGGTATGGCCAGCAGCATGTGTGGGAACATCCGTACGGTGAACAGGGCACTGAGAATTGGACCAGAACGCTGGCGAGGAATACGTGACAGGGCAAAGGCCGCCAAACTTCCAATCGGAACGGAGACAAGAACTGTTCCAGCCGACACAATAAGACTATTGGACAAGTACTGGATAAAATCATGGTCGAGCCATACTTGCTTGTGATACTCAAGCGTCGGCTCGAAGACTAGCGTTGGCGGTATGGTAAAGGCGTCCGCCGGATGTTTCAGTGACGTCAGGATGGCCCAGAGCAAGGGAATGAGGTTGAAGAACGTAAAGATGCATAGCGCTGCAAATAGCAGTATCTGGCCTCTGTTGAGCAACGCGCTGCTTCCAGGGGCAGTCTTCCGGGCCTCTTGGCCTCTTTTGCTCAGCACCTTTTCAGTAGTGACAGTCATCGACATTCAGTCCCCCCTCCTGTAAATACGAGTTAGAACTTTATTGATGGTGAGAAGAATGATGGCGACGACGACCAAGGTAATGACACCCAAAGCAGACGCCTTGCCAATATCCAACATCCGGAAGCCCAGCTGGTAAGTATACATGGTGATGGTTTCGGTCGCAGTGCCGGGGCCGCCACCAGTCAACACATAAATCGTGTCGAAGAACCTGAATGCATCCATTAGTCGGACCGATACCGTGAATATGATCGCAGGTATAAGTGCCGGAATGATGATGTGGCGAAGAATCTGCCAAGCGTTTGCACCATCGATCTGTGCGGCGCCAACCAGCGACTGGTCAAGCGTTTGTAGCGCAGCATAGAGAACCATCATGATCAGTGGCGTGAAGATCCAGGCATCGGCGAGTATGACACTGATTTTTGCCCATATCGGATCGCCCAGCCAGTCCGGCGGAGTAATATCGAGGCCCAGTAGCGTAGCGTCCAGAAGCCCAAAGTTCGAGACCAGGATCCACTTGATAAACAGCGCAGCGACCACCGGCGTTACAATGTGCGGCAGGAACAGCAGCATGGTGAAAAGGCGGGCGCTGAACTTCAGCTTATAGATGCCGAGCGCCAACGCAAAACCCACCACAAACTGGAGGCCTACCGACCCGAACGCGATGATAATCGTCGTCCAGAATGATTGCCAAAGACGCGCCTCAGTGAACAGCTCAATATAATTGCCGAGGCCGATGAAGGTGCGCTCTGACGACCCTAGGTAATAGTCGAAGAAACTGAGGTAAATCGCATATCCCAATGGCCAAAGCAGGACCACGGTCAACAGTCCGAAGCTGGGCAAGAGAAACCACCACAAACCCCTTTGCCAACGTACCATATGTCAGTCCTATCGGAGATTACAGACAACGGCACCACCGCCCTCTCCCGCCCGCTGGTGCCGACGTGCCGGTCGTTAGTCGTAGTAACCACGCGAGGCCAGGAGCTCTTCGGTCTCCTCCGCAGCCTGGTCTAGTGCGGCTTGTACTTCCATTTCACCGATCACCGCCTGCAGGATGTACCGGGTCACGATCTCACCTACATCCAGAAAGTCAGGTATCGCCGGGAATGCCTGACCTGTTTCAAGCGCCTCGCGCGCGGCTGGATACCACCGATATTTCTCAGCGAGTTCGGGATCTCCCAACACCGAAAGACGTGGCGGCATAGCATATTCTGCCCCCTTACGCATACTCTCCTGGCTGGCAGCGGTTGCCAGCATCTGAAACATTTCCTCCTTGTCGGCTGAAGAAAACTTGGAAATCGCGAACCCGTCATTGGCAATCCGCGCGCCACCGCCAGGAGGTGCCGCCCATTCGAACTCACCGACGAAGCGCGACTGAGTCGGGTCATCCATTGCTGCGGCTCGGGTAAACCATTGCAGGCCCATCGCAGCCAATCCTTGCTGAAGATTGATGGTCGACTCATCATTTGCATGAGAGGTGAAGCCCCGGGGAGCATGCTCAGCCATCTCTTTCATTTTTTTAATAGCGGCAACCCCTGCCTCGTCATTAAATATGGGCTTCCAGTTCTCATCGAACCAGCCATCGCCGATGGCATTGATGTACCAGTGTGCTTCGTTCAAGGCGGCGTCAACCGGCTTCAGAGACATGATCGTCCCGGCCATTCTGTTGCTGTCCAGAGCTGCAGCTGCCTGCTTGTACTCTTCCATAGTGGATGGTGGTTCTATGCCGTTCTCTTTCAGCAGATCGGAACGATAGAAAAAGAGCTCTGCATTAGACATGATCGGCATTGAATAGATATGACCGTCATAGCTTACCGCATCCACAACGGATTGCGGAAAATCCCCGAGGTTATATTCTTCCTTGTATTTTTCCCAAAGCTCATCCAGTGGTTCTAGCCAACCATTTGCCGCGAAGCGCTTCAGCGACGCATCGTTCAAGTAGAGCACATCGATTGCATCCGATCCTGATGACATGGTAATAGAGGCAAGCTCAAGCTCCTTGTCAATCGGCATCAGCTCGACGGTCACACGCCCGTCATCCAAGGCCCCCTTCATCTGTGATGTATAATATTCTAAAGCTGGCTGGCGGT
The DNA here is from genome assembly GCF_022487945.1 of Halomonas flagellata. Classification (NCBI taxonomy): domain Bacteria; kingdom Pseudomonadati; phylum Pseudomonadota; class Gammaproteobacteria; order Oceanospirillales; family Halomonadaceae; genus Halomonas; species Halomonas flagellata. Next base: position 76,736 of record NZ_JAKVPY010000014.1, read on the forward strand.
GGCTTATGATACGGATGGTCTCTTGGGCCCATGCCTCCATCGTCAGAGTCGACCCAATTAGCAAGGCAGAGGTTACACCTAGTGCCAGCTTTCTCTTCATTACTTTATTTTGCATATCATGACTTTCCATTTCATTTTACTGTAATAAGAAAAAATCAGGACCAACTCCAAACCTTTTACCTCGCTAGCGAGCCCCCGGCTGACGGCATGAGACTGCACCATGGCCATCTCGATTTGAAAACATTGTCGATGCCATGTCTGTTCTTGAAGTTGGATGAGCAATAGTCGTGACCATGAAGATGGAAGAGAGTGACATGCTGCTTTCTCCTGTCGCCCCCGAGCCCGGGGGTTGTTGTATTTGGGTGGCGCACCACAGCACCGGTGCGTCAAGGTTCAAGCTAGCCAGGCCACCAGATAATCAACCAATGTCACAATTGGCCATTTTTGATATATTTTTTGTTATCAGAACAGCGAGAGGAGTGCTGCCGTGAGGATCCTGGATGATGGCTGGTTTCTGCGCGTGCGACTAAAGTTTCGCCATCTGCAGCTGTTTCTAGCCCTGGACGAGCAGCGTAACCTGCACCGCGCCGCCGAGGCGCTGGGCATGAGCCAGCCGGCAGCCTCCAAGTGGCTGGAGGATATCGAGTCTCAATTGGGCGTGAAGCTTTTCGACCGCCATGCCCGGGGCCTGCTCCTCAACTGGTACGGCGAGATCCTGGTACGCTACGCCCGCACCATGCTCTCCGAGCTGCGCCGAACTGAATGCGTTGCGCGCGGAGAGTGCCGGTACGGTGGCGGTGGGTACCGTCATGGCACCCGCCGTGACCCTGCTGACCAGCGCCATCGAAAGGGTGCATCGCGACCGGCCAGCGCTATGAGATCCTCGACCTCGCTCAGCGTGGCACCAGGCGGCTTTTCCAACAGCACCGCCTTGCCATGTTCCAAGGCGAGCCGCGCCCGGGTGTGGCGCAGATGCGTCGGCGTGCAAATCGCCACCGCCTGAAAATCCGGCACACCATCGAGCATAGCCGCCGCTCGCCTTCAGCTTCTGGCGGCGGGCCACGAGCTCGGCAAGTCGATCAGCAGCCGTACCTCGCTTCGCTCGAGGTCGATGCGCAAGCGATCGTCGGTCCCGAGCAGCGCCAGGCCACCGCCGTGGGCTGCAACAGCGATTCGCCATTGGAGAACACCGGGAACTCCACCGGGTAGCCTCCGGCTTCCAACACCCCCTTCTTGACGTGCTCGGCGAGCTTGCGGAAGTTCGCGTTACTAGGCGTCAGTTCCGACCAGATGTTGCAGATGCCGATGATCGGCTTGCCCTGGAATTCATGGTCGGGAATGCCCTGGTTCTTCATCCAGCTGCGGTACATGAAGCCGTTCTTTGTCGGCGGTGCCGAACCATTCGGCGCTGCGCAGCCTGCGTTTGGTGTCGGTCATGGGTCACTCCTTGTCGAGGGGTCGCGGCCGGTGGCCAGACCCGGATGCGGCAAAACTTGCCCCCGCCGAAATGTAGTCGATACATACTAAAGTATATGTTGAACAAATATATAATATGTTGAACATTTAGGCACCCGCTACGGGGCACGCCCGTCGTGACATTCGCGTCACAACAAGAACCTTCAATGGAGAGTTCATCGGCTACGTGCTGGTGCGCTTCCCGAGAAGGCCCGAACTCGGCCCACCACTGACCGAGGCCGCGGCGATGGGCGTGTTCGGGGTGCTGCTGCCGTTCATCGCCATCCAGCTGGTGGTGCTGTTCGCGCTGCTGTTCTGGCTCCAACTGGCCATGTGGCTGGTGGGCTGAGCAAGCCGCCGGAGGCATTGCGACAAGGGTCGTCGCCTTGCCTCCCCGCGACGTCCGACGGGCTTTACTGCATCGATGAAAAGGACAACATCATGACGACACAACGACTTACATATCTGGAAAAGATCGGCTTCGGCAGCGGAGACATGGCCATCAACGTGGTCATCTCCTCGATGTTTCTGGTCATTTCCTACTTCTATACCGACATCTTCGGCCTCAAGCCCTCCCACATGGGGACCCGGCTGAGTCAACCCAAGTGATGGCGTCTTCCCCTTCGTCTGCTTCCGCCAAGGAGTCCACCATGTCCCTGTCTCCCGAGCCTCTTATCGAACAGCGTGCCGATCCCTGGATCCTCGAGCACGCCGGGTGCTACTACTTTATCGCTTCGGTGCCCGACTATGACCGCCTGGAGATCCGCGCCGCGGACACCATCGCGGGTCTGGCCAAGGCGCCTGCTACCACGGTGTGGCGCAAGCCCGACACGGGTCCGCTGCGCGAGCTTATCTGGGCGCCCGAACTGCACCATCTCGATGGCGTCTGGGTGATCTACTTCGCCGCCGCGCCGTCCCGCGAGATCGTCGATGGCCTCTTCCAGCACCGCATGTATGCCATCACCTGCACAGCGGCGGATCCGATCGCCGGCCCGTGGAGCGAACCGCAGCGAATAGAGACACCCCTGGAGAGCTTCTGCCTGGATGCCACGACCTTCTGCCACCGGGGCCGCCACTACTACGTCTGGGCGCAGAAGGACCCGGAGATCGCCGGTAACTCGAACCTCTATATCGCCGAACTGGCCGGGCCAGACCGCCTGGCCGGGCCGCCGACCCGCCTCAGCGTGCCCGAGTACGAATGGGAAAAACGCGGCTTCCTGGTCAACGAGGGGCCGGCAGTGCTCAAGCGTCATGGCCGGCTCTTCCTCACCTACTCGGCCAGCGCCACCGACGAGAACTACTGTGTGGGGCTGCTATGGGCCGACGCCGACAGCGACCCGCTCGACGCGACGAGCTGGTCGAAATCGCCGACGCCGGTGCTCGAGAGCGATACGGAGCGCCACATCTTCGGCCCCGGCCACAGCGGCTTCACCACCAGCGAGGATGGCACGACCGACCTGCTCGTCTACCACGCTCGAACCTACACCGACATCCAGGGCGATCCGCTGTGGGATCCCAATCGCCACACCTACGTCAAGCCGATCCGCTGGGACGACCAGGGGTTTCCCGATTTCGGGCGGGCCGGTGAAGACACCTTGGTGCCGGCAAGGGACGCCCAATAGAAACAACATACAAATTTAAATGTTATACATACCCAAAGGTCCGGCGCTATGATAGAAGCACTTTGGTGCTCGGCCGGTACCTGACACACCGCTCCAGACCTGGAAGCCGAGGAATCACGCGATGCGAATCATCCAATGCCTGCATCAGGACCAGCCCCGCGCGGCCCTGGTCGAAAACGAACAAACCGTCCGCCTGACCGATGGCGACACCTACAGCCTGGCGCATCGCGCCATCGCCGCCGGCCGGTCGCTCAACGAGGTCGTCGAGGCCGCCCTCACCGAGATGCGGCTCGACTACCAGCAGCTGGTCGACGAGCGGCGCCTGCTGCCGCCGCTCACCCACCCCGACCCGGCTCACTGTCTGGTCACCGGCACCGGCCTGACCCACCTGGGCAGCGCCGACACCCGTTCGGCGATGCACGCCAAGGCCCAGGCCAGCGACGACGAGCTGACCGATTCCATGCGCATGTTCAAGCTCGGCGTCGAGGGCGGCAAGCCCGCCGCCGGCGAGACCGGCGCCCAGCCGGAGTGGTTCTACAAGGGCGACGGCGACTGCGTGGTGGCCCCGGAAACCGCCCTGCCGGTGCCAGCCTTCGCTGCGGACGCCGGCGAGGAGCCGGAGCTCGCCGGGCTCTACGTGATCGGCGACGACGGCCGCCCCTGGCGGGTCGGCTACGCCATCGGCAACGAGTTCTCCGACCACGTCACCGAGCGCTTCAACTACCTGTGGCTGGCCCACTCCAAGCTGCGCGCCTGCAGTTTCGGCCCGGAGCTGATGATCGGCGAGCTGCCCGAACACCTGGAGGGCACCAGTCGCATCGTGCGCGACGGCGAGACCCTGTGGGAGAAGCCCTTCCTCACCGGTGAGGCCAACATGGCCCACAGCCTGGCCAACCTCGAGCACCATCACTTCAAGTACGCCGGCTGCCGCCGCCCCGGCGACGTCCACGTGCACTTCTTCGGTACCGCCACCCTGAGCTTCGCCGATGGCATCCAGACCCGCGACGGCGACCGCTTCGAGGTCGCGCTGCCGGCGCTGGGCCGGCCGCTGCGCAACCCGCTGGCGTTCGAAACTCAAGCACCCGATACCATCGTTCATTCCCTGTGACTCCGGGAGGTTCCATGACCCTGGCAGGCAAGCAACTCATCGGCCAGCAGGCCGTGACCGCCAACGGCGCGGCGATCCACGCCATCGACCCCGCCACCGGCGAGACCCTGGCGCCCGCCTACCCCGGGGGCGGCAAGCAAGAGGTGGAACAGGCCTGCGCCCTGGCCTGGGCGGCCTATGCCACCTACCGCGGGTCCTCGCTGGAGGACCGCGCGACCTTCCTCGAGACCGTCGCCGCCGAGATCGAGGCGCTGGGCGACACCCTGATCCAGCGCGCCATGGCCGAGACCGGCCTGCCCCGCCCGCGCCTGGAGGGCGAGCGCGGCCGCACCTGCGGCCAGCTGCGCCTGTTTGCCTCCGTGGTGCGCGCCGGCGAGTGGCTCGACGTGCGCATCGACTCGGCACTGCCCGAGCGCGAGCCGATGCCGCGCGTCGGCCTGCGTCAGCGCCACGTCGCCCTGGGCCCGGTGACGGTATTCGGCCCCAGCAACTTCCCACTGGCGTTCTCCGTGGCCGGCGGCGACACCGCCGCGGCGCTGGCCGCCGGCTGCCCGGTGGTGGTCAAGGCCCACTCTGCCCACCCCGGCACCTCCGAGCTGGTGGGCCGTGCGGTGCAGGCCGCGGTGGCCAAGTGCGGCCTGCCCGAGGGCGTGTTCTCGCTGCTGTTCGGCGCCGGCCGCGAGGTCGGCCAAGCCTTGGTCGCCGACCCGCGCATCCAGGCGGTGGGCTTCACCGGCTCGCGCGGTGGCGGCACCGCGCTGATGGCCACCGCCCAGGCTCGACCGCAGCCGATCCCGGTCTACGCCGAGATGAGCTCGATCAACCCGGTATTTCTGCTGCCCGAGGCGCTGAAGGCCCGTGGTCAGGCCATCGCCGAGGGCTTCGTGGGGTCGCTGACCATGGGTGCCGGGCAGTTCTGCACCAACCCGGGCCTGGTGATCGGCGTCAAGGGCGAGGCGCTCGACGCCTTCCTCGCCGCCGCCGGTCAGGCGGTCGAGCAAAGCACCGCCCAGACCATGCTCACCCCGGGCACCCACGAAGCCTACCAGCAGGGCGTCAGCAGGCTCTCTGGCCATCCCAAGGTACGCGAAGTGGCCCGCGGCCAGGCAGAATCCGGGCCCAACCAGTGCCAGGCCGGCCTGTTCGCCACCACGGCGGCCGACTTCCTGGCCGATGAGACTCTGCAGCACGAGGAAGTATTCGGTGCCTGTTCACTGGTCGTCGAATGCATCGGTCCCGACGACCTGAAGCGAATCGCCGAGGCCCTGGAAGGCCAGCTGACCGCCACCCTGCAGCTCGACGACGGCGACCTCGAGGCCGCCAGGACGCTGCTGCCGACGCTGGAACTCAAGGCCGGCCGGGTGCTGGCCAACGGCTGGCCCACCGGCGTCGAGGTGTGCCACGCCATGGTCCACGGCGGCCCCTACCCAGCCACCTCGGATTCGCGCACCACCTCGGTGGGCAGCGCCGCCATCCAGCGCTTCCTGCGCCCGGTGTGCTACCAGAACCTGCCGGCGGGCCTGCTGCCCGAGGCGCTGCAGGACGGCAACCCGCTAGGCGTCAGCCGGCTGGTGGACGGCAAGCGGGAGGCCTGAGGAGATCCGATGACACACAACACCACATTCATCCTGCCTGAAGACGCCGACCGCGCCCTGCTGGTCGGCCGGGTGTGGCGCGACGCTCGGCAACAACGTCAACCTGCGTGACATCGAGGGGAGCAGCGTCCTGCTGTTCCTGGGGACCATGTTCTCGCCGATACAGGACCGCGAGGGCCAGGGCTTCAGCCACCATGTGGGTGATACGGTGACCATCGCCACGCCATCGCTGGGCGCCCTGGTCAATCGCGTCGACCGCGCGGACCGGCTGCCGCTCTGGACCTTCGGCATCCGCCAGTGGCATGCCTATATGGCAAGACGACGCTGAGCGTCGCCCCTCCCCCACGCTACCGACAAGGGCGGCCCGATGGGGGCGCCCCTGGCTGTTACGGAATCGCGATTACCGCCGCGTTAATACGGCCCGTGCTCCACCGCCTCGTCCCGGGACGCCTTCACCCCAAAGGGCGTCGTCGCCATGCCCCGCACCCCGGGCACCACCCGGAACAGCCCGCCGGCCAGCCCCTCGGCGTCGCGACCCTCCGCCGCGGTGGTTATGTAAAGCGTCTCGAGGTGCGGCCCGCCGAAGGCACAGGACGTGACCCGCGAGGCCGGCAGCGGCAGGGTCTCGTCGAGGCGGCCGTCAGGGTGGAAGCGGCTCACGCGGCCACCCTCCCAGTGGGCGACCCACAGGCCGCCCTCGGCATCGCAGGTCATGCCGTCGGGAAAGCCCTGGGTCTCGCCGAAGCGGATATGCTCGCGCTTGTTCGACAGCGCGCCGTCGGGCGCGAGATCGAAGGCGTGGATCACCCGGCGCGGGGTGTCGCTGTGATAGAGGGTGCGGCTGTCGGGGGCGATCGCCGGGCCATTGGCGACCCGGTAGCCGCCGTCCAGGCGCCGAAGCTCCCGTCCTACCAGGCAGTACAGCGCTCCGCTGGCCGCGTCGGCGGCGTCGTCCATGGACCCGAACCACAGCCGTCCTTGCAGATCAACCTTGGCATCGTTGAAGCGGTTGGTGGCGGGCTCGGTTGGGGTGGGCCAGTCGGCGACGACCCGTGGCCCGCTCGGCTCGAGGCGCAGGTGGACCAGGCGCGAACGCAGCGCGGCGATGAAGCCGTCGCCGTCGTCGCGCGGCGCCAGCCAGCAGCAGGCCTCCTCCAGCGGCCAGTCACGGGTCTCACCGCGGGCCGGGTCGAAGGCCAGCAGGCGGGCGCCGAGGATATCCACGAACAGCAGTTGCCCCGCGGCGCCGCGCTCGGGGCACCACAGCGGCCCCTCGCCGAGCCGGGCGCGCCCGCGCCACACGCATTCCAGCATTCCAGCATCAACCATGAGATCCTCCGTTCTAGACGTGTCTCGCGAGACGAGGCCCCGTCCTCGCCGGGGCGTCGGCGTGTCGGGCGCCCACACTTTAGTCGCAGGGCGTGGCTGCCCCAGGGCGGATGCGCTATCCCTTGACCCCCGAGGAGATCATCACGGCCTCGGTCACCTTCTTCTGGAAGATGAGATAGGCGATCGCGACCGGTGCAGCCCCCAGGAGCGCCACGGCCATGACCCGCGCGTAATTGACCCCGAAGGTATCCCTGACCTGGGTGATGCCGACCGGGATCGTCATCATATCTTCCGAGGTAATGACAAGGAACGGCCAGAAGAATTGGTTCCACGCCATGATGAAAGTGATGATCGCCAGCGCGGTAGTGATCCCCCAATTGAGCGGCAGGTAGACCTTGAACAAGAGTGTATATTCTCCGCCCCCGTCGAGCAGCACCGCCTCTCGCATCTCCTTGGGCACCGCATCGAAGAACTGCTTGTAGACGATGATCACCACCGGAACGATGAGCTGTGGCAGGATGATGCCCGCCCAGGTGTTGACGAGCCCGAGATCGTTCATCAGCACGAACTGGGTAACGACGAGCGCCTGGGAGGGGATCATGAAACTCGCCAGCACCACAACATAGAGCGTGCGGCGGCCGGGGAACCGCATCTGCGAAAGCGCATAGGCGCACATCATGCCCGAGATGAGCACCAGCGCTGTGATGATGAGCGATGTCCCGATCGAATTGACGTACCAGGTCAGGATACTGGAGTTGAAGATCGAGTCGATATAAGGCGTCAGGTTGAACATGTCGGGCAGAATTCCCGCGCCCTCACTCACCACATGGTCCTCGGTCCGAAGCGAGGTGACGAATGCCCAATAGAGCGGAAAGATCCAGATCGCGGCAGCGATGAGTGTGATGACGAGCAGGATGCCATTCTCGATTCTCCGGACACTGATGCTTGCCTTCCGGACATCAGGAGTCGGTATCTCAGTACCGAGACGACCATTTTCGATTCTCCGGACACTCATTTGCGCCCTCCGATTCTCAGGAGTTGGAATTGCAGCACCGAGACGACCATGATGACGACAAACAGCACCAGCGCCACCGCCGAGGCATAACCGCCATTATTGAGCTGGAAGGCCTCGCGATAGACCATCATCAACAGCACATAGGAGGAGTTGAACGGGCCGCCGCCGCTCAAAAGATAAACCTGGTCGAACAGCTTGAGCTGCAGGATGAGCTGTAGCGTCAGGACCAGTGCGGTGACCGGCCACAACAGCGGCCAGGTGACCTTCATGAACAATTGCCGCCGGGTCGCGCCATCGAGCGAGGCGGCCTCGTAAAGATCGGTGGGAATGTTGCGAAGCCCCGCGATGAAAAGCAGCACATTGAAGCCGTTGGTCCACCAGATCGTGACGGCAGCAACCGTGGGCATCACCCATGCCGGTTGTTTGAAGACGGCCACCGGCTCGCCGGCAAAAAACGCAATGACCGGCTGGAGAATGCCGAACTGGAAGTCGAGCATCCACGCCCAGATCTGGGTCACCACCGAGACCGGCAAGATATAAGGGAGAAAGAAGATCGCCAGAACGAGGGCCTGCATCCTGCCCGAGAGCCGGTTGACCGCCAGTGCGATCGCCAAGGCGATCACCGTGGTGGGCACGACCGTCAGAAGGACGAAATAGCCGTTATTCTTGAGCGAGGTGTAAAAGAGGTTGTCCGTCAGGAGTCGCCGGTAGTTTTCCAGTCCTACCCACTCGCCGGAACCGATCAGCGGTGCATTGGTGAAGCTCAGCTCTATCACGCGGATCGTGGGATAGAGAAATACGAGACCGAAGATGAGAACGAATGGCGCGATCAGTGTCATCGCCACCGCGATGTGCTTGCGCCGGTTTGTGATCATAGCCAATTGCGGATACCTCCTTGGGCGCCGTGCCGCTCACAGGCGAGCGGCACGGGCTATGCACGTCAGTTGAGCAGCGATTGCAGCTCGCCCTGCATCTGCTCGGCGGCCTGCCGGGGCTCGAGGAAGCCGTGGATCGCCGGCGCGATGATGTTGAGCGCCGCATCATAGACCGGCGAGGCCACGCCCGCGATGGTCGAGCGAGGACCGTAAGCCGCGGTATCCGCGAGCGAGGAGTAGCTCGAGTTCGGCTCCATCTGGAGGAAGTCATCGCTTTCAGCGACGGGCAGATAGGCCGGGATGTGGCCGGCCTGGGCCCAGCTGACGGCGTTTCTTTCCATCCAGCCGATGACGGTCATCACTGCTTCGCGCTTTTCTGCGGACATCTCCTCGTTACCCTGGATCGGGATGGCGAAGGCGTGGCTATCGGCCCAGGTCGCCTCTTCATCGAGCAGGGTCGGCACCTGTGCGGCGCCCCATTCGAACCCGAGCGTTCCCTCTTCCTGCATGTCGGTCATCGTGGGCACTTCCCAGACGCCATTGAGGTGGAAAGCTGACTGACCGGACGTAAACATCGCCACCGAAGCCTCGTATTCGGCCTGCTCGGGCTGATAGCCATTGTCACCCCAGCTCTTCATGATCTCGATCGCGCGCACGGCCTTGTCGAAATTGTCGCCGGGCAGGACCTCGCCGTCCTCGATGAGCGTGCCGCCCTGCTGACTGAGGAGCGTATAGAACACGCGCCAGACACCACCCGGACCACCGGTCTGGTAAGCGAGCGGGGTCTTCGAGCCATTGTCCTGGGCCGTCTGCAACGCGGCATTGAGATCCTCGAGGCTCTCGATGCCGGTCAGCATGCCGTCTTCATCGAGATAGTCGGTGCCTTCGAGATAGCTCTTGTTGTAGTAGAGGATGATCGAGTGGATATCGAAGGGCACGGCATAAAGCGTGCCGTCTTCGTCGGACGCCGCATCAACCGCGCGGTCGAAGAAGTCGTCGGTCGAAAGTCCTGCTGCCTCGAGATCCGCATCGGTAATTGGGGTCAGAATGCCTTCCGAAAGCGCGAGCGGAACGCGCGAGAGGTGGTAGGTCATCACGTCCGGCCCCTGCCCGACCGCGGCGGCAGTGCGTACCTTGGTGTAGAACGGCACCCCCCATTCGGACGTCGTCCCGTTGATGGTGATATCGGGGTGCTCGTCGTTGAACCGGTCGATCAACGCCTTCATGCGCACGCCGTCACCGCCGACGAAAAAATCCCACCAGACCACTTCGGTCTGGGCGAGAGCTGGTACCGCAATGGCAGATGTCGCCGCGGCGAGCAGCATGGACTTGAATAGCTTCATGGTGTCCTCCCTTGGAACGAACTCGCGTCACCCGATCCAATGCCAGGCACGCACAAAAATAGCGACGGCCACATGGCCTACCGCAAGCGCTGGCCTTCCTTGGAAAAGACCAGAACATCATTCGAATCAGCCCAGACGGGTACGGTCTCTCGCCTATGCGATTCCCGCTCCCCGCGGCGCTCGATCACGACCTCCTGGCCGTCTGCCAATCGCGTATGCAGATAGGCGACGCCACCGAGATTTTCGGTCATCTCGATGGTGGCGGTGAAGCCTCCCTCGCGCAGATGCAAATGCTCGGGTCGGATGCCCAGCGTCACCGGCTGCCCTTCCTCGAGGACCGTATCCTTGACATGCGCTTCGAGCGACTGGTTTTCGGTGCCCTCGATCTTTGCCACTATCCCCGCTTCGGTGTGCTCGGTGACGGTGGCGGGGAGGAAGTTCATGGCCGGAGAGCCGATGAACCCGGCAACGAACTGGTTGGCCGGGTCGTCATAGAGCTCGAGCGGCGGCCCGGCCTGCTGAACCACGCCTCCGCGCAGCACGAAAATCTTGTCAGCCAGCGTCATTGCCTCGACCTGATCGTGCGTCACATAGATCATGGTCGCCCCGATCTGCTGATGAAGGCGCGTCAATTCGAGCCGCATCTGAACGCGCAATTCGGCATCGAGGTTCGAGAGCGGCTCGTCGAACAGGAACACCTTTGGCTGGCGCACGATGGCCCGCCCGATGGCCACGCGCTGTCGCTGGCCGCCCGAAAGCTGGGACGGCTTTTTGTCCAGCTGTTCTTCGAGCTTGAGGATGCGCGCGGCCTCCCTGACCTGCTCGATCACCTTCTGCTTGGGCGCACGCGCCAGCCGCAGGCTGAATGCCATGTTCTCGAAGACGCTCAAATGCGGATAGAGCGCATAGGACTGGAACACCATCGCGACCTCGCGCTTGGCCGGCTCGGTCTGGGTGACGTCTCTGCCCTCAATATCGATCGAGCCCTCGCTCGTCTCCTCGAGCCCCGCTATCATGCGCAGCAATGTCGACTTCCCGCAGCCAGAAGGCCCAACGAAGACGGCGAATTCTCCCTTGGGAATGTCCATCGACACATCGTCGATGATCTGGACCGACCCAAAGTCCTTGTCGACGGATTTGAGGCGAACTCCGGTCATGACATGACTCCTCTGCCCACATCGAGCCGCAGCACGTGATAGGACAGCGGCGCGAGTTTACCCTTGACCTGGACGTCCTCGACGCCAAGCCCCGTACCATCACGCGGCGCAACCGCATCCGGCTTTCCCGGTCCGTTTGTGTCGCGCAGGCCGAACCCTTCCATCACCTTGTGCTCGATGACCCTCGCCTCGGTGAAACCGGTAAGCGAGAAATCGAGCTCGGCGGCTTCCTCGAGATGACGGTTGACCAGGAACAGCGTGACCGTTCCGGCCTGTTCGTCATGCACCGCGGCGGCATCGAGATAGCTCACATCGTCGGCCACCTTGCAGTCATAAGTGGGCCCATCGACGGAGACATTCAGCGCTATCCCGCGCCCGTAGAGCGAAGCGAATTGATAGGGATAGTAAATCGTCTGCCGCCAGGCCAGCCCGCTCTTTTCGGCACGGATCGGGGCAATGACGTTGACGAGCTGGGCGATACACGCGATCCGCACACGGTCGCTGCGTCGGATGAACTCGTTCAAGAGCCCGGCGACGAACAGCGCGTCCTCGAAATTGTAATCCTCTTCGAGCAGGTCCGGTGCTTCCGGCCAGTCCCATGAGCGCCAGCGCCGCGAATCCTCTTCGCGCCGGTGATACCAGACGTTCCACTCATCGAAGCAGATATAGACATCGTTCCTGGCACGCTTCTTGGCTTTGACGAAATCTATGACCCCGCCGATGGCCTGGATGTAACGCCCCGTCTCCTCGATCTTGGCGAAGTAGTTCAGCGTATCGTTACTCGAATTTCCGAAGTACTTGTGCAGCGAGATATAATCGACATTCTCGTAGCACTCTTCGAGAACCTCGCGCTCCCAGTCCGGATAGGTCGGCATCTGGTCGTTGGACGAGCCACAGACGATCGTCTCGATATTGCTGTCGAGGGCCTTGAGAGCCTTGGCGGTCTCGTCGGCGAGACGACCATATTCCTTGGCCTCCTTGTGCCCGATCTGCCAGGGGCCATCCATTTCGTTGCCCAGGCACCACATCTTGACGTCGTAAGGCTTGTTCACGCCATGGCTGCGGCGAAGATCCGACCAGTAGGTGCCCGAGGGATGGATCACATATTCGGCGAAGTTGCGCGCATCCTCGAGGCTTCTCGAGCCGAGGTTGACGGCGAGCATCATCTCGATATCCGCCATGTCGGCCCATTGCGCGAATTCATTGATGCCGATCTGGTTGGTCTCCTTCGACCGCCAGGCGAGATCGAGTCGGACGGGGCGCTGATCCTTGGGCCCGACGCCGTCTTCCCACCGATAGGCCGAAACGAAATTGCCGCCCGGGTAACGGATGGCCGGGATCTTGAGATCGCGCACGAGTTCGAGAACGTCCCGACGGAAGCCGTTGGCGTCGGCCTTGGGGTGGTCCGGCTCATAGATCCCTGAATAGATCGCCCGGCCCATGTGCTCGATGAACGCCGAATAGAGCCGATCATCGATATGACTGATCTTGAAATCCCGGTGCAGCGACGCACGAATGCGCATAAAGCCCCCTCCCGTGGTAGCGTACAGTTCAGGTCCGCGCGGCCCGGTCATGCGCCTGGCCCACGGAATGGATGTGCTCGTCGTACCCTAGTGGGCGCGGATATAACCATCCAATACGGTTTTGGTGAAATATCGATATAGTTTTTTATATTTATCGATCCTGGCGACCGATACGGCGGAGCTGTGTCGCCGCCGCAGACCTCGTCACCTGCGACTAAAGTGTGGCCGCTCGACACGTCGACGCCCCGGCGAAGCCGGGGCGTCGAGGGCATATCCGCGGAATGCTGGGGTGGCGCTACTTGCCCGCGTCCCGGGCCGAGAAGACGTAGCGAGTCTGGCTGCGGTAGGCCTCCCCCGGTCGCAGCAGGGTCGAGGGGAAGGCGGGCTGGTTGGGCGAGTCGGGAAAGTGCTGGGTCTCCAGTGCCAGCCCGAAGCGCTGGGCATAGGGGGTGGCTGCCTTGCCGATCAGCGAGCCGTCAAGGAAGTTGCCCGAATAGAATTGAAGCCCCGGCTCGCTGGTGAGAACCTCCATCACCCGGCCACTGCCCGGGGCCTCCAGGCGGGCCGCCATCATCAGCTCGCCATCGCCGCTCTCCCGGCGGTCGAGCACGAAGTTGTGGTCATAGCCCTGCCCCCTCGCCAGTTGGATGTCGTCGTCCTTGATGCGGGCGCCAATGGCGACCGGGTCGCGGAAGTCGAAGGGGGTCCCCGCCACGGGACGGATCTCGCCGGTGGGGATCAGCCCTTCGTCCACCGCGGTGAAGGCCTCGGCGTAGAGCGTCAAGCGATGGGCGAGGATGCCTTCGTCACGGGCTCGCGCCGCGGCCACGCCCTCGAGATTGAAGTAGCTGTGCTGAGTCAGGTTGACAGGCGTGGGCGCCGTGGTGGTGGCATGGTAATCGATGATCAGTTCATCGCGGTCGGTGAGCGAATAGGTCACGCGAGCCGTCAGCTCCCCCGGGTAGCCCTGATCGCCGTCCGGGCTACTGGTAGTCAAGACCACGCCCACGCCGCGCTCTGAGACGAAAGGGTCAGCGTTCCACAGCTTGCGATCAAACCCTTGGGCGCCACCATGCAAATGGTTGCATCCATCGTTGGTCGCCAGTGCATATCGCTGTCCCGCGATACGGAACTCGCCTCCGGCGATGCGATTGCCGTAGCGCCCGATCAGGGCGCCGAAGTAGGGGTTGGCCGCACCATAGGCTGGCGACAGATAGTCCTCCAGGCGATCGAAGCCCAGTACGATGTCGTCGAACCGCCCTTGGGCATCGGGTGTCATCAACGACACGATGATGCCCCCATAGGGCGTAACCGCCATGCTCAGGCCATTGGCGTTGGTCAGTCGATAGAGTGACACCTCACGGCCGTCTGGCAGGGTGCCGAAGGTCGAGGTCTCGATGCCTGGCGATGTTGTTGCAGGGGAAGGTTGCATACTCGGCTCCTGATTATCGGCGGCCACGACCGCCGAGATGTGTTGGTTTCCGTCCAGCACCAGCCGCGATGGCGCCATCTTGCCGGGGAGAATACCAAGGCGGTTCATGGCGATTCCTCTCATGGGGTGCCGCAACAAGACATGGCACCAGGCGCGCCTCACACTGGACAAGCCATCTGATAACCATTAAAACTATTATTACAAAAATATGATACTCAAAAGGATATAACCCTATGACGAGGCGCGATCCGCTGGGCGAGCTATCGCACGATTGGTTTCTCGACGTCCGACTCAAGTTACGTCATCTACAGCTGTTCCAGGCACTCGACGAGCAGCGCAACCTGCACCGCGCCGCCGAGGCGCTGGGCATGAGCCAGCCCGCCGCCTCCAAGCTGCTCGGCGACCTGGAAGCCCGACTGGGCGTGAGGCTCTTCGAGCGCCATGCCCGAGGCCTGACGCCCAACTGGTACGGCGAGGTGCTGGTGCGTCACGCCCACAGCATGCTGTTCGAGCTGCAGCATACCGGCAACGAGCTCGCCGCCCTCCGGGCGGGCAATGCCGGGACAGTGACGGTGGGCACGGTGATGGCCCCGGCCGTGACGCTGCTGACCAGCGCCATCGAGCGCGTGCATCGCGACCGCCCCGGTCTCAAGGTCAGCGTCGAGGTGGGGGTCAGCAAGGCCCTGATCCCGCGCCTGCTGGAGGGCGAGCTGGACTTCGCCATCACCCGCGTCCCGGCGGGCTTTCCGATGGAACGGTTCGTGTTCGAGGAGATCGGCGAGGAAGATATCTGCTTCGTGTGCCGGGAAGGTCATCCCCTGACGGGGCGCTCTCCCCTGACTCTGGAGGACATGGCGGCCTATCCGTGGTCGCTTCAGCCTCCCGGCGCCCTGATGCGCCAGCGGGTCGACAGCCTGTTTCTTCACCACGGGGTATCGCCCCCGGCACGGATCGTCGACACCCCGGACGTGCTGGTATCCCTGGCACTGGTCGACAAGTCGGACACCATCACCGCCACCACCCGCGAGGTGGCAGGCCTGCTATGTGCACCGCAGCGCTTCCGCATCCTGCCCTTGCAGGATGCGCTCAGCGTACAGCCCTACGGCCTGGTGAGCCTGCGCGATCAGCGGCTGTCACCGGGGGCCGCGGCGCTGATGACCACCCTGCGCGAGCTCGTCGCCCACCAGCGCTACCGCGAGGCGGGCTGAGCCACTACTCGATGAAGGGCTCGGTGGCCTCGCGACGCCCGTAGAGGAAGGCATCCGCGACATGGCGCAGCGGCGCGACATCGACATCGGAGACACGGCCGGCGACCAGTTCGGCGAAACGGGCATACAACCCGACGTATTCCCGCTCCTCGGCCTCGAGCACGACCTGCCCGTCGACGACCAGGCGGCTGCCGCCGTGGGTCAAGCTCAGCCGGCCATCCTCGGTATCGACATGGATATCCCAGGTCTGGGGACCAGTCTGACGGAAGTCGAAAGCTGCCTGGATCGGCGTCTCCTGCGCATCGCTGAAGGCCAGCTCGGCAGCAATCGGCGTCTGACAGTTGCTCGGTACGGCAAGCCTCGCTGAACGCAGAAAGAACGGTTGCGGAAGAATCTCGGTGACGATGGACAGGGCGTTGATTCCCGGATCGAAGACCCCCATGCCACCGGGCTCCCAGATCCATGCCTGGCCCGGGTGCCAGACCCGCACGTCTTCCTTCCACTCGATCTCGATGCGATGAATTTCTCGTTCGGCCAGCCACTCCCGTGCCTGGGCCACACCGGGAGCGAAGCGTGAATGCCAGGCCGCAAACATCGGGCAGCCCCGCCGCTCGGCCAGCGCCATGAGATCCTCGACCTCGCTCAGCGTGGCACCAGGCGGCTTTTCCAACAGCACCGCCTTGCCATGCTCCAAGGCGAGCCGCGCCTGGGAGTGGCGCAGATGCGTCGGCGTGCAAATCGCCACCGCCTGCAAATCCGGCACACCATCGAGCATGGCCGCCAGTGAGTCATAGCCGTCGATACCTTCCAAGCGGGCATACGGATCGGCGGTCGCTACCAAGCGAAAGTCAGGACTGGAGTCAATGGCCGGCAGGTGCTGGTCACGAGCGATCTTGCCAACACCCACCAGGCCGATATCGATGCTACTCATATGGATAGCCTGTCGTTGTGGTGAGAGGGGCATTCTGAGGCCAAGTCATGGCCTGCGTAAAACGCGACACTACCAAAGTATATGTTAAACATGGTTATCATATGTTAAACATTCAGAAGCATTCAAACGACGTCAACCGACACGATCGCCAGGGGTGCTGTCGTTCATGCCGATGACGCCCTTTCAACTACTATGAGGAAATCACGCCATGCGCTTGATTCAATGCGAATATCAGCACCAGGTTCGGGCCGCCCTGGTCGAAAACGAGCAACAGGTCAGGCTGCTCGATGCCGACACCTACACCCTGGCACGGCGCGCTATCGCTGCCGGCACGCCGCTCGGCGACATCGTCGAGTCCTCGGTGACCGAGACTCGACTCGACTACCAGAGACTGATCGACGAACGCCGCCTGCTGCCGCCGCTGACCCATCCCGACCCGGCCCATTGTCTCGTCACCGGCACCGGCCTGACCCACCTGGGCAGCGCCGACACCCGGTCGGCGATGCACGCCAAGGCCCAGGTCAGTGAGGCCGAATTGACCGACTCCATGCGCATGTTCAGGCTGGGGGTGGAAGGCGGCAAGCCTCAGGACGGCAAGCCCGGCGCCCAGCCGGAGTGGTTCTACAAGGGGGATGGCGACTGTATCGTGGCGCCCGAGGCCGAGCTCCCGGTGCCCGCCTTCGCCGAGGACGCCGGCGAGGAGCCGGAGCTGGCCGGCCTCTACGTGATCGGCGACGACGGCACCCCCTGGCGGGTCGGCCACGCCATCGGCAACGAGTTCTCCGACCATGTCACCGAGCGCTTCAACTACCTGTGGCTGGCCCACTCCAAGCTGCGCGCCTGCAGCTTCGGCCCAGAGCTGCTGGTGGGCGAGCTGCCCGCGCACCTGGAGGGGGTGAGCCGCATCGTGCGCGACGGCGCGACGCTGTGGGAGAAGCCCTTCCTCACCGGCGAGGCCAACATGGCCCACAGCCTGGCCAACCTGGAGCACCATCACTTCAAGTATGCCGGCTTCCGACGTCCCGGCGACGTCCACGTGCACTTCTTCGGCACCGCCACCCTGAGCTTCGCCGATGGCATCCGGACCCGCGACCGTGACCGCTTCGAGATCGACCTGCCCGCCTTCGGGCAGCCACTGCGCAATCCGCTACGTTTTGAACCAGCGACACCGGCTAGCGTCGCGATTCCCTCGTTATAACCCAGCAGGAGCACGATCATGACACTGCAAGGCAAGCTACTCATCGGCCAGCGGGCCGTCAGCGGACACTCACCCCCCATCAACGCCATCGACCCCGCCACCGGGGAAGCCCTCGAACCCGCCTACCCCGGCGGTGGCCAGGCCGAGGTCGAGCTGGCCTGCGAGCTCGCCTGGGCGGCCTTCGACGCCTACCGCGAGACCTCGCTCGACGAGCGTGCGGCCTTCCTCGAGACCATCGCGTCCGAGATCGAGGCGATCGGTGACGAGTTGATCGAGCGCGCCATGGCCGAGACCGGCCTGCCCCGGGCGCGCCTCGAGGGCGAGCGCGGCCGCACCTGCGGCCAGCTGCGCCTGTTCGCCGACGTGGTGCGCGCCGGCGAGTGGCTCGACGTGCGCCTCGACCCGGCGCTGCCCGAGCGGGCGCCCCTGCCCAGAGTCGACCTGCGCCAGCGCCACATTGCCCGGGGCCCGGTGGCCGTGTTCGGCGCCAGTAACTTCCCGCTGGCCTTCTCGGTGGCCGGCGGCGATACCGCCTCAAGCCTAGCCGCCGGCTGCCCGGTGGTGGTCAAGGCCCACTCGGCCCACCCCGGCACCTCCGAACTGGTCGGCCGTGCCGTGCAACAGGCCGTGGCCCAGTGCGGCCTGCCCGAGGGCGTCTTCTCGCTGCTGTTCGGCTCGGGCAACGAGATCGGCCAGGCGCTGGTCGCCGACCCGTGCATCCAGGCGGTGGGCTTCACCGGCTCGCGCGCCGGCGGCACCGCACTGATGCAGACGGCCCAGGCCCGCCCCCAGCCGATCCCGGTGTATGCCGAGATGAGCAGCATCAACCCGGTGTTCCTGCTACCCGAGGCGTTGGCCGCCCGCGGAAGTGAGATCGCCGAGGGCTTCGTCGCCTCGCTGACCATGGGCGCCGGGCAGTTCTGCACCAATCCCGGCCTGGTGATCGGCGTCAAGGGCGCGGCGCTGGACGCCTTCGTCGCCAGCGCCGGCGAGGCGATCCAGGGCAGCGCCGCCCAGACCATGCTCACCCCGGGCATCCATGGCGCCTACCAGGACGGCGTGGGCGCCTTGGCCGGGCATCCCAAGGTGCGCGAGGTAGCCCGCGGCCAGGAAGGCGACGGCCCCCACCCGTGCCAGGCTGGGCTGTTCGTCGCCGCGGCGAGCGACTTCCTCGCCGACGCGGCGCTGCAGGGCGAGGTATTCGGCGCCACGGCGCTGGTGCTCGAGTGTGCCGACCTCGACGAGATGGCCGCCGTGGCCGAGCAACTGGAGGGCCAACTCACCGCCACGTTGCAGTTGGACGACGGCGACCTCGACGCCGCCCGGACCCTGCTGCCGACGCTCGAGCGCCGTGCCGGCCGGGTGCTGGCCAACGGCTGGCCCACCGGCGTCGAGGTGTGCCACGCCATGGTCCACGGCGGGCCCTTCCCGGCCACCTCGGACAGCCGCAGCACCTCGGTGGGTAGTGCGGCGATCCAGCGCTTCCTGCGCCCGGTGTGCTACCAGAACCTGCCGGAAGGCCTCTTGCCCGAGGCGCTGAAGGACGGCAACCCGCTGGGCGTGAGCCGACTGGTGGACGGCAAGCGCGAGGCCTGAGGAGATCCGATGTCACACAACACCACATTCATCCTGCCTGAAGACGCCGACCGCGCCCTGCTGGTCGGCCGCGTATGGCGCGACGCTCGGCAACGATGTCAACCTGCATGACATCGAGGGACGCAGCGTCCTGCTGTTCCTGGGGACCATGTTCTCGCCGATACAGGACCGCGACGGCGAGGGCCAGGGCTTCAGCCACCATGTGGGCGATACGGTGACCATCGCCACGCCGTCGCTGGGCGCGCTGGTCAACCGGGTCGACCGCTCGGATCGGCTGCCGCCCTGGACCTTCGGCATCCGCCGGTGGCTGGCCCACCAGCAGCGCCACTGAACCCGACCGCCACGCCACGACGAAAAACGGGCCAGGGGAAGAATTCCCCCGGCCCGTTGCCTGGTGACCTGCCGACCGCCACGGCGTGGCGATCGGCCTACCCGATCCCTCAGCCGCGTGACTGGCGGCGGATCGGCGCCTCACCGTCGTCGCGACGGCGACGCGGGGCACGCTCGGTGACACCGTGGTCCTCGCTGATCTCCAGCGGACGGCCGGCCACCCGGGCACGGGCCATCTTGGCCAGGATGCTCGCCGGCAGCGAGCTGGGCAGCTCGACCACCGAGAAGGCGTTGCGGATATCGATGCGACCGATGCGTGCGCCCTCGATGCCGCCCTCGTTGGCGAGTGCACCGACCAGTTGACCCGGCTTGACGCCATCCTTGTGACCCACGGCGACACGATAGCGGGTCATGCCCTCGCTGGGGCCGCTCTCGCGGCGACGCGGCGGCTTGCCGTCGCGGGCAGCGCGGTCGTTGTCGCGACGCGGCGCCTGCAGGCGACCGATCGGCGCCTCGTCGGCACGAGCCATGGCGGCGAAGGCGCAGGCCAGCTCGATGGGATCGTGCCCCTCCTCGACCAGGCGCTCGACCAGGGCATTCTGTTCCTCGGCGCCCTTGGTCAGGGAGGCGACCACGCGCTGGTGGAAGATCTCGTCGCGATGGGCACGGATGGCGGCCTCGTCGGGCAGCGGCATCTCGCTCAGCTTCTGGCCGGTGGCCTGCTCGAGCCAGCCTACCTTGCGCCCCTCGCGGAAGCCGACGAAGGTGATCGCCACGCCGGTGCGGCCGGCACGGCCGGTACGCCCGATGCGGTGGGTATAGGCCTCGGCGTCCTGGGGCAGGTCGTAGTTGATGACGTGGGTGATGCGCGGTACGTCGAGGCCGCGGGCGGCCACGTCGGTGGCAATCAGCACATCGACCTTGCCACGCTTGAGGCGCGTGATGGTGCGCTCGCGCAGGCTCTGGTCGAGATCACCGGAGAGGCTCGCCACGTTGACGCCACGGGTCGAGAGCTGCTCCATCAGGGTGGTGCAGGCGGCCCGGGTGCGCACGAAGACGATGGCGCCGTCGACGGGCTCGACCTCGAGGATACGCGACAGCGCCTCCAGCTTGGCACCGCCGTCGACACGCACCATGCGCTGGTCGATGCTCGCCGCGGTACCGACCCGGGCCTCGATGGCCACCTTGACCGGGTCGACCAGGTAGCGATTGACGATGCGCTCGATCTCGGACGGCAGGGTGGCGGAGAAGAACACCCGCTGGGCGTCCTTGGGCGTGTCGGCGACCACCCGCTTGACGTCGTCGATGAAGCCCATGCGCAGCATCTCGTCGGCCTCGTCCAGCACCAGGGCGGAGAGACCGTCGAGGTTGAGGCTGCCGCGATCCAGGTGATCGATCACCCGGCCGGGGGTGCCCACCACCACCTGGGCGCCGCGCTTCAGCGCGCCGAGCTGCTCGCGGTACTCCTGGCCACCGCACAGGGTCGCCACTTCCAGGCCCTTGAGGTTCTGGCCGTACTTGCTGAACGACACGGCCACCTGCTGGGCCAGTTCACGGGTCGGCGCCAGCACCAGCACCTGGGGCTCGCGGCGGTCGAGCTCGAGGCGCGACAGGATCGGCAGCGCGAAGGCAGCGGTCTTGCCGGTGCCGGTCTGGGCCTGGCCCAGCATGTCACGGCCTTCCAGCAGCGCCGGAATGGTCTGCATCTGGATCGGCGAAGGGATCTCGTAGCCCAGGGTTTCGACGGCAGAGAGAACGGCAGGCAGCAGGGCCAGATCGCCGAAGCTCGGCGAAGCGACAGAAGTCGAGGTCATCAATCACACCTTGGTAGGCCGGCGATGGCCGGCAAATCACATTGAGGCATCCCCGACGCAAGCAAACGGTCGGGCGCACTGCGCCTGTCGTGGGGCCGTCATGGCCAGAGGGCAGAGCGAGTCACGGTATCGGGGACGCCGGTCGCACCTGGCATCCGGTTCGCGCCTCGAGGGCTGGCGAACCGCTAAGGCGACCTTTCTGCGCCGATGTCGCCAGACTGGCGGCATCTGATTGGCGCTCCATCTTCACATCTCGGACACTGGCGGTAGATGACCGCAGGTCTCGGTGATTCGGCTCGAGCACTCGGCTCAGGCGAATCGTCATGATGGCGGGGTCAGCACATGCGAGGAGCGCGCATGCTACCATCGGCACTCAGCGCTGGCCAGCCTTTTCGAGGATGGCGTTCATCGCGCCCCTTGGCCCCCCTTCCCTGCCAGGAGTTTGCCATGCCGAGTCTCTGGGTCGACGCCGATGCCTGCCCCAGGGTGGCGCGCGAGATCATCGTGCGCGCCGCCGAGCGCACCGCCACGCCGACCTGGTTCGTGGCCAACCATGCCATACCGCTGCCGCCCTCGAAGTGGGTCAGGGCGCTCGCGGTGAGCCATGGCTTCGATGCCGCCGATCACGAGATCGTCGCGCGGCTGGTCGCCGGCGACCTGCTGATCACCTCGGACCTGCCGCTGGCCATGGAGGCCATCGAGAAGGGGGCCGCGGTGATGACCACCCGCGGCGAGATGCTCGACCGGAGCAACATCCGGGCCAGGGTCCAGATGCGGGACTTCATGGAAACCCTGCGCGCCAGCGGCGAGCACACCGGCGGGCCCAAGGGCTATGCCGACACCGACCGTCGCGAGTTCGCCAATGCACTGGATAGGTGGCTGGCGAAGAACGCCTGATCCATGACGCATCTGCACCCTAGGTCCAGATGCGACTGACACAAGACCTGCCATGGAAACCCTGCGCGCCAGCGGCGAGCACACCGACGGGCCCAAGGGCTATGCCGACACCGACCGTCGCGAGTTCGCCAATGCACTGGATAGGTGGCTGGCGAAGAACGCCTGATCCATGACGCATCTGCACCCTGGGTCCAGATGCGACTGACACAAGACCTGCATGGAAACCCTGCGCGCCAGCGGCGAGCATACCGGCGGGCCCAAGGGCTATGCCGACACCGACCGTCGCGAGTTCGCCAATGCACTGGATAGGTGGCTGGCGAAGAACGCCTGATCCATGACGCATCTGCACCCTGGGTCCAGATGCGACTGACACAAGACCTGCATGGAAACCCTGCGCGCCAGCGGCGAGCATACCGGCGGGCCCAAGGGCTATGCCGACACCGACCGTCGCGAGTTCGCCAATGCGCTGGATAGGTGGCTGGCGAAGAACGCCTGATCGAAGAATGCGCTTCGCTCATGCCTGTCCCCGACGCCGCTCACGCTGGCGACACTTCCGTATCCCAACAAGCGTTGCTGGAAAATCAGCTGGTTGATGGTGTAATTGCGGTAGCTTGCCAACGCTGGGAGGCCCTATGGGGTCAGACCCCGGCGGTGCCGAAACCGCTCGTCAAGTGCACGATGACAGACCTGGCAACTTGGCTGGGGTCTGACCCCATAGGGGCAGGTCTCGGCGACTTTTCCGGCGAACGCGCTGCCATCGTCGAGATCTTCGTAGGGATCCTCGGTGCCTTTCGAACCCCGCTGCTCAGCTCTTTTCCCGAATCCCCTTCCCCGGCCATCGCTCGCGGTCGTGGGGCCGGTCGAGGTCGAGCCGCGGCCCCACTGGCACGATGCGCGTCGGGTTGAGTGTGTCGTGGCTGTAGTAGTAGTGGCGCTTGATGTGGTCCAGGTTCACCGTCTCCTTGATGCCCGGCCACTGATAGAGCTCGCGCAGGTAGTTCGACAGGTTCGGGTAGTCCTCGATGCGCCTCAGGTTGCACTTGAAGTGACCGTGGTAGACCGCATCGAAGCGGATCAGGGTGGTGAACAGCCGGATGTCGGCCTCGGTCAGCCACTCGCCGGCCAGGTAACGGCTCTCGGCCAGTCGCGACTCCATCCGGTCCAGCGCCTCGAACAGCGCCACCACATGCTTCTCGTAGACGGCCTGCTCGGTGGCGAAGCCCGACTTGTAGACGCCGTTGTTGATGTGGTCGTAGACATCGGCGTTGACCGCATCGATGGTCCGGCGCAGGTCCTGCGGGTAGAAATCGAGCCGATTGCCGGTCAAGCCGTCGAAGGCGTCGTTGAAGATCCGCAGCAGATCCGCGGACTCGTTGTTGACGATGCGGCCTTCGCGCCTGTCCCACAGTGCCGGCACCGTGACCCGCCCGGTGTAGTGCGGGTCGGTCAGGGTGTAGAGCTGGCGATGGTAGTCGACGCCGTTGACCGGGTCGCCACTGGAGCCCTCGCTCGTTTCATAGGTCCAGCCCTGGTCGAGCATCAGCGGGCTGACGTGGGAGACGCCGACCAGGTCGTCCAGCCCCTTGAGGCGGCGCAGGATCAGGGTGCGGTGGGCCCAGGGGCAGGCCAGGGAGACATAGAGATGATAGCGCCCGGCCTCGGCGGGCAGCCCCGGCTGGCCATCCGGCCCCGGGCCGCCATCGGCGGTGATCCAGTCGCGCAGCTGGGCGGATTCGCGCACGAACTCGCCGCCGTGCTTGCGGGTGTCGTACCACTGGTCATGCCAGACGCCGTCGATCAACAGGCCCATGATGTCCTCTCGTCAGTAACAGGGATTTACACCAGAGCCTAAAGCGATTCCATCGAATCTCAAGCGCATCCTTTGCGACAGTTCATTCGACCATATCGAATGGTTCGACCTCCGAGCAGATCGCCACCCCCTGCTGGAGGGCATTGGCCATGGCGTGGGTCGCCGGTCCCGCCCTGTCCCGGTCGCGATGGATGAGCTGAACGGGTATCTCACGGATACCACCGGCGGTGAGTGGCAACGGCTTCAGCCGGCCTTCGTTCAGGGCGCCGAGGATGCGCGTCTCCGGCACCCAGGCGAAGCCCAAGCCGCGCTCGAGCATGTCGATGGAGGAGTGCAGATGGCTCAGGGTCCAGCGCTGCTCGGCCTTCAGCCAGCCGGAATCCATCGACTGCCGCAGCGCCGAGTCACGCACCACCAGTTGCCGATACTGGACCAGGTCGCGCAGGTCGAGCGGGCGCGCCAGCCGGTGCAGCGCGTGGTCCGGATGCGCCACGGCGATGAAACGTACCGTGACCAGCGGCTCGCCCAGGAAACCCTGGGCGGCGATCCCCGAGACCACCAGGTCGGCGCTGCCGTCATAGAGCATCTCGATCCCCCCGTTGAGCACCGTCTCGTGCAGTTGTACCCGCACATGGGGGAATTCCTGCGAGAAGGTCTCCAGGGCACGGGCCAGGGCATCGGGCGGGAAGACCTGGTCGACGGCCAGCACCACCTCGGCCTCAAGCCCCTCCGCCAGGCGCACCGCCACGTCTTCCAGCGAGGCGGCGCTCTCGATCAGCTGGCGCGCACGGCGCAGCAGCATCTCGCCTGCCTCGGTCAGACGCACTTGCCGTCCCACCGGCTCGAGCACCCGCACGCCGAGCTGCTCCTCCAGCTTGTGCACCGCATGATTGAGGGTCGAGGGACTCTTGTGGATGGCCTCGGCGGCCCGGGCGAAGCCGCCATGGTCGACCACCGCGGCCAGCATCTGCCATTGGGTCAGGGTGACTCGTGACATTTCGATTTCCTCGAAAACTCAAAGCGAAACATTGCGCTTAATTTTCGAAAAATCCGACCTAAAATGCCAGTCAAACCTTGCAAGAACGGAGAAATCCCATGGCCTCCACCAGTACACTGCGTCGGGTCGAGCAGCAGCAGCGCAGCCACCCCAGCCAGGACGGCGACGGGGTCAGGATCCAGCGGATCCATGACTTCGGCGGCGGGCTGGACCCCTACCTGATGCTCGACGAACTGGGCTCGGATCGCCCCGACGACTACATCGGTGGCTTCCCGCCCCATCCCCATCGCGGCATCCAGACCCTGACCTACGTGATCCACGGCGGACTGACCCACGAGGATCACCTGGGTCACTCGAGCACCATTCGCGCCGGCGATGCCCAGTGGATGCACACCGGACGTGGCATCATCCACTCGGAGATGCCTCTCACCGACAGCCAGGGCCTGCACGCTTTCCAGCTGTGGCTGAACCTGCCGGCCCGGGACAAGCTGAGCCCGGCCACCTACCGGGACGTGCGCTCGGCCGAGATGCCCCGCCTCGCCGGCCAGGGTGCCGAGCTGATCGCCCTCGGCGGGCGCTGGCAGAGCACCGGCGGCGAGCGGGTCGAAGGCCCACTCGATGCCCTGGCCGGCGACGGGGGCGTGGCCCATGTGCGCCTGGAATCGGGCGGCGACCTGACACTCGAGGCGGATGCCCCCACCCTGCTGGTCTACGTCTTCGACGGCAGCCTGAACGTCGGCGAGACCGTCGTGCCCCGCGGCCAGCTGGCCCGGCTGGGCGGCGGCGACCGGCTGTCGCTGGGCAGCACCGAAGGCGGCCAGGCCCTGTTGCTGGCCGGCCATCCACACCGGGAACCGATCGCCCATTACGGGCCTTTCGTGATGAACGAGCATGCCGAGCTGGGACAGGCCCTGCGCGACTATCGCGATGGCACCCTGACCGGCCCCTGAGGCAATCCGATCGAGGTAGGGGTTGATTTTCCCCGCGTCATCGGCTCCAATGAAGAATTAGTAAACAGTGTTCGCATTGCACAAGCCGATCCCTCCCAACCGTGGATCGGCCCTCTACTGTATGCACATACAGACTAGGCACGCCATACATCATGGGTTATGGTTCTGATGCCTATTTTTATTCTATTCATTATTCATTGGCCTCTACCCATGTTGCGAATCCTCCATTCGCTGCCCCGCACACACAAGCTGTTACTGTTACCCGTTGCCACCATGGTCACAGTGCTGGGCGCACAGAAAATCGTCACCTCCTTCCAGGATGTCCAGCGTGAAAACCAGCCGCTCGACACCGTCCTCGTCCCCCTCGATCCCGACACTCAACCCGGCCTTCCCTCGCTGAGCTTCGACCGCAGCCCAGTGGCCGGCGCTATCGAGATGGCATCGCTGGCCCTCGATGCCACCCGCGAGCATGTGCCGCTATCGCGTCTCACCGCCTCTGAAGTCGTCGAGGTCGATTTCGTCACCGCCGCCGAGAGCACCGAGAATCAGCGGGTGCCACTGGCGCTGGCCAGCGTCGAACACGAGGCCCCGGAGCCGGCCGATAACGCCCCGGTCCCCGGCCCGATGCTCGATGATGGTGCGCTGCACATGGCGGTCGTGATCGGCACCCTCTCCAGCGGCATGCTCGATCATGACGGGACCCTGGTCGCCGATGCCACCTCCTATGAAGAGGTCTCCGAAGAGGAACTGATCCTGTTCGGCGATGGCCCGGTTTTCCTCGAGGAAGAGATCGCCGCCAGCGAGCCCTACGTGCCCGAATGGGAGACCTATACGGTACAGCAGGGCGACACCTTTGCGGTCATGGCCCAGGACCACCTGGGGCTGGGCTACAGCGAAGTGCTGGGCCTGCTCGAGGCGCTACCCGACCAGAACGTGCTGACCCGCTGGCGGGCCGGCAACAGCTTCGAGTATCAGCTCGACGAGGAAGGCAAGTTGCTGACCCTGCGGGTGATGCGCAATGCCCGCAACGGCTTCTTCATCGAGCGCGGGGAAGATGGTTTCGAGGTCGCCACCATCGAACGCGCCGGGGAAGCCACCCAGCGTCTGTTCGCCGGCACCGTCAGCGGCAGCTTCGCCCGATCGGCCCAGGCGACCGGCCTCTCCAGCTCGGAGGTCAGCCAGCTCTCCCGCCTGCTGGAGAAGAAACTGGACTTTCGCCGCGACACCCGTCGCGGCGATCGTTTTCAGGTGCTGGTCGAGTCCGATATCGTCGACGGCCAGAGCCTCGACTCCCGCGTGCTGGCGGTGCAGTACGATGGGGCCCGCATGGACCTGACCGTGGTGCGCAACAGCACCGACAGCAATTTCTACACCCCGGAAGGCGAGAGCCTCGACCCGGCCTTCAACCGCTACCCCTTCGAGGGCAGCTACCGCCTCAGCTCCAACTTCAATCCGCGGCGCAAGCACCCGGTCACCGGACGCATCAGCCCGCACCGCGGCACCGACTTCGCCATGCCCATCGGCACGCCGGTCCAGGCGCCGGCAGACGGCCAGGTGGAGAAGGTGGGCAACCACCCGCTGGCCGGCCGCTACGTGGTGGTACGCCACGACAACGGCTACCGCACCCGCTACCTGCACCTGTCACGCCCCTTGGTCAGCCGCGGCGACCGGGTCAGCATGGGCGAGCGCATCGCGCTTTCCGGCAACACCGGCCGCAGTACCGGGCCGCACCTGCACTACGAGGTGATCGTCAACAACAACCAGGTCGATGCCATGAAGGTCGACCTGCCTGAGAACCAGAGCCTGTCCGGCGATGCCCTGCTGGCCTTCCAGCGCGATGCCGAGCCCCTGCTGGCCGCCCTGCAGAGCGGCGAGACCGGCACCGTGGTCGCCCGCGCGCAACAGCCCGAAGCGAGCGACGACGACGACGAGGGCTGAGCCCCCGCCATCCGAGCCCCACCCAGCGCCCCGCCCACGAGCGGGGTGCTGTCCTTCCGGGGGATGACACATCCCCTCGCCGGCCAGGTAGACTGAACGGGTTGCACGGACCGGAGTCCCCGCTTGTCCTCGCCCCATATGCGCCGCGCCGTCCCCGCCCCACCCACCAACGGCAACCGCCTGAGCGCCTTCTTCGGTGTCTTCCGCTACAGCCACCGGGCGCTCGCGCTGGTATGGCAGACCTCCCGCTCGCTGACCCTGGGGCTCGCGCTCTGCACCCTGGTCGCCGGGGTGCTGCCGGCGGTGGCGGCCTGGCTCGGCCAGCTGATCGTCGATGCCGTGGTGGCCGCCATGGCCCAGCATGGTGAGACGGGCAGCGTCGCGTGGTGGCCGGTGCTGCGCTACGTGCTGGCCGAGGCAGGGGTGATTGCCGCCATCGCCCTGGCCCAGCGCGGGCTCTCGGCCCAGCAGTCGCTGCTGCGAGCCCTGCTCGGCCAGAAGGTCAACGTGATGATCCTGGAGAAGGCCGGCACCCTCACGCTCGCCCAGTTCGAGGACTCGGAGTTCTACGACAAGCTGACCCGGGCCCGCCGCGAGGCCTCGATCCGTCCGCTGGGGCTGGTCAACAAGACCTTCTCGCTAGCGCAGAACGCCATCTCCCTGGTCAGCTTCGGCGTGCTGCTGGTGCAGTTCTCGCCCTGGGCGATCCTGATCCTGGTGATTGGGGCCCTGCCGGTGTTCGTCTCCGAGGCCAAGTTCTCCGGCGATGCCTTCCGGCTGTTCCGCTGGCGCTCGCCCCAGACCCGCATGCAGATGTACCTGGAGACGGTGCTGGCCCGGGAGGACAGTATCAAGGAGGTCAAGCTGTTCGGCCTCGAGCCGCTGCTGCTCGACCGTTACCGCAGGATCTTCGACACCCTCTACGGCGAGGATCGCCGCCTGACGCTGCGCCGCGAGACCTGGGGCTTCCTGCTCGGCCTGCTGGGTACCCTGGCCTTCTACGGCGCCTATGCCTGGGTGGTGGTGGAGACCGTGACCGGCCAGCTGACACTCGGCGAGATGACCATGTACCTGATGGTCTTCAAGCAGGGCCAGGCGGCGCTCTCGGCGAGCCTCACCTCGATCAGCGGCATGTACGAGGACAACCTCTATCTCTCCAATCTCTACGAGTACCTGGAGCAACCGGTGGACGCCGAGACCGGCACCCGCACCGCCGGCGCCCGACCCGGAGACGGCATCCGCTTCGAGAACGTGAGCTTCACCTACCCCGGCGCCGAGACACCGGCGCTGTCGGGCATCTCGCTGCACCTCAGGCCCGGCGGCAGCCTGGCCCTGGTCGGCGCCAACGGCTCCGGCAAGACCACCCTGATCAAGCTGCTCACCCGGCTCTACGCGCCGAGCGAGGGGCGCATCCTGCTCGACGGCAGCGACCTGCGCGACTGGGACGTGCAGGCACTGCGCCGGCGCACCGGGGTGATCTTCCAGGACTTCGTCCGCTACCAGCTCAAGGTCGGTGAGAACCTGGGCGCCGGCGACGTGACCGCCTTCGCCGACGAGGCGCGCTGGCAGGAGGCTGCCCGGCGCGGCCTGGCCGACGACTTCATTGCCGACATGCCCGGGGGCTACCACACCCAGCTCGGGCGCTGGTTCAAGGGCGGCCAGGAGCTCTCCGGTGGCCAGTGGCAGAAGATCGCCCTGTCGCGGGCCTACATGCGCGAGAGCGCCGACATCCTGGTACTCGACGAGCCCACCGCGGCCATGGACGCCGCCGCCGAGGCCGCGGTGTTCACCGACTTCCGCGAACACCGGCACGACAAGATGACCATCCTGATCTCCCACCGCTTCTCCACGGTGCGCGCCGCCGACCAGATCCTGGTGGTCGAGGGCGGCAGGATCCTCGAGCGGGGCGACCACGACAGCCTGATGGCGGCCGATGGTCGCTATGCACGGCTGTTCCGGCTGCAGGCCAAGGGCTATCGGTGACGCCTATAGCACCAGCGGCCGATCCAGCGCCTGCAGCTCACGGAGCAGCCAGCGGGCTGCGCTCCAGGTTGACCCGGGATCTGGGAGATGCGCTCGCCCACCGGTACGTTCAGGCCGCCACCACCACTTCTAGCCCGCCTATGTTCGCAAGGCGCTCGCGCAGCAACGGCACAGCGCCATGGAGGGCGAGCGCTTCCACGGCCTGATCACGCGCATCGCCCCCTCCACGACCTGCGTTTGCGCATCGACTGAACGGGAGACTGAGTCGCTCCCGGTTTCGTTGATGCCGTTCAGTCCTTAAAGACTGGGTCTGGGATTTGAAGGGTTCTGTCGCAGAAGCGTGTTCTGGTCGATCATGTATTCCGTCGAAATCTGGTAGGCGGCCGCACCGAGCGCCCGTGCGATGCTGCCGAAGTGGCCCGGCCTGATGTCGGGTCGAATCACGCCCTGCATGTCCAGCCGATCGAGCTGCCTTTCCACTTCGCCGACAAGACGATTCCGGATCGCGGGTGGAAAGGCACCGTCTATTACCACGGCCTGAAAGTCGATGACCGCAAGGGCGGAAATGATGGCATGGGCCAGGCTGCGACCAGCTCGGCTCATCCAGGTGTGCACAAGCGGTTCCACCGCGTCCCAATCGTTGTGCTCGAAGTCGATCTTCGGCAACGGGTCACCGCCCTTATCGGCGATCATACGTTCGAGGACGACAAGAGAGGCATGATCGACGAGACGGTCGCCCCCGGGCTCGTCTGGCACACGCAACGGCCCGAAGCCTCCTGAATTTCCGCGGCGTCCGGGAAAGACGCTCCCGTTTAAGACGACGCCACCACCGATAAAAGTACCCACGAAGAAATAGACAAAATCCTGTGCCGCATTAGGAGGCCCGAACACCAGCTCGGCCCGGCAGGCGGCGGTGCCATCGTTTTCCACTGTGATCGGCCAGGGCACGACCTGCTTTAGTTCCGCCACCAGCTCGAAATTCCGCCACGAATCCATCTCGCTCTGCGGGGCGCCGAAATCCGCGGTCCAACTCCACAGCTCGAAAGGCATCGCGACATTCATCGCGACGATGTCGCCCCCCCCTTTCCCTGCCGACTTCAGAAGCGGGGGCAGCTCCTCCTTCACGAAGCGGAGCATGGCAGCGGGCGTTGGATACGAATGTGGCTCGGTGCGTCGAGCGAGAATTCCGCCAACGAAGTTCACCACGACCAGGTCGAATGTCCGTCGACCAATCTTGAGTCCCACGTAATGCCGCGCATCCGGATTCAGCATCATGGGTACTGAAGGCTGCCCGATACGTCCACGGATCGGATTACCTCGGAGAAGCAACCCCTCGGCCTCGAGCGCGCGGAAGATGACGGATACCGCATTCGGAGACAGTCCCGTCATCCTTGTGGCCTCTGCCTTTGTGACTCTTCCGTGGTTGCGCACGAGGTGCAGGATCAAGCGTTCGTTGACCCCCCTCACCGTCGTCAGATTTGAACCCTTCAGCGGATGCTCACTCAGCAGCTCTTCCTTATCATTGCCACCCATCTTCATCATGAACCTTGGATATATGGAATAATGGCAGTACTTGTGCCACGAGGTAGAGGCAGGGACCCGCGCCGTTACCTTCCCTGCTTTAACGGGCACAATAACAAGCAGCGAACAGGATGGCGACAGTTGAACCAGCTCCAAGGATACCAGCTTGACGCCCGCGGTATGTAGGCCCGGGCCTGGGACGAAATACCCGAGCGCACGGTATCCACAACCGTCCCCTCAGCCGCGAGGTCCACCACGATACCTTGCAGCAGAGCGATGAATCCGAGCGAACCGCCCTGCCTCCTTTTCGTTTCGGGTGTCAGGCATGCAGATCGTGGCTGGTTTTCTCTTGTAGAATCATGACGTTCCGGCAAGATCCCGCTCCCGGAGAAGAGGCCCGTCCGTCATGGGTGACACCGCACCCTCGCCCCGCTCCCCGCCGCAACGGCGTGGTGCGTCTCGAGCCCAGCGGTGGCCACATCGCCGGCAATCGGGCGCGGTCTTCGGGGAGGGGGGAGGGAGGGCGATAGCCATATGGCCTGGCAACACGATACCCGACAGGCCAGACGTTACACTTTGGTCTTAGAGATCGCCGCTGCCATTGACAAGCGTTACTCACCGCACCTTAAATAGTCGATACACCATTTGAGGTGTAAGGGGAAATTGCAAGGCAACGAAACGCGTCGATGGGATATTCCTCGACGTGGAGGAGTGGCATATGCCTCAGTCTTGCAATTCCCATTTTCCTTTTCATACTAATTACTTCATAATGAAGTATTAAATAGTCTCAGAGATAGCCCTTACTCGAACCGGAGGATAACAATGACTATAACCAAGCCCAGCATCGCCGGACTCATCGCCGCCATTGCGCTAGCGGGTGCCGCACTGCCAGGTGCCGCCATGGCAGAGGAAAACAGGACCAGCGCCTGTCTGATCACCAAGACCGACACCAATCCTTTCTTCGTCAAGATGAGGGAAGGCGCCGTCGCCAAGGCCGAAGAGCTCGGTATCGAGCTCAAGTCTTTCGCCGGCAGGATCGACGGCGATCACAAAACCCAGGTTCAGGCCATCGAGACCTGCATCGCCGACGGTGCCGAAGGCATCCTGCTCACTGCCTCGGACACCTCCGCGATCGTGTCAGCCGTACAACAGGCCCGCGACGCGGGCGTCCTCGTGATCGCGCTTGACACGCCACTCGATCCGGCAGAGGCGGCCGACGCAACCTTTGCCACGGATAACTTCAGGGCTGGCGAGTTGATCGGCGCCTGGGCGGCCGGCCAGCTCGGAGACGATGCGGAAAGCGCACGCATCGGCCTCCTGAACATCAATGTCAGCCAGCCTTCTGTCGGCGTGCTGCGCAATCAGGGTTTTCTTCAAGGCTTCGGCATCGATCTCGGCGACCCGAACAAGTGGGGCGACGAGACCGATCCGCGCATCGTTGGCCAGGACATTTCGGAGGGAAACGAGGAAGGCGGACGTGAGGGGATGGAAAACCTGCTCATCGAAGATCCGATGATCAACGTGGTCTACACGATCAACGAGCCGGCCGCCGCCGGGGCGTATCAGGCGCTGAAGGCGATCGGACGCGAGAACGATGTGCTGATCGTGTCGGTCGACGGCAGCTGCTCTGGTGTGGCCAATGTCAGGGACGGCGTTATCGGCGCCACCGCTCAGCAGTATCCATTGCTCATGGCGTCGCTCGGCATCGAGGCGATCAAGGAGTGGGCCGATGAGGGTGTCAAGCCGGAGCCAACACCGGGCAAGGATTTCTTCGACACCGGCGTTTCGCTGGTGACCGATCAGCCTGTTGAAGACATCGACTCACTCTCGGTTACCGAGGGTATGGAGCGTTGCTGGGGCTGATCATCTGTCCGTAAAGCGACGGGGGCGGCGGCGACGCCTCCCCTTCCACTCCCCAGGGACTGTTGACGCGATTGCACGTCAACGGTCGGACGTCTCCCTGTCCATACCAAGACGATATTCGCATTATATCCCGAGAGGACCCCATGGCTAAAACCGACTTGAAACGGCAAGATGGCGAATCCGCTCTTGCCGGTGCCAGTGAGAGCGTTGCCGAATTCGAGGATCATCGATCCGGCTTCGTCCCAAGGCTGCAGCACGCGTTGCACATGAACCCCTCGATCGTGCCCTTGATTGTGCTCATGCTCTCGATACTCCTCTTCGGTGCCTTACTTGGCTCCAAGTTCTTCTCGCCCTTCGCGCTTACGTTGATCCTGCAGCAGGTTCAGATCGTGGGGATCGTCGCCGCCGCCCAGAGCCTTATCATCTTGACGGCGGGCATCGATCTCTCGGTGGGTGCGATCATGGTGATTTCCTCTGTAGTGATGGGACAGTTCACCTTCCGCTACGGTATCCCCGTCCCTATCAGCATCCTGTCCGGCCTTCTTTGCGGCATGTTTTTCGGATTTATTAACGGCCTGCTCGTGTCCAGGGTCAAGCTTCCGCCCTTCATCGTCACGCTCGGCATGTGGCAGATCGTGCTCGCCGCGAACTTCCTCTACTCGGCCAATGAAACGATACGGGCCCAGGACATCGAGGCCCATGCTCCGCTCCTGCAGCTATTCGGCGCGAAATTCAACATCGGCGGCGCGGTCTTTACCGTGGGTGTCGTCTTCATGGTGGCATTGGTGCTGGTGCTCGCCTATGCGCTTCGCCACACCGCCTGGGGCCGTCATGTCTATGCAGTGGGCGACGACAAGGCAGCCGCCGAGCTCTCCGGCGTTAAAACGAACCGGGTGCTCATTTCGGTCTACATGCTTTCCGGGCTCATCTGCGCTTTCGCCGGCTGGGCGCTGATTGGGCGAATCGGCTCCGTCTCGCCGACCGCGGGCCAGCTCACCAACATCGAATCCATTACCGCCGTGGTGATCGGTGGGATCTCGCTCTTCGGCGGTCGCGGATCGGTCCTCGGCGCCCTGTTTGGCGCGCTCATCGTCGGCGTCTTCACCCTCGGGCTGCGACTCCTCGGGGCCGATGCCCAGTGGACCTACCTCCTTATCGGCGTGCTTATCATCGGCGCGGTCGCCGTCGACCAGTGGATCAGAAAGGTGTCAGTCTAATGCAAGCGCAAACTCCCATCCTAGAAGCCAAGAACCTCGTGAAGCGCTACGGCCGCGTCACCGCCCTGGACCATTGCGACTTCGAGCTCTATCCGGGTGAGATCCTTGCGGTGATCGGCGACAACGGCGCGGGCAAGTCGACCCTTATCAAGGCGATATCCGGCGCGGTGATCCCCGACGAGGGCCAGGTTTATATGGACGGCAACCAGATTCACTTTGCCTCGCCACTGG
The DNA here is from genome assembly GCF_022487945.1 of Halomonas flagellata. Lineage (NCBI taxonomy): Bacteria > Pseudomonadati > Pseudomonadota > Gammaproteobacteria > Oceanospirillales > Halomonadaceae > Halomonas > Halomonas flagellata. Next base: position 111,674 of record NZ_JAKVPY010000014.1, read on the forward strand.
ATGCGCGCGAACAGGGAATCGAAACCGTCTATCAGCAGCTCGCGATGTCGCCCGCCTTGTCGATCGTAGACAACATGTTCATGGGCCGCGAGCTGTTAAAACCCGGCATTATGGGGAAGTTTTTACGACAGCTGGACCGTCCCGCGATGGAGAAGTTCGCCCGCGAGAAGCTCAATGAGCTGGGACTCATGACGATTCAGAATATCCAACAGGCCGTGGAGACACTCTCTGGCGGCCAGCGGCAGGGGGTGGCCGTGGCCCGGGCCGCCGCGTTCGGCTCCAAGGTCATCATCCTCGACGAGCCGACGGCAGCGCTCGGCGTCAAGGAGAGCCGCCGGGTGCTGGAGCTCATTCTCGAAGTGAAGTCACGCGGTATCCCGATCGTCCTCATCAGCCACAACATGCCGCATGTCTTCGAGGTGGCTGACCGTATTCATATCCATCGGCTAGGTAAGCGACTGTGCGTGATCCGGCCCGACGACTACACGATGAACGACGCGGTTTCCTTCATGACAGGTGCCAAGGAGCCCCCCCAACAACTGGCACAGGCGGTCTGAGCGATGGTGCGAACGATTTCCGAGAGCGACGCTGTCCTGGACCTGCTTATCCAGGCGAGACGGCCCGGCAAACGGACCGTGATCGGCATTGCCGGGCCGCCCGGTTCGGGCAAGTCGACGCTCGCTGAAGAGGTGGTCGAGCGACTGAACGCGCCACTTGGGAGCGGATCCCGAGCGGTGCTCCTGCCGATGGACGGCTTTCATCTCGATAACGAGGTGCTTGCCGCACGAGGACTGCTGGCGCGCAAGGGGGCGCCGGAGACCTTCGAAGCGGCCGGGTTGGTGCGACTGGTTCGCCGCGTCAGGGACGGCGGGGCCAACATTCGCTACCCGCTATTCGATCGAACACTCGACCGATGCCTGACGGACGCGGGCCTTCTGAAAGCGGAGACCCCGATCGTCGTGGTCGAGGGTAACTATCTGCTGCTCGATGCTCCGCCGTGGGACGGGCTGGCCGGGCTATTCGACGCCACCGTGTTCCTGGCACCGTCGATCGAGACGCTCGAGGAGCGGCTCATCGAGCGCTGGCTGAGCTTCGGGTTTTCCCCCGAGGAAGCTGCGGAAAAGGCACGCGGGAACGACCTCAAGAACGCCCGCCTCGTCCTCGAACATAGTCGCGCCGCCGACCTCCTGCTTACGCAGGAGACAGAGGCCACTTGATTGACGGCTGCAACCCAGGGCTACATGCCGGCCTGGTCGAACCGCCGCGACGCCGATCTCGAACGTAATAGGTTATTAGAGGAACAACCATGCCCAACCTGCTCGAACAACTACGACAATACAGCACCGTGGTGGCCGATACCGGCGACCTCGACACCATCCGCCGCTTCGCACCCCAGGATGCCACCACCAACCCCTCGCTGATCCTCAAGGCGGTGCAGTCCGGCCAATACGATGCGCTGCTCGAGGAGATCCTGCACGCCGCCCGGGACCATGATGGGACCCTGGATGAGGCGATCGACGAGGCCTGCGACCGGCTGGTCGTGGCGATGGGCGGCCTGATCCTCGACCAGGTGCCCGGCCGGGTCTCCACCGAGGTCAATGCCCGGCTGTCGTTCGACACCGACGGCAGCCTCGCCAAGGCGCGTCGGCTGGTGGCACTGTACGAGGAGGCCGGCATCGGGCGTGAGCGCATCCTGATCAAGCTGGCCGCGACCTGGGAGGGGATCCGCGCCGCCGAGGTGCTGGAGCGCGAGGGCATCGCCTGCAACCTGACGCTGATCTTCAGCTTTGCCCAGGCCCGCGCCTGTGCCGAAGCCGGCGCCTTCCTGATCTCGCCGTTCGTCGGCCGGATCCTGGACTGGTACCGCAAGGCTCATCCGGAACAGGACTATGTGCCGGCCGAGGAGCCCGGGGTGCAATCGGTGCAGGCCATCTACCATTACTTCCGTCGGCTGCAGTATCCGACCGTGGTGATGGGGGCGAGCTTTCGCAATAGCGGCGAGATCCTGGCACTGGCCGGCTGCGACCGCCTGACCATCAGCTCGGCACTGCTCGAAGAGCTGGCCAGCAGTGAGGGGACGGTCAGGCCAGTGCTGAGCGACACGGGGGAGCGCGACACGCGCCCGGTGCCCCTGACCGAAGCGGAGTTCCGCTGGCAGCTGAACGGGGATGCGATGGCGACCGAGAAGCTCGCCGAAGGCATTCGCGGCTTCGACGCCGATCAGCTCAAGCTCGAGGCGCTACTCCGTGAACGCCTCGCCGGAGGTGAGGCATGAATGCGCCCGAAACGAGTCCGACGCGCCTATAGCACCAGCGGCCGATCCAGCGCCTGCAGCAGGGCCTCGTCGCGCTGGTAGATATCGGGGCGGAAGGCCAGCTCGCCGTCTGCGCCGGCATGCACCGTCCAGTAGTGCAGGATCAGCGGGACAGGCTCCGCCAGTGGCACGTTGCGGGTCTGGCCGGCGTCGATCAGCGCTTCGATGTCACGGCCGCTGTCGGTGTCGTCGAACAGCAGTTGGGCGAACTCCAGCACGCCCTGGACCCGGATGCAGCCGGAGCTGAAGGCGCGTTGCTCGCGGGCGAACAGCCCCTGGGCGGGGGTGTCGTGGAGATAGACCAGGTGGTCGTTGGGGAAGCGGATCGCCACCCGCCCCAGGGCATTCTGTGGCCCCGCCGCCTGGCGCAGCATGATATTGCCGGGCCGCTCCCAGTCGACCTCCCAGGGGTCGAGGGGCTCACCCGAGGGGCTCAGCACCTGGATCCTTTCCCGCCACAGGTAGCCGAGATCCTGGCGTATCGCCGGCAGCACGTCCTCGCGCAGGATGGTGGGCGGAATCGTCCAGGTCGGGTTGACGGTAAAGTGGGTGATCTCCGAGCGCAGCGAGGGAGTGCGCCGGTAGGGCCGTCCCACCACGATGCGCGAGCGCCAGATCTCGCCGTCGGGGCGGAAGTAGCTGATCTGGTAGCCGGCGATGTCCACCAGCACGAAGGCGTCGGGCAGGCCGTGCAGCAACCAGCGGGCCCGCTCGAGATTGAGGCGAATCTGGTCGATGCGCTCGTCCACCGGTACGTTGAGGGCCGCCCGGGTCCGCGCCCCGACGATGCCGTCCGCCTCGAGCAGGTGGCGCCGCTGGAAGCGCCGCACCGCCGCTGCCAGCCCCTCGTCATAGCGGCGCGGATCCGGGGCAGCCCGCTCGGCACCGGGGAAAGCGGCCGTGGCCGCGGCCATCACCTCCAGTTCGCCGATCACCGCCAGACGCTCGCGCAGCATCACCACGTCGTCGTCGAGGTCACCCGGGCGCAGCGCCCGCTCCCGGGCCGGCAACCTCGGCCAGCCACCGAGCCGCTCGATGTTGCGATAGCGGGCCAGGCCGGTTCGTAACCGCTCGTAGGGCGCATAGGCGGGGCGCACCTCGGCGAAGGCCTGCTCGAAGCGCTGGGCATCCACCGCCCGGGAGAGCGCTGCCATGTCCAGCGCCGGGGCGACGATCGGGATTTCCCAGTCGGGGTCGATGTCACGAGGATCCAGCTTGCCGCGCTGCAGATGCCGCAGCGCGGTCAGCAGTACCCGGCTGGCATGCAGGTCGAAGCGCGCCTGCCGCTCCAGATCACCCTCCTCCCCATGGGCCTGGCGATACCCCGCCACCAGGGCATCCGGCCGGTAATCACCGGGTGTCAGTCCATCGCCGCCCAGGGTATGCAATGCTGCGGCGAAGGCGGCCACCGTCCGGGAGTCCTCCCAGGCCGGGCGCTGTCCACGCACCGCATAGAAGGCCTGCAGCTCATCGCCCGCTTCGGCCAGCCGCGCGGTGATGGCAGCGGCGAGCGGTGACGTCGCCGCTTCCTCCTCCTGCCCCACGGCCGGGCCCGCCAGCATGAGCAGCGTCAGCAGCACGGGAACCAGGAAGGTCCTGCATGTGCGAGCGTTCATCGTCCCTACCTCCTGCGTTGATGGAGGCGCCTGGTCATCCCGATCCTCATGATCATAATAGTGCCAGACCGGGGGGCTCAGGGAAGCAGCCCCCCATCCTTGTGCCAGAACGACCGCCACGGGTATCCCATGACGCGACTCCTGCTTCCCCTGATGACCGGCTCGCTGCTGGTCAGCCTGCCCGCCGCCGCCGACTTCCTCGCCCAGGCGCTGCACCCCGACCAGTTCCGTGCCCCGCCCCTGGAGCACACCCTGACCCGGCTGGCACCCAAGGCCGACCCCCGAGTACTGCAACTGGCCGCCAGCGCCCTGGACTGCGCCGCCCCGGACGCCGGTCGCCTGGCGGTGATCGACTACTCCCTGCCCTCCACCGAGCCGCGTCTCTGGGTATTCGACCTCGACCGGGGCGAACTGATGTTCGAGGAACGGGTCGCCCATGGCCAGGGCTCCGGCGATGCCGAGGCCACGCTGTTCTCCAACACCCCGGAGAGCCACCAGTCGAGCCTGGGACTGTTCCGCACCATGAACAGCTACTACGGTCGCAACGGCTACTCGTTGCGGCTGGAAGGCTTGGAACCGGGCATCAATGACCTGGCCTACCAGCGCGCCATCGTGATTCACGGTGCCGACTACGTCAGCGAGGCCTTCATCCAGCAGACGGGCCGGCTGGGGCGTAGCCACGGCTGCCCGGCGGTGCGCCAGGACGTGACCTACCCGCTGATCGACAGCCTCAAGGAGGATCACTACCTGTTCGCCTACTACCCCGACCCGGAGTGGCTGGCGAGCTCCGCCTTCTTCAGCTGCGAGACTGACGAGAGCCGACTGACCATGCGCTGAACCACCTGGCCGGCAGGCACCAAGGCGGGGCATCACGGCGCCGCATGCTCCCTATTGCAGCGCAGCAGATCTTGCCCGCCTCCCCACATCGATCGCCGCTTCTCGCATAACCAACTGAAAAACCGGCAACACGAGGAAACTGGCAAACACCTTGCTTTGGACAGACCAGATAATGGTAGGCGTGGACCAGGCTCCCCCAGGAGTACGAGTGCGTCGAACCTGACCTTCAACGATGAAGGACACGTTCCCGGATTCGCCACCTTCCAACGCGAGGCCTGACCCATGGAAATTCTCGACAAGGCCAACAGGATTCGCCTGTTGAACTTCAGTTCCCCCCAGATGCGCGCCTTCCACTTCTCGTGGTTCGCCTTCCATATCTGCTTCTTCGGCTGGTTCGGCATTGCACCGCTGATGGCGGTGGTCCGCGAGGACCTCGCCCTCACCCAGACCCAGATCGGCAATACCATCATCGCCTCGGTGGCCATCACCGTGATCGTGCGGCTGCTGATCGGTGTGCTCTGCGACCGTATCGGTCCGCGCAAGGCCTACACCGGCCTGCTGATCCTCGGCTCGATCCCCGTCATGGGCATCGGCTTCGCCAACAGCTTCGAGACCTTCCTGCTGGCGCGCCTGGCCATCGGCGCCATCGGCGCCTCCTTCGTCATCACCCAGTACCACACCACCATGATGTTCGCCCCCAATGTGGTCGGCACCGCCAACGCCACCAGCGCCGGTTGGGGCAACCTGGGGGGCGGCACCACCCAGATCCTGATGCCGCTGATCTTCTCCGGCCTGCTGATGCTCGGCGTCAACGAGGCACTGGGCTGGCGGCTGGCCATGGTGGTGCCGGGCGTGGTGCTGTTCCTCACCGGTATCGCCTACTACTACTTCACCCAGGATGCCCCCAACGGCAACTTCGAGGAGCTGCGCGCCCGGGGCGAGCTTCCCCAGGCGAGCGGCGACAGCGGTGCCGGCCAAACCTTCCTGGCCGCCGCCAAGGATATCCGCGTCTGGGCACTGTTCGTGGTCTACGCCGCCTGCTTCGGCGTAGAGCTGACCATCAACAACATCGCCGCCATCTACTTCTTCGACCACTTCGACCTGACACTGGCCACCGCCGGGATGATCGCCGGTCTGTTCGGGTTGATGAACATCTTCGCCCGCACCATGGGCGGCGTCTTCTCCGATCTCTTCGCCCGGAACGGCGGCCTCAAGGGACGGGTGCGCTGGCTGTTCATCGCCCTGGTATGCGAGGGCATCGCCCTGATCGGCTTCTCCCAGATGCATGTGCTGTCATACGCCATCGGCATCATGCTGGTGTTCAGCCTCTTCGTGCAGATGGCCGAAGGCGCCACCTTCGGCGTGGTGCCCTTCATCAACAAGAAGGCCCTGGGCGCCGTGGCCGGCATCGTCGGCGCCGGTGGCAATGTCGGCGCCGTGGCCGCCGCCTTCCTGTTCCGCTCGGAGGCGCTCACCTACCAGCAGGGGCTCTTCTACCTCGGCCTGGTCGTGCTGGTGCTGGCCTCATGCGCCCTGCTGGTGCGCTTCTCCGAGGCCACCGAGGCCGAGGAGGCCATCGCCTACCAGGACGCCGTGGGCGAGGATACCGGTGCCGGCGCCCTGTCGCTGCGCTGAACCGCCCCTTCGATCCACTGCCTATGCCGCCGCCCTCCGGGGCGGCGGCAGTCGTCGGCCAAGAACTGGCACGTGGCTTGCTTATACAGGCAGGAGTGTCCCGCCTTTCCAGGGCCCCGGAAGAGGTCAACAACCCATGAACCCAGCCGAACGTGTAGCGCGTCAATCTGGATGAGAAGCCAGCGACAATCTGGATGAGAACCGGGGTGTCGCGGCCCCTTCTCTTTCACCCTTCCTTGCCTGGTGCACAAGGGGTGTCATTCGAGTCCGTGTCGCTGGG
>NZ_JAKVPY010000139.1:0-546 GCF_022487945.1 Halomonas flagellata
GCTTCAACAGTAAGGTGGAGCAGCACGCGACCACCGAAATGCAGGCGACTGCCGCTGATCTCAACAAGCGTTTTGACTCCCTGCAGGGGGAAGTGGACCTGCTGAGTAAGGCGCGAACCGCTGACCAGATACGTATCGACAAACTCAGCAGTGACAATGAAGCCATGCAGAATCAGCTGAAGGCGCTGGGCGTGAAACCGGCTGTCTCTGGTGGCGAGCCCGCGCCGACTCCTCCGTCACCGCCACCCGGTCCGGAAGGTGAGCCGCAACCAGCCAGTTATCCGCCGCAGACCGGCGCCGCGGTACCGCCTCCGAGGGCATTCTATCCGGGGAATGGTATGGCACCGCCGCCGCAGGTCAGCTACCAGTCTGTGCCGGTACCAAACCAGATACAGCGTAAAACGTTCAGTTACGACAAAGGAAAGAACGCGAAGTCATTGCCGTACATTCCGTCGGGGAGCTTTGCAAAAAGCATGCTTATCGAGGGGGCAGATGCCAACGCGTCTGTTACCGGGAATGAATCCACTGTACCGATGCAGCTGCGTA
>NZ_JAKVPY010000140.1:0-545 GCF_022487945.1 Halomonas flagellata
CCTCTAAATCCTCTACGACAATCTTCTTTCCTCTCTTGTCGATGATATACATGGCTTTTGTTTTAAGGGTGGTGTTCAAATAACATATCCACAGCCAACCGGAAACGGGCACTCCCGTTGCCTTTCTTGGCGTACTTGGCGATGCAATCAATAGTAAAGAGGGCATTGTGCCCGTCAAAGAGTTGGTCAGCAAAGAGCCGCCTGCTTTTCAGCAGTTTTTTATCGTATTTCTCTACAGCCCCGTGTACCCGTTTGGCAAGATCAAACCAAAACTCTGCGGTAATCAGTCCGTTATCCCATTCTTTGCGGATGTTGTCCTCATGCTCTCGCAGGTAGGTTGCCCGATCTCGGATGTCCTGTAAAACTCCGGGCAGTTCTTTAGGGAACAATCCTGCCAACAGGCAGGCACGTTCCACATTGGTCATTTGTTGTAATGCTTTTGTTTTCATCGTAATTGAGTTTAAGGGGAGGCTACCGGAGCAGCCTCCCCGGTTTAGAATTAATTCAGGTTAAAAGCATCTGCCCCGGATTGGGCAAAGTCCCTG
>NZ_JAKVPY010000141.1:0-542 GCF_022487945.1 Halomonas flagellata
GTTCGTATTCAAATTCGTGTGGCGCTTCAGCGCTTCAATGTAATCGTAAAGTTTATTCATCGTTAGTGTTGAACCGTTAAACGTTCGATGCTATAAATTCATTATGTAATAGTGAATGGTTTACATAAGACATGCAAGACACAAAGACTGAACTCAACCCAAACCTGAAAAACTCGCGAGTTTTCAACTCCCGCCGTGAGAAGTGGGGGCTGCCGCAGGAGATGGTGCTTGTGCTGCTCCTGGTAAATCTTTTCGCGCTATTCCTTGCCATCAAATACTGGAGCATTTTTTCATGATTGGGCATGGCTCTGTTCGCGGTCGTTACGGTCATGCCTATGTACCTCATTCACCGTGAAGATCGTGATGCTCATATTGTCTGGCGCAAAGTCATTTTTGGCTCAGGAAATATGAACAACAGCAAAACCAAAGTTCGCAAAGTCCGTTTTATTTCGTTAAATCCAACTAAGGGTAATGTACATGATTCACAACGCGTTAAGTAAAATTTCTGCGAATTTCCAGCGCGCAAAGACCGCACTGATTAC
>NZ_JAKVPY010000142.1:0-541 GCF_022487945.1 Halomonas flagellata
TGCTTTAACCGTATTGGAACAGGCATACACACAATGTGGTATTCTGTTTTTATCCCTTCAGGAATGAGGGAAATTTGCCCTAATTCTGAACCTTTGCGGCCTTCACCGCAAAGCAAATAACTACATGTGACAATGTCGAAACAAGGAGCGAACCATGCAGGTCAGCAGAAGGCAGTTCTTTAAGATCTGCGCTGGCGGTATGGCGGGAACCACGGCAGCAGCGCTGGGCTTTGCCCCGGCAACTGCGCTCGCGGAGACACGGCAGTACAAATTGCTGCGCACGCGCGAAACCCGTAACACCTGCACATACTGTTCTGTCGGCTGTGGGCTGTTGATGTATAGCCTCGGCGACGGCGCAAAAAACGCCAAAGCATCCATTTTCCATATCGAAGGCGATCCGGATCATCCGGTCAACCGTGGTGCGCTCTGTCCGAAAGGGGCTGGTCTGGTGGACTTTATCCATTCTGAAAGCCGCCTGAAATTCCCGGAATATCGCGCGCCAGGCTCCGATAAATGGGAGGAAATCAGTTGGGGCGGAGGG
>NZ_JAKVPY010000143.1:0-540 GCF_022487945.1 Halomonas flagellata
GTGCGTAATAACCATCGCCATAGAACGACGCCATCTTATTTTGTATAGAGGACGGGCATTTAGACATAAGCGTTTCAAGACGGTTAACAGACAAGCGCCCTTCAATGCCTGAGTATTCCTGGTGCAGTAATCCCTGTACGGCAATAGAAAGATCTTTGGTTTCTTCAGTTGATAGCGTGCGGTCTTCTTCACGGTCATTGAATTGCAGCATCAGCTTAATCTGCTCAATGACGTGAATAATAAATTCGCTGTCGTTATCACTTTCGGCAGTCGAAAACGTGTTCATACCGGCTTTTAGCTGGTCTGAAAGGGTAAATGCGGCTCCATCTCCCTGGAAGAAGTTGGCTAAAGGAATGGTTCCCTGATCAACGTCGAGCGAACTGTAGATACCGCCAATCTTGGTGAAATGAGAGGCTATTGTATTTTTGAAGAAAGACTTACCGGTACGGGTTGGCCCCACACCTATAACCAGGCTTTTCTCGCCGATTACCTGCGTGAAATAGAAAGGAACGCCGTCGTCAGATTCCAGAATGTAAATAG
>NZ_JAKVPY010000144.1:0-540 GCF_022487945.1 Halomonas flagellata
TTGCTTCAGGTGCATTCGGCCCGGCACGTAGAACCCCTAATAGATCTACTGATTTTTCTGATGAGGCTGTTGGTTTACCCAACTCAGTTGATTTTGTTGTGGTACAGGCTACCAGAAGCAACGGTATTACAGATGATAAAAGGCGTGCTGAGCGCATCGTTGACGTTCTCTGGGAATATGACAGAAGCACATCATAATTGGAGCCTTAAGTGGAAGTAAACTACATGAAATCATGCTTTTGCTGACTGTTTACCTTCAGATTCAGTGCCATTCATTTTCCTGCATAGCCATGCAACATAGTTAACATTTATCAGGGACGTTTCTGGCGGGTTTTCGGGTGGTTTGTTGCCTGTTTTTCCTGTTTCCTGCCAGAAACGCCCTGAGGTCGTTCTGGCGGTGCGAGTAATGGGTTTTCGCACAACATAAGTTAAATATCAATAAATTACATTGGTATCACTAGGCTTGCAGCGACATGCCAGTTTCGCCTCAACACCCTTTCTGAGTGCTGACAGTTGGTTAGCGCTCATTCACAAGCCATCC
>NZ_JAKVPY010000145.1:0-531 GCF_022487945.1 Halomonas flagellata
CCCTGTGCACGCACTACGGCATGACGGCGAGCCGCAACAACCCGGGGCGCGGGCACGAAAATGCCAGCATCGAGTCGCCCCACGGCCACTTCAAGCGGCGCCTCAAGCAGCGACTGACGCTGCGCGGCTCACATGATTTCCCCAGCCTCGTCGACTACCAGGCGTTCCTCGATGAGATCACCACCGCCATCAACCGGCGTAATGCCGCCCGCATCACGCTCGAACGCGCTGCCTTGAAGCCGCTCCCCAGCCGGCCGGGGACCGATTACACCGAGCTGACGGTACGCGTCACCACGTCCAGCACCATCCAGGTCCGCAAGGTGCTCTACTCGGTGCCGTCCCGACTGATCGGCGAGCGGCTGCGCGTGCACCTGTACGACGACCGGCTGGTGGTGCACCACGCCCAGCAGGCCCTGCTGACGTTGCCGCGCCTGCATGCCACGCCGAAGAGCGGTCGCCTGCGGGCGATCGACTATCGCCATGTCATCGGCTGGCTGGTCCGCAAGCCCCGGGCGCTGGCGGGGCTGACGT
>NZ_JAKVPY010000146.1:0-530 GCF_022487945.1 Halomonas flagellata
CTCCTATTACCAATACAATACAAGCGGCAAGCCTGATCAATTGCCCGAGTCCATATGATTTTTTGGAATAACTTTTTTCTAGTGATACGCCCTTAGGCTGTATTTGTTTTTCTTTTTCGATCTGCTCATAAAAGCGTTGCCTGATCCTGTCAGCCGGGCTAATTTGCTTTTCATAATTAAAAGCCTTTAATAGCATTTTATATTCTTCCTGCTCTTTCTGGCACTCAGGACAATGCTCTAAATGCGCTGCTACTTTTTCTCTTTCCCTATCGTCCAACTGATCCTCTATATAGTGCGGTAAGAGGTCTTTTATCTGTCTGTGCTTCATAGCTATATATCTTTAAAATAAATCGTCTTTAATTTTTGTATTGCCCTGAAAACTTTTGCTTTTACAGCTCCGGGGGTACTGTCCATGATAACTGCCAGTTCATTATATCTGATGTTCTGTAGTTTGGCCAGTGTTAATAATTCCCGATCAGGTAATTCCAAATGATTCAATGCTTCCTCTAGATGTGATAACTCTTCCTTAG
>NZ_JAKVPY010000147.1:0-530 GCF_022487945.1 Halomonas flagellata
CTTTCTCAAGAGGCTTTTCTACTAACTATTTGGCAAGCTCGGGAGAATTTCACTCCCTGAAAATTAATCCCACTAAGTGGGTTTAATTTACCTGAACCATCGGGACTGCATCGAGAAGAAATAAGGTTTTTTTGTTTTAATAATTTGTGGGCCTGCCTTTGTCGGCAGAAAGGCTTGCTCCGAGATAGTTGAATTTTCACCCTACAATTTACAGCACTTTTTTTATTGTCTCTTATAAATTACTACTCCTTGCACCACCCGATTGATTGCTCCTGAAACAGAAGGGTTGTCTGGATCTAATCCCATGTTCAACGATTTATACAACCCGAGCAGCTGTCCGACAATGGTTATTGGGACTGCTTGAAGCGGATTATTATGCGTTGTTTCTATGAGTATTTTGTTTGAATTCGGGAGATGAACTTCCGGTATGTTACCAACGGCAATAGATCTGATTTCTCGCAGGTCTTTAGCGATATCTTCAGCAAGGTCTTTTTCATATTTAAAAACATGAGGGTCATCTGAAAATAAAT
>NZ_JAKVPY010000148.1:0-528 GCF_022487945.1 Halomonas flagellata
GCTCCAGGGCAGTTTCACCCCCAACACGCGGCAAAGGGGGCGGAGTTCCCCATAGAGCCACTCCAAGGATTCCCAGAGCAGCTTGGTGCTCGTTGGGTAGCGCACCTCGCTCTCGTAGCAGGTAGCATCCACCACGGCTTTTTCCGCCTCATCGATACAGGGCCTCCAATGGGTGTAGAACACTTTTTCCAGGGTATCGATATCCAGCACTTTGGACACCTCACAGCGGATCTGGCTCACGATCTTGTAGTTGGTGATCCGTTCAAGCCCCAAATGGAGGTCACAGAAAAACTGGTAATCGATGTTGCTGTTCAGCTGCTCGATGAGCTTCCGGTCCGAACAGCCCGCATAGTGCTTTAAAAACATCAGGGCGATCCGCCCACGGGGGCTGAACATCATCCGGGTGCCACGGCCGGATTCTTTCAGGCCAAATCCCTTGACCATGGCCTCCCAGGGGATGGCTTGGTAAATCTTGCCCAGGTCGCTCTCAAAAAAGCGCTCTTGGTAAGCCGTTAACTCTTCGGTGGG
>NZ_JAKVPY010000015.1:0-110891 GCF_022487945.1 Halomonas flagellata
CTGACGTGCGGATAGCCCATCAGGGTCCGATGCCATGGGCATCATTAGTGAGACCGGATATACGTGTGCAGTCGTACCTACCGACCATCGAATTTCATGCTGGCAAACGGGGAGGACTCCATATACGGGCCATCGTCGTTTCTGGCCAGGCCACGTATAATGACCCCCCATTTCGCTGTGATGGCCGAGCCCCATGTCGATCCTGCTGGCCCTGGATGCCTCCTCGAGCGCCTGTTCCGTCGCCCTGCTGCGGCGCCGCGCGGGGGCCGATGACGAACTCCTCTCCCGCTTCGAACTGGCCCCCCGGGAGCACACCCGGCGGCTGCTGCCCCTGGTCGACGAGGTGCTCGCCGAGGCCGGCCTCGAGGCGACGGCCCTCGACGCCGTGGCCTACGGTCATGGCCCCGGCTCCTTCACCGGGCTGCGCATCGCCGCCGGGGCCGCCCAGGGGCTGGCCTATGGCCTCGACCGGCCGCTGATCGGTGTCTCGACGCTCGCCGCCCTGGCCCTGGGGGGGCATCGTCGCCACCACTTCCGCTACCTGGTCACCGCCCTGGACGCCCGCATGGGCGAGATCTACGTGGCCGCCTGGCAGTGCCGTGACGGCGTCCCCGAGCCGCTCGCCGAGGAGGCGGTGATGCCGCCGGCACGGCTGCGCCTGCCGTCGGGCCACGAGGATCATGACTGGGTGGGGGTCGGTTCCGGCTGGGGGCTATGGGATGCCATGCCCGCCGAGGTACAGGTCGGCATCGGCCAGCACCTGCCCGAGATGGAGGCCGACGCCGCCGACATGGTGCTGCTGGCGGCCCGGGCCTTCGAGGCGGGCGAGGGGCGAGCCCCCCACGAGGCCCAGCCGGTCTATCTGCGCGACCGGGTGGCCTGGAAGAAGGCGCGATGAGCGAGCGTCCGCCCCTGGTGGTTCACGGGGCGGCCCTGGCGGAACTGGCCGCCCGGCTCGGGATGCCCCTCGGCGAGCCGGAGGAGGCCGAGCTGACCCTGGAGCGCCGCGAGGACCGACTGGTGCTGGCCGGCGATCCCCGGCGCTACGGCCACCCCCTGGCGGTGGACTTCGTCGCCGGCCGGGCGGCCCATCGGCGCCGCTTCGGCGGCGGGCGTGGCCAGCTGATGGCCCGAGCGTGCGGCCTGGGCAAGGGCGTGACGCCGTCGGTGGTGGACGCCACCGCGGGACTGGGGCGCGACGCCTTCGTGCTGGCGAGCCTCGGTGCCGAGGTGCTGCTGGTGGAGCGGGTGGCGGCGATCTTCGCCCTGCTCGAGGATGGCGTGGCCCGGGCCCTGGCGGACCCCGAGACCGCCGAGGTCGCCGCCCGGATGCACCTGGTCCACGGCGATGCCACGCGGGAGCTCGATGCCCTGGTGGCGGCCAGCGGCGTGGCCCCCCAGGTGGTCCATCTCGACCCGATGTTTCCCCATCGCGACAAGTCGTCCCTGGTCAAGAAGGAGATGCGGCTCTTCCGGCTGCTGGCCGGTGACGACAACGACGCCCCACGGCTGCTGGAGGCGGCGCTGGACGTGGCCACGCACCGGGTGGTGGTCAAGCGACCACGCAAGGCGCCGCCCATTGCGGGGCCCGCGCCCCGGCACGTCATCGCGGGCAAGACCAGTCGCTACGACCTCTACGTGCACCGTTCGCTGACCAGCGGCTGAAGGGCGCGCGACTCAGGCCTCCCGGCGGCGGGTGAGCAGCTGCAGCCGGTGGCGCAGCGCCGGGTCGAACAGCTCGCGCGAGCGCTGGGCGGCCCGGCGCAGTCGCTCGTCGAACATGAGTCGCTCTCCCTCGCGCCACAGCCAGCCTTCTCGCTCCAGGCTCTCCACCAGGTTGGCGAACAGCCGGGTATCGAAGAACTCGGGGGCATCGAGTCCCGAGAGCAGGGCCAGTCGCTCGGCCAGCTGGCGGCTGCGCTCGGCCAGCTCTTCGGCGACCAGCTCGCCCGGACCGGCGTCGAGCAGTACCGCCAGCAGCAGGTAGCCGCGTTCCAGCGAAGGCTGCATCAGTTGGCCGAGCAGGCGCAGCCGTTCGCCGGCCTCGAGGGGTTCCTCGGGGCGACGCCACTCCTCGCCGGCGCGCTCGAGCAGCCCCTGGTCGACCAGCAGGTCGAGCATCTCGGCCAGCGCCGCGCGCAGTGAGGCCGGGGGTTCGATGACCAGCTCCCGGGCGAGTATCGGCCAGCTGGGCGAGAGCAGCGCCTCCAGGGTATCCAGGCGGTGGGTCGGCTGGCGGCGGAAGGCGAAGGCGACCAGGCCGGCCAGGGCGAAGAGATGCATCACGTTGTTGCGATACCAGGCCAGCAGGCCGGCCTGGCCGGCATCGGCGACCAGGATGTCGCCCAGCGGATGGCCTCGCCGCTCGACCATGCCCAGGGCCACCACCTGGTCGATCCACTCGACAGGAGTGCCCTCCGGGAGGCTGGTGTGGGCGCCGCCGGGATGGTGCCGCTGCAGGTCGACGAGCAGGGCGAGCTGGCGCTCGAGCAGGCTGACCTCTATGGCATGGTGAGGCGTGGCCAGCAGGACCAGGGCCACCAGGTTGACCGGATTGAGGGCCGCCGCGGCGTTGATGCGTCGACACAGCTCCTCGCCGAGCCGCGGCACCAGGGGAGTGAGCCAGGCGGGGCGTTCCTCGCCCAGGGTCTGGCGCCAGTCGCCCACCTCCCGGTCCAGGTAGTCGGCCAGGGTGAGGGGCTCGCCGACGTTCACCGCCACCCGGCCGAAGGGCTGGCGCAACTGGCCGAGCACCCGCAGCAGCGCCAGCGGGCTCTCCTTGCGCTTCCTGCCGCCGCGCAGCTCGCGCTGGTAGCTGGCATTCTCGATGATTCGTTCGTAGCCGATGTAGATCGGCACGAAGGCCAGCCGTTGCTGGCCGCTGCCGGCGGCGCGGCGCAGGTAGGAACGCAGGGTCATGAGCAGCATGCCGGGACGGGCGGCGAGCAGGCGCCCGCTGCGCGACCGTCCGCCCTCGATGAAGTACTCCAGCGGGTGACCGCGGGAGAGCAGCCGGTGCAGGTACTCGTTGAACACCGCCGCATAGAGCCGGTTGTCGCGGAAGCTGCGGCGCAGGAAGAAGGCGCCACCACGGCGCAGCAGCGGGCCGATCAGGGGCATGTCGAGGTTGCGGCCGGCGGCGATGTGCGGCGGCATCAGGCCATCCCGGTAGAGCACGTAGGAGAGCAGCAGATAGTCGATGTGGCTGCGGTGGCAGGGCACGTAGACCAGGGTATGGTCACCGGCCAGGCCCTTGACCCGCTCCAGGCCACGGACTTCCACGCCATCGTAGAGCCGGTTCCAGAGACGCCTGAGCAGGCCGTCCATGAAGCGCAGCACCGGGTAGGCCATGTTGGAGGCGATCTCGCGCCCGTAGCGCAGGGCGCGCTGCTGCAGGCGGGCCCGGGAGGTTCGCTCCTCCTCGGCCAGGGTCTCGATCACCTGGCGCACCTCGGGGCTGCGCACCACGCCTTCGATCAGGGTGCGCCGGTGGGAGAGGTCCGGCCCCAGTACCCGGGTGCGCAGGCGGCGGAAGTGCACGCGCAGCAGCCTGGCCGTCTTGCGGTTGGCGAGCGCCGCCCCGCGCTCGTCGAGCAGGTCGCCGAGCCGGAGCGGGGCCCCGAAGTGCAGCTCCACGTTCTTGCCGTTGACCAGCACCGAGAGCGCCCGGCGCAGGCGGCCGGTGAACTGCCAGCTGTCGGCGGCCAGCATCTTCCAGAAACCGAAGCGCTTGCCCGGCGCCCGGCCCCAGAAGACGCTGACCGGTACCAGCTGTACCTCGTGGTCGGGATGCCTCCGGCGCTGCTCGAGCAGCGCCAGGAAGGGCGCTTCTTCCCGCCGCGAGGCGCGTCGCCACAGGTGGCGGCGGGGTGAGGGCAGGGCGAGGCAGGCCGGCAGGGCGATCTCGCCGACGCGGCGCAGGCCGGCGGCCGGGGGCAGGCCGCGGGCGCGGCAGAGCGACTCGAGCAGCAGGGTGTCGGAGAGGGACGGGTGGGGCAGGACATAGAGCACCGGCAGCGTCGGGTCGAGGTCGAGCTCGTCGGTGGCGGGTTCGATCAGCCGGAACTCCACCCAGGAGGCGATCAGCCGTCGCAGCGGCGCGCGCAAGGGGGTCATCAGCGTGCGTATGAAGGCCATCCGATTGCCTTGGCTGAGGAGACGAGGTGGCCAGTATAGCCATCGCGGACCGGCCGGTCAGGGGCGCGGCTTTTCCTGGCCCGGCAAACGTGCGTCAATGCGGTGGAAAATCGCACAGGGACGCCGCCATGCACGGCATGTGGAGAGACGGCAATCACTTCCAGCTGCTGCCGGAGTCGGCACGCTTCCTGCCGGCCATGTTCGAGGCGGTCCAGGCGGCGCGCGAGTCGATACTGATCGAACTCTACCTGATGGAATCCGGCCGCCTGGCCTCGGCGCTTGCCGATGCACTGCTCAAGGCCGCCGAACGCGGCGTGGCGGTGATGCTGATGCTCGACGGCTATGGCGCCATGGGGCTCTCCAGTGACGACCGGGCGCGCCTCGAGGCGGGCGGGGTGGCGCTGCGCTTCTTCAACCCCCTGGGCTTCCATTCGCTGACCCGCAACCTGACTCGCGACCACCGCAAGCTGCTGGTGGTGGATGGCCGGGTGGCCTATACCGGCGGCTTCGGCGCGGTCGACGAGTTCCTCGACGCCTGGTACGAGGTGGCGGTGCGTATCGAGGGGCCGGTAGTGGCCGACTGGGTGCGGCTGTTCTGCCGCCTGTGGGATTCGCCGCTGACCCGGGGCAGCGGCCAGCCCGACCTGGTGCACAACCTGCGCCTGGATGTGTCGCCCCACGAGGACTACCGGGGCATGCGCGGGCGGGTGGTCTGGGGCCAGGGCTATCGCTACCAGGCAATCCGCCATTCGCTGCAGCGCCAGGTGTCGTCGGCGCGAGGCCGGATCTGGATCTGCACGCCCTATTTCGTGCCCACCTTCAGCCTGCGCCTGCGGTTGGCGCGGGCGGCCCGCCGCGGGGTCGACGTGCGCCTGCTGCTGCCGGGCGAGCTGCACGATCATCCCGGCATCCGCTACGCCGGCCAGCGCTTCTACGGTCGCCTGCTCAAGGCCGGGGTGCGCATCTTCGAGTTCCAGCCCACCTTCATCCACGCCAAGTTCTCGCTGGCCGATCACTGGGCGAGCATCGGCTCGTGCAACTTCGACCACTGGAGCCTGCACTGGAACCTGGAGGCCAACCAGGAGGTGGATGACCACCGCTTCGCCGAGGAGGTGGCCGAGCTGTTCGAGCGCAACTTCGCTACCAGCCGCGAGATCCGGCGGGAGGAGTGGTCCCGGCGCCCCCGCTGGCAGCGCCTCAAGGAGTGGCTGTTCGGCAGCCTGGACGGGCTGCTGACGCGGCTACGCTAGCCACGAGCCACGAGCCACGAGCCACGAGCCACGAGCCACGAGCCACGAGCCACGAGCCACGAGCCACGAGCCACGAGCCACGAGCCACGAGCCACGAGCCACGAGCCACGAGCTAAACTGCTGCCCGAAGCCCGAAGCCCGAAGCCGCTCTCGATAGTTCACCGAAGCCCGAAGCCGCTCTCGATAGTTCACCGAAGCCCGAAGCCCGAAGCGCTTACCGCTTGCCCTTGCCGCCGCGACCGGCGGGCTTCTTCTTGCGTGGGGTAGGCTTGGGGGTTTCCGGCGGGACGCGGTAGTGCAGGTAGAGGTCCAGCACCAGTTCCGGCAGTTGGCTGACCAGGGCCTCGAGTCGCGCGGTGTCGGCGGTGAACTCGGCCATGTCCGGCTCCTCGTCGAACAGCCCCGAGAGTGCCATGAAGGGCAGCAGCAGGGTGGCGGCGGCCTCCTCGTCGTCCTCGAACCAGGCCGCCTCGTCGAGGAAGACCCCCTCCATGAAACCGGCACACCAGTCGCCGATCGGCGTCTCCTCCGGTGCCAGGCCGTCGAGGGTGAGTTCGAAGGGCAGTTCCGGCAGTAGGCCCTGTTCCAGGGCGGCGATGGCGTTGCGCCTGAGCTGCTCCAGCAGCCCGAGGATGGTCTCGCGCTCATTGTCGTCGGCGAAGGCCGGCTCCCCGTGGAAGAGCTCGGCGACCCAGCTGGCGGGGGGCACGTCGCTGGGCGCCACGGCCAGCGCCACCAGGAAGCCGTGGGCGCCGATCAGGTCCAGGGCATCGGCGTCGACCCGCTCGGAATCGAGGAAGTCGTCGAGCAGGTCGAGGGCATCGTCGTCGAGGAGGGGAGCGGGCTGCGGGGTATCGGACATCGGTACTCTCACGGAAGAGACAGGACAATGACTATTAACGTTTCTTTGCCCACCTTGGTGGGGCGGGGGTATCCCGGCGCCCCTCGTCAATGGCCAACTGCAATAGCCCTGACGGACGGGGGGAGAGACTTTACGCCCGGCGGGCGAACGGCCATTCTAGCATCCCATGAACACTCCCGTGCTGCCCCATCCCGATCCCGACCGGCTGGCCGCCCTCGACCACGAGGCGCTGCTGGCGGCCCTGCACGAGCGGGTCGAGGCCGCCTGGCGGCTGTGCCACGAGGTGCACCCCGGGCTGCCGCGGCCACGGGTGTGGTGCGACCTGCGCGGCAAGTCCGCCGGCCAGGCCCATTTCGGGCGCGGTGGGCTGCGTTTCAATCCGGTGCTGTTGGCCGAGAACCGCGAGACCTTCCTGGTCGAGGTGGTGCCCCACGAGATGGCCCACTGGCTGGTTCAGCATCTCGACGATGGCCACCTGGCCCGGCCCCATGGCCGCGAGTGGCAGACGGTGATGCGCCGGCTCTTCGGTCTCGAGCCACGCACCACCCACCGCTTCGACACCCGCCGGGCGAGCCCCGCGCCGCACCGCTACCGCTGCGGTTGCCGCGAGCACGGCTTCACCGCCCGTCGTCACGCCATGGCCCGCCGGGGACATCGCTACCGCTGCCGTCACTGTGCTCAGACCTTGGTCTATCTCGGCCGTGCCGCGCTCGAAAACTAGTGCGTAAGTTATTGTGCTGAAAAGGAAAAATGTTGCTACCAATGTCTAAAGGGAAGGCCGTGGCCGGCGGTATATGCTGGTGTCACCTTATATGGTGCCGGCGCGCCCGACGACGACGCGGCCGGCGACGTTAACCAGGGTGCATCTCCCGGAAGAGGCAAACCATGACCGAACAGCAGAAAGTCCATCCGGTACGCGACGATTTCGCCGCCAATGCCCACGCCGACTGGGCCAAGTACCAGGCCATGTACCAGCAGTCGCTGGACGATCCGGAAGGGTTCTGGGCCGAGCAGGCGAAGCGTCTCGACTGGATCAAGGTGCCGACGAAGATCAAGCATACGAGCTTCGATTCGCACAACGTCGACATCCGCTGGTTCGAGGACGGCACCCTCAACGCCAGTGCCAACTGTCTCGACCGCCACCTGGCGACCCGTGGCGACCAGACCGCCATCATCTGGGAAGGCGACGACCCCGCCGATTCCCGGCACGTCACCTACCGCGAGCTCTACGAGCACACCTGTCAGCTGGCCAATGGCCTCAAGGAGCTGGGTGTCAGCAAGGGCGACGTGGTCACGCTCTACATGCCGATGATCCCCGAGGCGGCCGTGGCCATGTTGGCCTGCGCGCGCATCGGCGCCGTCCACTCGGTGGTGTTCGGCGGTTTCTCGCCGGATGCCCTGGCGCAACGTGTCGTCGGCGCCGATTCCAAGCTGGTGATCACCGCCGACGAGTCGGTGCGCGGCGGCAAGCAGGTGCCGCTGAAGGACAACGTCGATGCGGCCCTGACCCGCCCGGGCACCGAGGTCTGCGAGAAGGTGCTGGTGGTCAAGCGCACCGGCGGCGAGATCGACTGGCAGGACGGCCGCGACGTCTGGTATCAGGACCTGGTCGATCGCCAGTCCACCGACTGCCCGGCCGAGGAGATGAACGCCGAGGATCCGCTGTTCATCCTCTACACCTCCGGTTCCACCGGCGCGCCCAAGGGGCTCAAGCATACCACCGGTGGCTACCTCGCCTACGCCAGCCTGACCCACCACTACGTCTTCGACTATCAGGACGGCGAGGTCTACTGGTGCACCGCCGACGTGGGCTGGGTCACCGGCCACAGCTACATCGTCTACGGGCCGCTGGCCAACGGCGCGATCACCCTGATGTTCGAGGGGGTGCCGAGCTATCCGAGCCACGGCCGCATGGGCGAGATCGTCGACAAGCACAAGGTCAGCGTCCTCTACACCGCGCCGACCGCCATCCGCGCGCTGATGGCCCATGGCGATGACGTCATGGCCTCGAGCCGGCGCGACAGCCTGCGCCTGCTCGGCTCGGTGGGCGAGCCGATCAACCCCGAGGCCTGGGAGTGGTTCTACCGGGTGATCGGCAACTCCAAGTGCCCGATCGTCGACACCTGGTGGCAGACCGAGACCGGCGGCATCATGATCGCCCCGCTGCCGGGCGCCATGGACCTCAAGCCCGGTTCGGCGACCCTGCCGTTCTTCGGCGTGGTGCCGGCGCTGGTCGACAACGAGGGCAACCTGCTCGAGGGGGCCACCGAGGGCAACCTGGTGATCCTGGACTCCTGGCCCGGCCAGGCCCGCTCGATCTGGGGCGACCACGACCGTTTCGTCCAGACCTACTTCTCCACCTACCAGGGCATGTACTTCACCGGCGACGGCTGCCGTCGCGACGAGGACGGTTACTACTGGATCACCGGCCGGGTCGACGACGTGCTCAACGTTTCCGGCCACCGCATGGGCACCGCCGAGATCGAGTCCTCGCTGGTTGCGCATGATGCCGTGGCCGAGGCCGCCGTGGTCGGCTTCCCCCATGACATCAAGGGCCAGGGCATCTATATCTACGTCACCCTGACCGATGGCGTGGAGCCCAGCGACGCCCTGAAGAAGGAGCTGACCCAGTGGGTGCGCAAGGATATCGGGCCGATCGCCTCACCGGATGTCATCCAGTGGGCCCCGGGCCTGCCCAAGACCCGCTCGGGCAAGATCATGCGTCGTATCCTGCGCAAGATCGCCGCCAACGAGTGCGACGGCCTGGGCGACACCAGCACCCTGGCCGACCCGTCGGTGGTCGATGAACTGATCGAGCACCGCGCCAATCGCTGACGGCAGAGACCGTCGGCAGGGGCGCTCCCGTGCATGCCGGCTCGCGCCGGGAGAGCACGCCAGCGCCCCGCCTTCCCCTTTCCCTGCCGGCCCTCGTGGCCGGCTTTTGCGTATTCGTTGACGCCCTTTGTCGACAGCGCTCGTCGAGCGCTTGGGAAAGCCTTCCCGCATGGGGTAACATGCCGTCATCGATAGAAGAGCCCAGCGTGGCGGCCGTCGGCCCGCTGCTCGAGGAACCGGAGGAGAATCCATGGCCTTTGCCCAGAAATTCATCGTCGCCGATGACCATCCGCTGTTCCGTGCAGCCCTGACCCAGGCACTACGCCAACTGGCGCCCCAGGCCGAGATCGTCGAATCGGACACCATGGAGGCCACCACCGAGGTGGTGACCCGCCATCCCGATGCCGACCTGATCCTGCTCGACCTGCATATGCCGGGAGCGCATGGGTTTTCTGGTCTCATTCAGTTGAGAGGCCAGACCCCGGACATCCCGGTGGCGGTGGTCTCGGGCAGCGACGAGCCCCATGTGGTGCGTCGCGCCATCGACTATGGCGCCTCGGGCTTCATTCCCAAGTCGTCGTCGCTTGCGCTGATCGCCGAGGCGGTGGGCGAGATCCTCGACGGTGAGGTGTGGTTGCCGGCCGAGCTCGCCGAGGCGATGGGCGAATCCGACGAGGAGGAGACCCGCTTCGCCGAGGCGATCGCCTCGCTGACCCCCCAGCAATTCCGGGTGCTCAACATGCTCACCGAAGGCCTGCTCAACAAGCAGATCGCCTATGAACTCAACGTCTCCGAGGCGACCATCAAGGCCCATGTCACCGCCATCCTGCGCAAGCTCGGGGTGCACTCCCGCACCCAGGCGGTGATCGCCGCCCAGAAGCTCGAGGTCGAGCCGCCCAAGGTCGAGTCGTAAGCCCGAGCTGGAAGATAGCCGCCTACGCGAGCGGCGCCGGGGCCAGGCCGGCGCGGAGGTCCTTTTCCAGGGATGGAAAAGGTAGCGCCCAGGGATGGGTTCACAGCGCCTCCGCGAAGGCCTGTCGCCGGGTAAGCCGCGACTTCTCTCCCCACCAGCCTGCTGCCGGATACGACGGCCACTGCGCTCGCGATCCCGGGAACGAAACCCTGGCACTTCGCTTGCGGCCTGCGCGTCGGGCCGGAACAAGGTCCCTCTTGCCGGCCCTGAATCGGCATCCCTGCCGATTCCCACGCGCCACTTCGCTCAATGCCAGCGTTCCCGGGTATATCTCGCTTCACTGCAGTGCCGTCTTGTTCCGTGGGGCTGGGCGTTACCCCTCCTGCCTGGCCGCCCGGCTCGCCTGCAGGGTGCGGGTAAGGAGGGCGCGCAGGGCCGCGGGGCGCACCGGCTTGAGCAGCAGCTGGTAGCCGCTGCGCTTGATCTCCTCGGCCACCTCCTCGGTGCGGTCCGCGGTGATGACGATGCCCGGTGTCGCTCCCTCCAGCCGCTCGCCGAGGGCCTCCAGGGCCATCAGGCCGGTGACCTCGTTGTCCAGGTGGTAGTCGGCGAGAATGGCGTCCGGGTCGCCGTCCAGATGGCGCAGTACCGACTTGGCGCCGCCGATGGTGGTGGCGGTGAATACTTCGCAGCCCCAGCCAGAGAGCATTGCCTTCATGCCCTCGAGGATCAGCGACTCGTTGTCGATGCACAGCACCCGGGTGCCGGCCAGCTTGTTGCCGGCCCGCCTGGGGGTGGCATCCTCGGCCTGCTGGGCCTCGGTGCGCGCGGCCACCACCGGCACACTGACCGAGAACATGGTGCCGACGCCCTCCCGAGAGTGCACCCTGATGGGGTGGTCGAGCACCCGACACATGCGATCGGCGATGGAGAGGCCCAGGCCGAGCCCCTTCTCGCTCTCCTTGTGCCGTGAGGCCTGGTCGAGGCGGCGGAACTCCTGGAATATCTCGGCTTGCTTGGAGTCGGGGATCCCCGGGCCACTGTCCCACACCTCGATGGCGAGTCGTTCGCCGTGGCGACGGCACCCCAGCAACACGCGCCCCTCCTGGGTATAGCGGATGGCGTTCGACAGGAAGTTCTGGATGATCCGGCGCAGCATCTGGGAGTCGCTGTCGACCCAGGAACGGGTCGGCACCACCACCAGGTCGAGGCCGCGGTCTTCGGCCATCACCTCGAACTCGGCACGCAGTGGGCGGAAGACGTCGGCCAGGGCGAAGTGGCTGCGCCGCGGGGTCAGGGCGCCGGCATCGAGCTTGGAGATATCGAGCAGGGTGCCGAGCAGCTCCTCGGCGGCCTGCAGCGAGTTGTCGATATGGCCGATGGTGCGTTTCATGTCGGCGGCATCCATCTCCTGGGAGAGCGCCGAGGTGAACAGCCGCGCGGCATTGAGCGGCTGCAGCAGGTCGTGGCTGGCCGCGGCCAGGAAGCGGGTCTTGGAGGCGTTGGCGTCTTCTGCCACCTGCTTGGCCTGGCGCAGGGCCAATTCTGCCTCGGCGCGTACCCGGTTCTCCTGACGCAGGGCGGCGTTGGCCTCGGAGAGCGCCTGGGTCCGCTCGCGGACCCGCTCCTCCAGGGTCTCGTTGGTCTCCTTGAGGGCGATCTCCGCCAGGCGCCGCTCGGTGATGTCCTGGTAGAGGGCGAAGAAGCCGAGGATGGCGCCGCTGTCGCCGAAATGCGGCGTGTAGGTGACCAGCATGTAGCGGGTCCCCTCGGAGAGGGGCAGCGAGACCTCGAAACTGACCCGCTCGCCGCTCAGGGCCCGCTCGATCCAGGGGGCCCGGTTGCGGGCCATCTCCGGCGAGATCACCTGCTCGATATGCTTGCCGATCACCGCGTTGCGGTCGATGCCGAAGGCCTGCTCGTAGGCGCGGTTGGTGAAGAGGTAGCGGCACTCCTTGTCGAAGTAGGCGATCAGCGCCGGCACGTTGTCGGTGTAGATGCGGATGTTGTTTTCCGAGCGGATCAGCGCTTCCTCGATGCGCTTCTGCTGGGTGATGTCCTGGTAGGTGTAGACGAAACCGCCACCGGGCATGGGATTGCCCTGCACCTCCAGCACACTGCCGTCCTGGCGGTAGCGCACGTAGCGATGAGGGTGACCCTCGCGGATATTGTCGATCAGCAGTCGCACGTGCTCCTCGGGATCGCCGGGGCCGTACTCGCCGTTGTGGGCGTTGTAGCGGAAGATCTTGTCCATCGGGGCGCCGACCCGGATCAGGTGGTCGGGAAAGCGGAACAGCTCCAGGTAACGCTGGTTCCACACCACCAGCCGCAGGTTCTGGTCGACCACGCTGATGCCCTGGTTGATGTTCTCGATGGTGGCCTGCAGCAGGGCACGGTTGAACTCCAGCACCTGGGAGGCCTCGTCGACGATGGAGATGACGTCCGAGATGCCGATGCCGCGCCCCTGCAGGGCCGAGTTGACCACGATGCGCGCCGAGGAGGCACCCAGCACCGAGGCCAGGAAGCGCTCGGTGAACTGGATCACGTCGATCGAGGCGCGGGTGCTGTCGTCCAGCGTCTTGCCGGTGCGCCGGGCATAGTCGTCGAAGGCGCGGCTCACCTGGCCGGCGCCAAGGAAGCGCTCGCACAGCACCTTGAGGTCGCCGACGGTGGTGGCACCGGTCCAGGGGCGGTTCACCGAGGTCTGGCGGGTCTCGACGCTGTCGACGAATAGCGAGGCCTGGATGCGCTCGACCACCCGCTGGGGGGTCATCTGCGAGATGAAGATGTAGCAGAAGAGATTGATGCCCAGCGAGAGCATCACGCCGTGGGTGAAGCTGTCGCCAACATTGAGGCCGAACAGCGAGGTGGGGGTGAGCCAGGCAATGCCGAGCGGCCCGCCGGCGAGCCAGTGTCCCGGCAGCACCCCGGCGGAGATCATCGCCGGCATCAGCAGGCTGTAGGCCCAGATGGCGAAGCCCGCGTTCATGCCGACGATCACCCCGAGGCGGTTGCCGCGCTTCCAGTAGAGGCCGCCGATCAGGGCCGGGGCGAACTGGGCGGCGGCGGCGAACGACAGCATGCCGATGGAGGCCAGCGAGGTGAATTCGCCGATCAGCTGGTAGAAGCCGTAGGCCAGCCCCAGGATCACGGCGATGGTGATGCGCCGCGCGCGCAGCACCAGGCGGCCGTAGTCGCGTGCCTTGGTGTCGAACCAGCGCAGGCGGAACAGCGCCGGGATCACGATCTCGTTGGAGATCATGATCGATACCGCCACGGCGGCGACGATCACCATGCCGGTGGCCGCCGAGAAGCCGCCGATGAAGGTCAGCAGGGTCAGCCACTCGTTGTTCGCCGCCATCGGCAGCGCCAGCACATAGGTGTCCGGCTCGATGCCGCTGTCGGCGAACATCGTCAGGCCGGCGGCGGCCAGCGGCAGCACGAAGAAGGCGAAGGCCACCAGGTAGAGCGGAAAGAGCCAGCGTGCCTTGGTGGCGTCGTCGCGGTGGGTATTCTCCACCACCGCCACGTGGAACTGGCGGGGCAGGCAGAGGATGGCCAGCATGGCGAGCAGGGTCTGGGCCCAGAAGCTCTGGCCGAAGTCCTGCTGGGCGAGCTGACGCTGCAGTTCCAGCTGGGTCTCGGCCCGCCCCAGCAGATCGCCGAGGCCGTCGAACATGCCCCAGGTGACGTAGGCGCCGAGTATCAGGAAGGCGAGCAGCTTGACCAGCGACTCGAAGGCCACGGCGTGGATCAGCCCCTCGTGGTGCTCGGTGGCGTCGGTGTGGCGAGTGCCGAAGAGGATGGCGAAGGCCGCCATCACCAGCGCCACGTAGAAGGCGGTGTCGCCGAACAGCGGGGTGCGGGTGATGTCGGTGGCATCGGTGAGCACGGCGAAGGAGGTGGCCACCGCCTTCAGCTGCAGGGCGATGTAGGGCAGGGTGCCGATCAGCGCCACCAGGCTGGCGAAGGCCGCCAGCGACTGGGTCTTGCCGTAGCGCGAGGCGATGAAATCGGCGATCGAGGTAACGTTCTGGTGCTTGGCGACGCGGATCATCTTGGCCAGCACCGGCCAGAACAGCAGGAACGTCAGGATCGGCCCGGCATAGATGCTGGCGAAGGACCAGCCGGCGGTGGCCGCCTGGCCCACGGCGCCATAGAAGGTCCAGGAGGTGCAGTAGATGGCCAGCGCCAGGCTGTAGATCACCGGGCGGCGCCGGCTGGCGCCGTGCTCGCGGGCACGGCGGTCGCCCCGCCAGGCGATGGCGAACAGCACGGCGATGTAGAGCAACGAAACGGCGATCAGCAGCCAGCCAGCGAACATGCGCACTCCCCCCTGTGTGCGCCCATTCTAGGGCAATGCCGCCCGAGAGGGCAGCCGGGCGTCGCTCGGTCGACCGCTGGCCGTCAGTTGCCAGGGAAGGCAGGTCACTCCTCGGTGCATACCGCCTGGAACAGGGGGGCTTCGGCGTCGATACTGCTCAGCTCGGCGAAGCGTGGCCGGCGCTCCTCACCCACGAGGGGCAGCTTGGATTGCGTGGTGCAGTTCATCAGCCAGGCCTGGTGTGACACCTGGTCCACGTACTGTCGTTCGAAGCGATAGAGAATGAACTCGACCAGTCGGTGGTGCTCCACCTGCGTCGGGACCAGGTTGTCCCGGTCCACGACGCTGAAGGCCGTGGTCATGGGGAAGATGTAGGTCCAGGGACGCCAGAAGGCACCGCCCTTCTCGATGGAGACGACCCGAGCCGACTCGGGCAGTTGGAGCTGTTTCTGGCTGAACCAGGAGTACTCGTAGTGTATCTGGTAGCCCAGCATGCCGAGGCCGGCACAGACGGGGATGATCCAGCGTGGCAGCCGCTTGCCGCTGACGAGACGCAGCAGCAGGCCGATCCCCGCGGCGCCCAGGCCGGCAAAAATCGCCCCGATCAAATGCCATAACATAAATCGACCTTCCTGAAAGAGATCGGGCTTCCCCATGGAAGCCCGATCCGGTTTGGGTCCCCGACCCGGAGCCCGGGTCGGGCAGCCATTATGGCTTAGTGGCCGGTCGCGATACCAGCACCCTTCGGATAGCGGACGCTTTCCACCAGGTCCTGGATTTCCTGCGGCGGCTCCTCGGTGGCGCTGGAGACGGCGAAGGCCACGGCGAAGTTGAAGATCGCGCCGACCGCACCGAAGGAGAGCGGCGAGATGCCCAGGATCCAGTTGTCCGGCGTGTTGGGCAGCATGTTGGTCTCCGGAATGAAGAACCAGCCCAGGTAGGTGAAGATGTAGAGCAGGGTAGTGCCCAGGCCGGTCAGCATGCCGGCAACGGCGCCCTTGTTGTTCACCCGCTTGGAGAAGATGCCCATCATCAGCGCCGGGAACAGCGAGGCACCGGCGATACCGAAGGCTAGCGCCACCGTCTGTGCCGCGAAGCCCGGGGGATTCAGGCCCAGGTAGGTCGCCAGCAGGATGGCGCCGGCCATGGAGATCCGCGCCGCCAGCATCTCGCCCTTCTCGGTGATCTTCGGGTTGATCATGGTCTTGATCAGGTCATGGCTGATGGCCGAGGAGATGGCCAGCAGCAGGCCGGCGGCCGTGGACAGTGCCGCAGCGATACCACCGGCGGCGATCAGGCCGATGACCCAGCTCGGCAGGTTGGCGATCTCCGGGTTGGCGAGGACCAGGATGTCGTTGTTGACGGTAAGTTCGCTGCCTTCCCAGCCACGTTCTGCGGCGGTTGAAGCGAAGGCTTCGTTGCCGTCGTTGTAGACCTGGATGCGGCCGTCGCCGTTCTTGTCCTCGAAGGTGATCAGGCCGGTCTCTTCCCAGGTCCGGACCCACTCGGGACGCTCCTCGTAGAGGATGGGGTTGGTGGCGGCTTCATCGTAGTTCTCGACCTGGCCGGCCATATCCGGATAGACGGTGGTCATCAGGTTCAGGCGTGCCATGGACCCCACCGCGGGAGCGGTCAGGTAGAGCAGGGCGATGAACACCAGGGCCCAGCCGGCAGACCAGCGCGCATCGGCCACCTTCGGCACGGTGAAGAAGCGGATGATGACGTGAGGCAGGCCCGCGGTACCGACCATCAGCGACAGGGTGAACAGCACCATGTTGAGCTTGTTGTCGACATCGGCCGTGTAGTCGCGGAAGCCCAGCGCATTGATCACGTCATCCAGCTTCGCCAGCAGCGGCACACCGGACTCGGAGTGGGTGCTGAACAGGCCCAGGCCGGGAATGGGGTTGCCGGTCAGCTCCAGCGAGATGAACACGGCCGGGATAGTGTAGGCGATGATCAGCACGATGTACTGGGCCACCTGGGTGTAGGTGATGCCCTTCATGCCGCCGAAGACCGCGTAGAGGAAGACGATGAAGGCCGCGATCCAGATGCCCCAGGTATTGGAGACTTCCAGGAAGCGGGAGAAGGCCACGCCAGCACCGGTCATCTGGCCGATGACGTAGGTGATCGAGGCGACGACCAGGCAGATCACGGCGACCAGGCGGGCGGTGTTGCTGTAGAAGCGGTCACCGATGAAGTCGGGCACCGTGAACTTGCCGAACTTGCGCAGGTAGGGCGCCAGCAGCATGGCCAGGATGACGTAGCCACCGGTCCAGCCCATCAGGAAGGTGGAGTTGGCGTAGCCCCCGGAGGCCAGCAGGCCCGCCATGGAGATGAAGGAGGCCGCGGACATCCAGTCGGCGGCGGTCGCCATGCCGTTGGTGATCGGGTGCACGCCGCCACCGGCCACGTAGAAGTCCTTGGTCGATCCGGCACGGGCCCAGATCGCGATGCCGATGTAGAGGGCGAAGGAGGCCCCTACGAACAGCAGGTTGATGGCAAACTGACTCATGCTGGCTTACTCCCCGAGTCCGAACTGTTTATCGAGTCGGTTCATCTTCCACGCGTAGAAGAAGATGATGCCGATGAAGGTCAGGATCGAACCCTGCTGGGCGAACCAGAAGCCCAGGTCCGTACCGCCGATGGGAATGGCTGACAGCAGGGGACGTAGCAGGATGGCGAATCCGTAGGACACCAGCGCCCAGACGATCAGGCAGCCGGCAATCAGACGGATGTTCGCCTTCCAGTAAGCAGCGGCATTGGATTTCTCATCTGCCATGGTGTTGCTCTCCACTTGTTATTGAGAGGGTGAGAAGGTGCGCCGATCATTCCACAAGCCCCATCGGGGCAATCGCACGTATACAACGACTCCCCCTCGAACGGTCCTCCTGTACGAGGATATTGCCAGCCTGTCGGTGACAAGGATTGTCGACGTGCGATTGCCCCGCATGACTCATGGTGGATACTGGGCAATGAACGGGAAAAATAAATCCCAGACTTTGGTATCATGAATAAATAGCGATGGAATGTCGTTTGTAGTTTTCTTTACATATCAGCACTTTATTAGCTGTTGTGGCCGTAGGTTGCGAGTCATCCAGAGGGGGCATAGGACGATGGTCTAGCCGGCCAGGTATGGGACGATGGTCTAATCACGCAGGGCGCTATGACGTTGGTCTAATTCGGAAAGGATAGGACGATTGTCTAGGTTCTTTCCTGGATCATCACTTTGCTATCTTGAAGTCACCGTGGCCGTGACGGGCCTATGAACCTGCGGGGTGAGACAGCCGCCTAACGAGGACAGCCCCATGGTCGATGTCGATCTCTCTCAACCGCCCTTCACCTTCCTGGATGATGAAGGACGCGCGCGCGTTCGCAGTGGTATCGACCTGGCCTATTTCGATCGTGACGAGATCATTCTCGAGGCCGGCCAGCCCGGTGAGTTCGTCTTCATCATCCATAAGGGCGAGGTCGCGGAACTGGACACGACCCTTCCCGGTGCGCGCGAGCGCATCGGCCACTACACCCATGGCGACCTGTTCGGTGCCATCAGCATCCTCAACGGCAAGAGCCGCTATCGCTTCCGCGCCGAGCAGGAGAGTCTCTGCTATCTGCTGCCGAAGGCCCTGTTCCTGCAGTTGTGCGACGACTATCCGGCCTTCGCCGAGTTCTTCCGCCAGACCCTGGCCCACAAGGCCCGCCTGTTGACCGAGCAGCGCGCCGAGGGGGGGGTGACCATGGCCGGCTTCATGCTGGCCAGGGTCAGCGAGTGCATGCGCCAGCCGCTCTGCGTGGGGCCGGCGTCGACCATCGCCGAGGCGGTGGCCACCCTGCATGACAGTCACGCCGATAGTCTGCTGGTCAACGGCGAGCAGGGGGCGGGCATGGTCACCAAGACCGACCTGCTCAACGCCCTGGTGCTGGAGGGGCGTGAGCAGGACAGCCCGGTGCAGGCGGTGGCCCACTTCGAGCTGGTGACGGTGACGCCGGACCAGTACCTGTTCGAGGTGCTGGTGGTGATGACTCGCCACAAGGTGGAGCGGGTGGTGGTCATGGAGCAGGACGCGCCCTGCGGCGTGGTCGAGCTGACCGACGTGCTCAGCTACTTCTCCAGCCGCAGCTACGTGGTCAGCCTGCAGGTGGCGCAGGCGGACAGCCTCGAGGCGCTGGCCGCGGCCAGCCGGCGTACCCCGGAGCTGGTGAGGGCGCTGATGGCCCAGGGAGTCAAGCTGCGCTTCGCCATGGGGCTGCTGGCGGCGCTGAACGGCCGCATCATGAACAAGGCCTGGGGCTTTCTGATCGACGAGCGCTACCACGGCGACAGCTGCCTGATGGTGATGGGCAGCGAGGGGCGCGGGGAACAGATTCTCAAGACCGATCAGGACAATGGCCTGATCCTGGCCGATGACCTCGACTGGCCCGACTGCGCCGAGCAGATGCAGCGACTCACCGACACCCTGATCGAGCTCGGCTATCCGCCCTGCCCGGGCAATATCATGGTTTCCAACCCGGAGTGGGTGGGCAGCGTGACCCAGTGGCGCGGCCGCATTGCCCGCTGGGCGGCGGGCCGCGACGGCGACAGCCTGATGAAGCTCGCCATCCTGCTCGACTCCCACGCGGTGGCAGGCAACCCGACCCTGCTCGAGCAGGTCCGCGAGGAGCTGTTCGAGCGCTGCTCCCGGGACGAGATCCTGCTCTCCTACTTTGCCCGCCCGGCATTGCGCTTCTCCACGCCGCTGACCCTGTTCGGCTCGTTGAAGAAGCCCCAGCACGGCATCGACATCAAGAAGGGCGGCATCTTCCCCATCGTCCACGGGGTGCGTGCCATGGCTCTGGAGCGCGGCATCCGCCTGACCTCGACGCTGGAGCGCCTCGACGCCCTGGCCGAGGACGGTCGCCTGGAGGCTCGTTTCGCCGAGGACCTGGGCGAGGCGCTGTCACTGTTCACCCAACTGCGCCTCGAGCAGCAGCTGGCGCGCCTGGACGGCGATGGCAGCAAGGGCGGGAAGCCCGATCGGGTGGTGGTGCAGGAACTCTCGTCGCTGGAGCGCGACCTGCTCCGCGAGGCGCTGCACATCGTCAAGGATTTCAAGCAGCGCCTGTCGCATCGCTTCCATCTGGAATACTCATGACGCGCGGCGCTCTTTCAGGGATCGACAACAACAACAGGAGGTCACTCCATGCTCAAGGTACTGCGCCGGGCCGCCGACCGGCGTCGCCAGGCCGACGGCTATTATGCCTGGTTGTTCCAGCCCTACACCGGCGACGAGCTGGTCGCCATCGATAGCGAGACCACCGGGCTCGATACCCGCAGTGCCGAACTGGTGTCGCTGGCGGCGGTGAAGATTCGCGGCGATCGGGTGCTGGCCAGCGAATCACTGGACCTGCGCCTGCAGCGGCCCGCGTCGCTGAGTGGCGACTCGATACGCATCCACGGCCTGCGTGGCATCGACCTGGAGGGTGGCGAAAGCATCGGGGCGGCACTGGGCCGCTTCCTTGACTTCATCGGCAACCGGCCGCTGGTGGGCTGGTGCCTGGATTTCGATCTGTCGATCATCAACCGGGAGTTGCGGCCGCGCTTCGGCTTCGACCTGCCCAATGCCGGCATCGACGTGGCGCATGCCTATGTCCGTCAGCTACGCCGCAGCCATCCCGAGGTCGAGCCGGGCCTGCGCTTCGAGCAGGTGGCCGGCGCCCTGGGAGTGCCGGTGATGGGACGCCACACCGCCCTGGGCGATGCCGTGACCACGGCGCTGATGTATCTGCGCCTGGAGCGAGGCGCCATGCTGGCGAAGCGGAGCTCGTGAGCCCCTCGTCTCGAGGGGCAGCCACGGCATGGGCATCCTCCGGGCCGTCGACGCCGTACCGTCGCCAGGCGGCGGCGGTGGTGGTAGGATAGGCACCCGTGATTTCCAGCCGCTCTGGCAGCGCCCCGACCATGCAAGACGCCGTGATCTTCGACCCCAACCCTGCCGATGCTCCCGCCACAGCAGGCGACGCCACCACCCTCGATGCCAGGGGCAAGCGCGAGTTCAACAAGCTGCAGAAGCGCCTGCGACGCCAGGTGGGCAATGCCATCATCGACTACGAGATGATCGGCGAGGGCGACCGGGTGATGGTCTGCCTGAGCGGCGGCAAGGACAGCTACACCATGCTCGAGATCCTGCGCAGCCTGCAGCGCAATGCTCCGGTGCGCTTCTCGCTGGTGGCGGTCAACCTCGACCAGAAGCAGCCCGGTTTCCCCGAGCAGGTGTTGCCCGAGTACCTGGATGGCATCGGGGTGGAGTACCACATCCTCGAGCGCGACACCTACTCGGTGGTCAAGGAGAAGACCCCCGAGGGCAAGACCACCTGTGCGCTCTGTTCGCGGCTGCGTCGCGGCTCGCTCTACGGCTTCGCCGAGGAGATCGGTGCCACCAAGATCGCCCTGGGCCACCATCGCGAGGACATCCTCGAGACGCTGTTCCTCAACCTCTTCTTCGGCGGCAGCCTCAAGGCGATGCCGCCCAAGCTGCTCTCCGACGACGGCCGGAACATCGTCATCCGTCCGCTGGCCTATTGCCGGGAGGCGGACATCGCCGAGTTCGCGCGGCTGATGGACTTCCCGATCATCCCCTGCAATCTCTGCGGTTCCCAGCCCAACCTGCAGCGCCAGGTGGTCAAGGAGATGCTCGCCGAATGGGAGGCCAGGCACCCCGGCCGGCTCGAGAGCATGTTCAAGGCGGTGACCAACGTGGCGCCCTCGCAGTTGGCCGACCGCAAGCTTTTCGACTTCGCCGGCCTGGAGGAGAAGCAGGCCCGGCGGCAGGCCGACCGCATCGATATCCGCCAAGAGTCATAAGCTGGAAGAGCGGCGCTTCGCGCCTGGAAGCTTAAAGAAAAAACCTTGACGCCAGGGCTGGTGGCAACATGCTGATTTCCAGCTTCCAGCTTCCAGCTTCCAGCTTCCAGCTTCCAGCTTCCAGCTTCCAGCTTCCAGCTTCCAGCTTCCAGCTTCCAGCTTCCAGCTTCCAGCTTCCAGCTTCCAGCTTCCAGCTTCCAGCTGGCGCGCAGCGCCTCAGCGCGCGCCTTCCTCCTCGGCGACCTGTGCCAGGGCCGCCAGGTCGAGGATGTTGACCTCGCGGCCGGAGACGGCCACCAGCCCCTGCGTCTGGAAGCGGCCGAGGATGCGACTCACCGTCTCCACCGCCAGCCCCAGGTAGTTGCCGATATCGGCCCGGGACATGGAGAGGCGGAAGCTGTAGGGCGAGTAGCCGCGGCGGCGGAAGCGGTCGGAGAGGCCGGCGAAGAAGGTCGCCAGGCGCTGGTCGGCGGTCTTGCGGGACAGCAGCCGCATCATGCGGCGGTCGTCGCGCATCTCCTTGCTCATGCTGCGGTAGAGCTGGGTGCGCAGCTCCGGCAGCTCCTCGGAGAGGGCGTCGAGGCGGTCGAAGGGAATCTCGCAGACGGTGGTGGTCTCGAGCGCCACCACCGTGCCGGGATAGCGCGCCTCGTCGATGCCATCGAGGCCCACCAGCTCGCTGGGCAGGTAGAAGTTGGTCAACTGGTCCTCGCCGCAGCCCTCGGTGGTGACCTGCTTGAGGCTGCCCGAGCGCACGGCGTAGATGCTGGTGAAGGCGCTGTCCTGGCGGAACAGCGCCTCGCCCTTCTTCAGGGGAGCGCGGCGCCGGATGATGGCGTCGAACTGGTCCATGTCCTGGAGCTCGAGTGCCAGCGGCAGGCAGAGCGAGCTGAGGCTGCAGGTCTGGCAGCGGGTCTCGTGCAGCAGGGAACGCCGCCTGCCGGTCGCGGTATCAGGCATGCTCTCCTCCATGATGGTGACTCTGCCACCATTATGGGGGATTCGTCCGGGCCGGCATAGCATCCCTTTGGAGGTAGCCTCCGGCCATCGGAGGTAGTCCCTCACCGGAGGCGTGAGCGGGGCGAGGCCGGCTGGTCCGGGAGCTGGGGGTCGAAGGCCATGGCGAGGTGCCGGAGCAGCAGCCGGCCGATCGGCGTGACGACGAGCCGGGGGCCGGCACGCTCCACCAGGCCATCGCGCTCGGCTCCTTCCAGCCGGGCCAGGACATCGGCCAGCCGGGCCTCGGCATCGACCCCGAAGGCCTGGCCCAGCGCCTCGAGATCGAGGGACAGGTCGCATATCAGGCGCTCGCTGGCGTGCCGCCGCAGGCAGTCGTCGAATGTCAGGCGCCGTCCGCGGTCGGTGGCCAGGCGGCCGGCATCCAGCGCCGCCTCATAGGCGGCGAGCCCCACGGGGTTCCGGGCGTAGGCGTCATCGACCCGGCTGATCGCCGAGACGCCGAGCCCCACCAGGTCGCACCGGGCGTGGCTGGAGTAGCCCCGGACGTCGTGCGTGAGGCTACCCTGGCGCTGGGCCTTTGCCAGGCTGTCGTCGGGGCGGGCGAAGTGGTCCATGCCGATGTGCACATAGCCCGCCGCGGTCAGCATCTCGAGGGTGGTATGCAGCATCGCCAGCGTCTCCTCGGGCCCGGGCAGGTCCTCGGCGTGGATGCGGCGCTGGGGCGTGAAGCGTTCGGGCAGGTGAGCATAGTGGAACACCGACAGCCGGGCCGGGGCCATGGCGATCACCTGCGCCAGGGTCTCGGCGAAACTGTCGCGGGTCTGCAGCGGCAGGCCATAGATCAGGTCGAGGTTGAGCGAGCGGAAGCCGAGGCGGTCGGCTTCGTCGATCAGCGACTCGGTGAGTACCCGGGGCTGGACCCGGTTGATCGCCTGCTGCACCCTGAGGTCCAGGTCCTGGACGCCGAGGCTCAGGCGGTTGAAGCCGAGTGCCTGCAGATGGCGCAGGGTGAGGACATTGGCCTCCCGGGGGTCGATCTCGATGGCGTAGTCACGCTCCCTCGAGCCCGAGAGCCCGAAACGGGCATCGAGGCGATCGATCAGGTCGCTCATCTGGTCGAGGGTGAGGAAGGTCGGGGTGCCGCCGCCCCAGTGCAGCTGCTGGACCTCCCGGGCGGCGTCGAGATGGCGGGAGGTGAGCACCATCTCCCGGTCGAGGCGCGACAGGTACGGCTCGGCCAGCCGCGTGTCCCCGGTGGCGATCTTGTTGCAGGCACAGTAGAAGCAGGCCTGGCGGCAGAAGGGCACATGGACATAGAGCGACAAGGCACGGCCCGCGTCGTTGCTGCGGGCGAGGGCCGCGGTGAAGTCGTCGGGCCCGAAGTCCTCCCGGAAGCCGAGGGCCGTGGGATGTGAGGTGGGGCGCGGGCCGCAGGCGTCGTAGCGGCGCAGCAGTACCGGGTCCCAGGCGAACTGGGCGGAACCCCCTGGGCCTTCGCGCGTCGCGTGAGCGGACATGACGGCACTCCGGATGATGGACATGCCTCGATGGTAGCGAGGGCGACCCCCGGCCGTGTTGAGCTGCGTCAAGCGGGAACGAGATCGTCGGGGGGTCAGGCGTGGCCGCCGGCGGGCAGCAGCATCCAGAGCTGCCACAGGGCGAAGGCGATGATCGACGCCGCGGCCAGGGTGCGGGTGGCGCGGTGGCGGATCAGGCTGCCGAGCTGGCGTGTCGCCAGGCCGGTGACCAGCAGGGCCGGCAGGGTACCCAGGCCGAAGGCGCCCATCAGCAGGGCGCCCTGGTGCGGGGCGGCGGTGGCCAGGCTCCAGGCGAGCATGGAGTAGACCAGCCCGCACGGCAACCAGCCCCAGACTGCCCCCAGCGCCACCGCCTGGGGAACCTTCACCACAGGCATCAGCCGCCGGCCCAGCGGCTCCAGGTGGCGCCACAGCCGCTTGCCGACGGCCTCCACCCTGAGCAGCCCCTTCCACCAGTCGGCGATATAGAGCGCCATCAGGATCAGCATCACCGCGGCCAGCCCCTGCAGCACCAGGCGGGCCGTGGGGGTGATGGCGACCAGGGTGCCGAGCCCGGCCACCAGCGCACCGGCGGTCATGTAGCTGGTGATGCGCCCCAGGTTGTAGCCGAGCAGCAATCCGGAGAGCCGTGTCGGGGAGCGCAGGCTGGGGGGCACGGCGAAGGTCAGCACACTCATGATGCCGCCGCACATGCCGATGCAGTGGGCGCCGCCGAGCAGGCCGAAGACGAAGGCCGCCAGCAGGGGCGGTAGACCCAGGCCGGTGGGATCCATCAGCGCGGCGGTTCCTCCCGGTCAGCGGGGGCGTCGTCGACCTCGCCACGCGACTGTCGCCGGCGCTGGCGCTCCTCGGGGGGGAGGTCGTTCTCGTCCTCGTCGAAGAGGATGCGATGGGCGGGGCCCTCGAGATCCTCGAACTGGTCATGCTTCACGGCCCAGAAGAAGGCCCAGACGGCGAGGCCGAGCAGGATCAGCGACAGCGGAATCAGCAGGTAGAGGATGCTCATGCGTTCACCAGCCGTGGGGTCGGAACGAAGGGCGCGGCGGCCGAGCGGAAGCGGTTGAGTCGCAGGGCATTGCCCACCACCACCAGCGAACTGGCCGACATGCCCAACGCGGCGACCCAGGGCGGCACGATGCCGATGGCCGCCAGCGGCAGTGCCGAGACGTTGTAGCACACCGACCAGATCATGTTCTGGCGCATGACCCGGCGGGTGGCCCGACTGATCTCGATGGCTTCGACGATACGCGCCAGCCGTGGGCTGAGCAAGACGGCGTCGGCACTGGTGCGGGCCAGGTCGGTGGCGCCGTTCATGGCGATGGCCACGTCGGCCCCGGCCAGCACCGGCACGTCGTTGATGCCATCGCCGACCATGGCCACCTTCTCGCCCCCGGCCTGCAGGGAGCGGATGCGCGCGAGCTTGTCCTCCGGGCTGGCCGAGGCCTGCCAGGTGACGATGCCGAGCCGCGCGGCGAGCCGGCCCACCGCCTCGGGAGTATCGCCGGAGAGCAACTCCACCTGCAGCCCCAGCGCCTGGAGGGCGGTGATGGTGTCGGCCGCATCCTCGCGCACATGATCCTGCAGCATGAACCAGGCGCGTGGCTCGCCCGCCTCGGCGAGCAGCAGCCACTGCCCCTCGCCCGGCGGGCTCGGCGGCTGTGCCGGCGCGGCGAAATCGGGTTTGCCCAGGCGCCAGGGGCGTCCCTCGATCTCGCCCTCCAGGCCCTGGCCGGTGCGGCTGACCGGGTTCCGGGCGCGCACCGTGGCGTCGCGGTGTGGATGGAAGGCGCGGGCGATGGGGTGCTCCGAGCTCGCCTCGAGGGCCGCGGCCAGCACCCGGGCGCGTGCCTCGTCGAGGTCGCCGAGCGGGCGGGTCTCCACCAGTGCCATGCGCCCTGTGGTCAGGGTGCCGGTCTTGTCGAGGATCACCCTGTCGAGCCGGGAGAGCGCCTCGATGGCGTTGGCGCGGGTCACCAGCACGCCGCGGCGGCGCAGCTGGCCGTGGCCGGCGGTCAGCGCCGTGGGGGTGGCGAGCGCCAGGGCGCAGGGGCAGGTCACCACCAGCACCGAGAGGGTGACCCAGAGCATCCGCGAGGGGTCGATGAACCACCAGGCAGTGGAGACACAGGCGGTCACCAGCAGCAGACGCAGCACGAAGAGGTGCGACATGCGGGCAGCCATCCGGGCCAGTCGCGGACGGCTGGCGAAGGCGCGGTCGGTGAGGTCGACGATGCCGGCGACCCGGGCCTCGCGCCCGGCGTGGGTGACGCGCACCACCAGCGGGCTCTCGACGTTCTGGCTGCCGCCGGTGACGGTCTCCCCCGGGCGGCGCGCCACCGGCAGGTACTCGCCGGTGAGCATCGATTCGTCGAGGCTCGACTCGCCATCCTCGATCACCCCGTCGGCGGGCACGCCGTGGCCGGGCTTGACCAGTACCCGGTCGCCGGGGGCGAGTTCGCTGGCCG
Organism: Halomonas flagellata; assembly: GCF_022487945.1. Taxonomy (NCBI): domain Bacteria; kingdom Pseudomonadati; phylum Pseudomonadota; class Gammaproteobacteria; order Oceanospirillales; family Halomonadaceae; genus Halomonas; species Halomonas flagellata. Next base: position 26,123 of record NZ_JAKVPY010000015.1, read on the forward strand.
GCAGGATGCGCTCCTCGCCCTCGTCGGTGAGGCGGATCGCCGAGAGCGGCAGGACGCCGGTCATGGCATTGCCGCTGTGACCGCTGCGGCGCCGGGCGCGGGCCTCCACGTAGCGACCGAAGAGCAGGAAGCAGGTGAACATGGTTACCGAGTCGAAGTAGACCTCGCCGGTGCCGGAGAGCACCGCATAGCCGCTGGCGAGGTAGGCGCCGCCGATGGCGAGCGACACCGGCACGTCCATGCCCAGTACCCGGGTGCGCAGGTCGCGCACGGCATTGCGGAAGAAGGGCAGGGCCGAGAAGAACACCACCGGGGTGGCCAGGGCGAAGGAGAGCCAGTGGAAGAGGGCGAGGAAGTCGTCGCTGATCTCACCGGGCGCGGACACATAGATGGGGATGGAGAACATCATTACCTGGGCCATGCCCACGGCGGCGACGATCAGTCGGCGCACGTTCATGCGCTCCTCCCGCTGCAGGCGGCTCTGGGCCTCGTCGGGCTCGTAGGGCTGGGCCTGGTAGCCGATCGCCGCCATCTCGGCGAGGATCCGCGACAGCTTGACCCGCTGCGGGTCCCAGCTCACCCGCACCCGGTGGTGGGTCAGGTTGACGGCGCTGGAGTCGATGCCCTCCAGGGCGTTGAGCCGGTGCTCGATCAGCCAGGCACAGGCGGCACAGGTGATGCCGTCCACCGCGAGGGTGGCATGGACGCCTCCGCCATCGGCCTCGGGGTGGACGAACTGTCGCTGGAGGCCGGCGTCGTCGAACACCGCCCAGGTCTCGGCCCTGACCGCCTGGCGGTCGTCGGGGCGCTCGGGCAGCTCGGTGCGGAAGCGGTAGTAGCTCGCGAGACCGCCGTCGACGATGGCATGGGCCACCGCCTCGCAGCCGGGGCAGCAGAGGGGCCGCGCCCGGTCGTCGAGGGTGATCGACCAGGGGGCTCCCTCGGGCACCTGGTTGCCGCAGTGGTAGCAGTCGTGGCCGGTAGCGGCGGTGGCTTCTACGGTCATGGGCGGGTCGGGGGCACGACGACGAGGCGGAAAGCGGTCATTCGGCCGCCGGGCGACCCGGGGTCAGGGCGATGCTCCCCTCGTCGGGGAAGCGTGCCTCGCCGACCAGCCGCCATTCCGGGCCCTCGCCGGCGGGCTGCAGCTGCAGGTACCAGCGATAGCGCAGGTTGTCCGGCGCCTGGGCCAGGTAGCGACCCTCGCGGACATGCTCGAGCACCAACTCCTGGTCGCGATCGGCCGCGGTGGGGAAGATCAACTTGAGCACCAGCCGCTCGGGGCGGGTGTCGCCCCCCAGGTCGAGCACCACGTCGCTGGTGAGGGGGTCGATGCGCAGTCGGGCCTCGAGGCCCAGGTCGGCGGCGCGCTGCTGCTTGGCCAGCACCATGTTGATGGCGCGGCCGTGCTCGTAGTAGTCCTCCTGCACCATGCCGTCGAAGGAGCGCACCGACAGTACCGCGAAGGTGGTGCTGACGGTGATCGCCGACAGCAGCAGGCCGATCAGGAACCAGGGCCAGAACTGCTTGTACCAGGGGGGCACGGGATGGGCTTGCACGGTTATCTCCGGATCTGTCCGATGAAGCGTGTGTCGCGCGTCAGGCGGATGCGGTCGTCGCCCTCGGCTGCGAGGTGCAGCTGGATATCGTGGCTCGGCAGCTCGATGACGTCCGGGGCGGCGGTGATGCTCGCCACGGCCTGGCGTGATGTGCCGGCGGGCACCCGGATACTGTCGGTATCCAGTTCGAGGCCGGGCAGGCCGCTGACCTCCAGGCGATAGACTCGGTCCTCGCGGTCGAGGTTGCGGATGGTCAGCGTGTAGGCATTGCTGACGCGCCCCTCGCGGGTCATCTGGAACAGCTGGTTGCGCTCGCGCTCGACCTCGAAGCCCAGCGGCATGCGCTCGGACAGTGCCCAGGCGAAGGCGCCGACCATCACCAGCAGCGCCGCCAGGTAGCCGAGCAGGCGCGGGCGCAGGATGCGACTCGGCCTGCCCTCCAGGGCGTTCTCGGTGGTGTAGCGGATCAGGCCCCGCGGGTAGCCCATCTTGTCCATCACGCTGTCGCAGGCATCGATGCAGGCCGCACAGGTGATGCACTCGTACTGCAGGCCCTCACGGATGTCGATGCCGGTGGGGCAGACCTGCACGCAGAGGTCGCAGTCGATGCAGTCGCCGTACCCCGCCTCGCGCGCCTCCTGGTGGCCGAGGCTCCGTTTGCGGGGGCCGCGGGGTTCGCCGCGGGCCTCGTCGTAGGAGACGATCAGGGTGTCGGCGTCGAACATCACCGACTGGAAGCGGGCGTAGGGGCACATGTAGATGCACACCTGTTCGCGCAGCCAGCCGGCGTTGAGATAGGTGAAGACCAGGAAGAAGCCGACCCAGAAGTAGGACCAGCCATGGGCCTGCAGCGTCGGCAGTTCTACCACCAGGTCGCGGATCGGCGTGAAGTAGCCGACGAAGGTGACGCCGGTGGCCAGGGCGATGGCCAGCCAGACGGCGTGCTTGGTCCCCTTGCGCCAGGCCTTGTCGAGGGTCATCGCTGCCCTGTCGAGCTTGATGCGCCGGTTGCGCGGCCCCTCCAGGCGATGCTCGAACCAGATGTACAGGAAGGTCCAGACGCTCTGGGGACAGGTGTAACCGCACCAGACGCGGCCGGCGAAGACGGTGATGAGGAACAGGCCGAAGGCGCAGATGATCAGCAGCCAGGAGAGCAGCATGAACTCCTGGGGGTAGAAGGTGGCGGCGAAGATATGGAATTCGCGCCCCGGCAGGTCGAACCAGACCGCCGGGCGATCTCCCCACTGCAGCCAGGGCAGGCCGAAGAAGAGCAGCATCAGCCCCCAGTTGGCACCGCGGCGGAGGCGCTGGAAGAGCCCCTTGATCTCGCGCACGTAGATGTGGCGCCGGCTGGCGTACATCTCCTGGGTGACGGTTTCCCCGGGCGCATGATGGCCGACCGGGGTCGGGGTGACGTCTGTCGTCGGTATCTTGTCGCTCATGGCAGGCTCACGGAGGGCTCGACGGGAGGAGGGCAGGAACGAGCGCGGTTCATTGTATCGGCCCCTCGACCCAACGAGACAGGGTGCGACCCGAGGCCGCACCCTGTCCGTCCAGTGCGGGCCGCCTCAGTCCTGGAGGCGCAGGCTGTAGACATAGGCGGCGACCAGGTGGACCCGCTCCTCGCCGATATAGGCCGCCTGGGCCGGCATGTGGCCGTTGCGGCCGTTGCGCAGGGTCTGGCGCACCGCATCGGCGACGCTCTGCCCCGGGGCCCGGTAGAGCCAGGTGTCGTTGGTCAGGTTGGGCGCCCCCAGGGCCTGGTTGCCGGTGCCGTCGGGCGTGTGGCAGGCGGCACAGACCGAGGTGAAGAGCGCGGCGCCCTGCTCGGCGCGCTCGGCATCGTGCTCCAGTCCCGAGAGTGACAGCACATGCTGGGTGAGGTTCTCGATGTTGTTCTCGCCCAGTTGCTGCCAGGACGGCATCAGGCCGTTGCGGCCATTGGTCAGGGTCGTCACGATCTGCTCCGGTTCCCCGCCGTAGAGCCAGTCGTCGTCGGTCAGGTTGGGGAAGCCGTAGCCACCCCGGGCATTGGAGCCGTGACACACCGCGCAGTTGTTCAGGAAGATGCGCTCGGCCACCTGCATCGCCTCGGCGTCTTCGGCCAGTTCGGGAATCGGCACCTCCTCGTACTGGGCGAAGATCGGCGTGAAGCGCTCCTCGGCACGCGCCACCTCCTCTTCCCACTGGCCTTCCTGGGTCCAGCCCAGGACGCCGGCGAAGTTGCCCAGCCCCGGGTAGAGCAGCAGGTAGCCCAGCGCGAAGATCACGGTGCCGACATAGAGCTGGAACCACCAGCGCGGCAGCGGGTTGTCGTACTCCTCGATGCCGTCGGCGGCGTGGCCGGTGGTCTCGATGTTGCCCTCGGCGTCGGGGGCCTTGTCGGTGCGGCGGTTGGCGTAGAGCAGCCAGAAGGCCAGCCCGATGGAGCCCAGCGTGATGACGATGATCCAGGCGCTCCAGAAGCCTGAAAGGGAGTCATCCCAAAGATTGTTCATGCGTTCCTGTCTCCCTTGTCTTCTCGGGAATCGGCCTCGTTCGTCCGCTCTTCCGGCGAGAGGCGCTTGTCACGGGTCGGTTGCTCATCATCGTCGGCGAAGGGCAGGTTGGCCGCCTCGTCGAAGTCCGGCTTGCGGCGCCTGGAGTAGGCCCAGGCGGTGATGCCGATGAAGGCCAGGATCAGCAGCCCGGTGATGATGCCGCGAAAGGTCCCGGTATCCATGTCAGCGCGTGCCCTCGAGCACGGTGCCCAACTGTTGCAGGTAGGCGACCAGGGCGGTGATCTCCTGCTGGCCACGCACTTCGCTGGTGGCGTTCTCGATCTGCTCGTCGGTGTAGGGAACGCCGAGGCTGCGCAGGGTCTCCATCTTGCGCGGCGTGGCGCGCCCGTCGAGGGTGTTCTCGAACAGCCAGGGGTAGGCCGGCATGATCGATTCCGGCACGACGTCACGCGGATTGTACATATGGGCGCGGTGCCAGTCGTCGCTGTAGCGGCCGCCGACGCGTGCCAGGTCCGGCCCGGTGCGCTTGGAGCCCCACAGGAAGTTGTGCTCGTAGACCGACTCGCCGGCCACGCTGTAGTGGCCGTAGCGCTCGGTCTCGGCGCGGAAGGGGCGGATCATCTGCGAGTGGCAGCCGACGCAGCCCTCGCGGCGATAGATGTCACGCCCCTCCAGTTCCAGGGCGGAGAGCGGGCGCAGCCCCTCGACGGGTTCGGTCGTCTGCTTCTGGAAGAACAGCGGCACGACCTCGGCCAGGCCACCGAAACTGATCACCACCAGGACCAGTACGGCGAGCAGGCCGACGTTCTTTTCGACGATCTCGTGTCTCATTGGTGTCGGTTTCCCCGGTTGTCTCAGGCAGTCTGCGGAATCGGCTGGCGCACGGTATCACTGCGCTTGACGGTCATGGTGACGTTGTAGGCCATGATCAGCATGCCGAGTACCCAGCACAGGCCGCCGATCAGGCGTACGATGTAGCCAGGGCCGCTGGCCTCGACGGCCTCGACGAAGGTGTACATCAGGGTGCCGTCGGGGTTGATGGCGCGCCACATCAGGCCCTGCAGGATGCCGTTGACCCACATGGCGGCGATGTAGAGCACGGTGCCGATGGTCGCCAGCCAGAAGTGCACGGCGATCATGCCCACCGAGTACATCTCGGTGCGGCCGAACAGGCGCGGGATCAGGTGGTACAGGGAGCCGATGGTGATCATCGCCACCCAGCCGAGTGCCCCGGCGTGGACATGGCCGATGGTCCAGTCGGTGTAGTGGGAGAGGGCGTTGACGGTCTTGACCGCCATCATCGGGCCCTCGAAGGTGGACATGCCGTAGAAGGAGAGGGCGACCACCAGGAAGCGCAGGGTCGGATCGGTGCGCAGTTTGTGCCAGGCCCCGGAGAGGGTCATCATGCCGTTGATCATGCCGCCCCAGGAGGGGGCCAGCAGGATGATCGACATGATCATGCCCAGGGACTGGGCCCAGTTGGGCAGGGCGGTGTAGTGCAGGTGGTGCGGGCCGGCCCACATGTAGACCATGATCAGCGCCCAGAAGTGGACGATGGACAGGCGGTAGGAGTAGACGGGACGCTCGGCCTGCTTGGGCACGAAGTAGTACATCATCCCCAGGAAGCCGGCGGTCAGGAAGAAGCCCACCGCGTTGTGGCCGTACCACCACTGCACCATGGCGTCGATGGCCCCGGAGTAGAGGGAGATGGAGTACATCGCGGAGACGGGAATGGCCGCGCTGTTGACGATGTGCAGCACCGCCACGGTGAGGATGAAGGCGGCGAAGAACCAGTTGGCCACGTAGATGTGGGAGGTTCTGCGCAGCTTGATGGTGCCGAGGAAGACGATGGCATAGCTGATCCACACCACCGCGATCAGGATGTCGATCGGCCACTCCAGCTCGGCGTACTCCTTGACCTCGGTGTAGCCCATGGGCAGGGTCACCACGGCCGCCAGGATCACCGCCTGCCAACCCCAGAAGGTGAAGGCCGCCAGCTTGTCCGAGAACAATCGCGTCTGGCAGGTGCGCTGCACCACGTAGTAGGAGGTGGCGAACAGCGCCGAGCCGCCGAAGGCGAAGATCACGGCGTTGGTGTGGAGGGGGCGCAGGCGGCCGAAGCTCGTCCACGGCAGCCCCAGGTTGAGTTGCGGCCATACTAGCTGTGCGGCGAGGATGACACCGAGGGTCATGCCCACGATGCCCCACACCACCGTCATGATCGCGAACTGCCGAACTACCTTGTAGTTGTAGGTCGGGTGTTCAAGTGCTGTGCTCATGTCAGGTTCCCATCGAATGCGGTATTGGGTTGCCCCGCGGCATTCTGCCCCGGGTCGGCCTCCCGCAGGATGATGCAGGTCAATATCCAGCCGGGATTCTAGCGCAGGCCCGCATCAACCTGAACACGCCGAAGTGCTAATTCATGAACTCGAGAGGCCGCCGAGTGTCGGAATATTTCTGTCAAGTCGAAGCCGTGATCTCCCCGCGTCGGCTCCGCGACCACCTGCTGTCGGGGGGGCGGGGCAGCTGGCTGGTCGAGGGGCTCGGACCCCTCGAGGTCCGTGGACAGGCCCGTCACGGACGCCTGCTGATCGCCCACGGGGCGGGGGCCGGGCAGGACTCGTCCCTGATGGTGAAGCTGCGCGAGGCGCTGGCCGAGGTGGGTGTCCAGACCCTGGCCATCGAGTTCGGTTACATGCAGCAGATGCGTCGCGAAGCGCGGCGTCGTCCCCCTCCCCGGATCGACCACCTGGTCGACGAGCTGGCCCGCTGGTGCGACACCGTGTCGCATCCGGAGCTCGCCCCCCTGTGGCTCGGTGGCAAGTCCATGGGCGGGCGGGCCGCCAGCCTGTTCGCCGCGCGCGACCAGGCGGTCGGGCTGGTGCTCTGCGGCTATCCCTTCCACCCGCCCCGTCGGCCGGGGAGCTGGCGTCTGGCTCACTGGCCACTGCTGGCCTGTCCGACCCTGGTGGTGCAGGGCAGTCGCGATCCCTTCGGAACCCGGGAGGAGCTGGCCGGTCATGCCCTGCCCGAGGTGGTGCGGGTGCACTGGCTCGAGGATGGCGATCACGACTGGCGGCCCAGGCGGGCATCGGGACGGGACCAGGGACAGCTGATTGCCGAGGCGGCCGGGGTGATCGCCGCCTTCATGGCCGCCCACTCATGACGCCTCCATGCCGCGGGCAACACGGGCAAGTCGATGATACGGTGGTGGTTATGAGGTGGGCGGCAGGGCGCCGTGGCGATACGAAAAGCGTTGACATCGGGCGGTGCCCCTGTAGAATGCAGCGCCACGTGACCGGGGTGGTTAGCTCAGCCGGGAGAGCACCAGCCTTACAAGCTGGGGGTCACAGGTTCGAACCCTGTACCACCCACCATGGCCTCGGCGATGGAGTGTCACGTAAGTAGGAAGCACGCAGCGGACCGGTAGTTCAGTCGGTTAGAATGCCGGCCTGTCACGCCGGAGGTCGCGGGTTCGAGTCCCGTCCGGTCCGCCATCGTCTTCCTGGCTGCACGTCATCTTGTGGACCGGTAGTTCAGTCGGTTAGAATGCCGGCCTGTCACGCCGGAGGTCGCGGGTTCGAGTCCCGTCCGGTCCGCCACGATGGCCAGGCAGTCGCAGCAAGCAGTTCGATGTTCGTGGGTGATTAGCTCAGTTGGTTAGAGCACCAGCCTCACATGCTGGGGGTCACTGGTTCGAGTCCGGTATCACCCACCATGCGGACCGGTAGTTCAGTCGGTTAGAATGCCGGCCTGTCACGCCGGAGGTCGCGGGTTCGAGTCCCGTCCGGTCCGCCATCACGAATTCCCGAACCCCGAGTCCCACGGCTCGGGGTTCTTGCGTGCCTGCCTGTTACCCATGCCCCGGTTCCGCCCGTCTTGCTGCCCGCCCGCCGCCTCGCCTATCTTGCCTTACGCCATCTGCCCCTTTGCCACGCCGGTGAGCGCTTTGCGCTTTGCGCTTTGCGGCTATCCATCATACAGTTGTTTGAATATTGGCCGTGACGTGACCAGCAGGAGGAACTCGGCGTGCGCTATCCGCATCTCTTTCGCCCCCTCGAGGTGGGCCACCTGACGCTACCCAATCGGGTGCTGATGGGCTCCATGCACACCAACCTCGAGGAGGCGCCCGGTGGCTTCGCGCGGCTGGCGGCCTTCTATGCCGAGCGCGCCCGGGAAGGCGTCGGCCTGATCGTCACCGGGGGCATCGCGCCCAATCCCGAGGGCGCCGTCTTCCGGGGGGCGGCGACCCTGCAGCGCCCCGAGCAAGTGGCGGAGCATCGCCAGGTGGTGGAGGCCGTGCACCGCGAAGGCGGACGGCTCTGCCTGCAGATCCTGCATGCCGGTCGCTACGCCTATACCCCGGAACTGGTGGCCCCCTCGGCGATCCAGGCGCCGATCAATCCTTTCACGCCCCGTGAGCTCTCCGCCGACGAGGTCGAGACCCAGATCGACGACTATGTGCGCTGCGCCGCCCTGGCCCGCGAGGCCGGTTACGACGGCGTCGAGGTCATGGGCTCGGAGGGCTATCTGATCAACCAGTTCGTCTGCCCGCGTACCAACCATCGCGACGACGACTGGGGCGGCAGCTTCGAGAACCGCATCCGCTTTCCCGTCGAGATCGTGCGTCGCCTGCGTGCGGCAGTGGGCGACGACTTCCTGATCATCTTTCGCCTGTCGATGATCGACCTGGTGGAGGAGGGCAGCACCTTTGATGAGATCGTCGCCCTGGGCCGCGCCGTCGAGGCCGCCGGCGCCGACCTGATCAATACCGGCATCGGCTGGCACGAGGCGCGGGTACCGACCATCGTCACCAGTGTGCCCCGGGCCGCCTTCACCGAGGTAACCCGGCGCCTGAAAACGGAGCTCTCGATTCCGCTGATCACCACCAACCGCATCAACATGCCGGAGGTGGCCGAGCGGGTGCTGGCCGAGGGCCATGCCGACATGGTCTCCATGGCGCGGCCCTTCCTCGCCGACCCGGCCTGGTTGACCAAGGCCGCCGCCGGGCGCGCCGAGGAGATCAATACCTGCATCGCCTGCAATCAGGCGTGCCTGGATCACACCTTCCAGGGCCGGATCTCCTCCTGCCTGGTCAACCCGCGAGCCTGCCACGAGACCGAACTGGTCATCGTGCCAGCCGAGGCGCCGAGGGAGATCGCCGTGGTCGGCGGCGGCCCGGCGGGCCTGGCCACCGCGGTCACCGCGGCGAGTCGTGGCCACCGGGTCACGCTGTTCGAGCGCGACGCCGAGCTGGGCGGCCAGTTCAATCATGCCCGTCGTATCCCCGGCAAGGAGGAGTTCGACGAGACCCTGCGCTACTACCGCGTGATGCTGGACAAGCACGGCGTACGGGTGCGTCTCAACAGCAAGGCGGACCTCCACGCCCTGCGCGACTTCGATGCCGTGGTGCTGGCCACCGGCGTGCGTCCTCGGCGCCTCGAGCTGCCGGGCATCGACCACCCCAAGGTGATGAGCTACCCCGTGGCAATCACTCACCCCGAGCGGGTCGGCCGCCGGGTGGCGATCATCGGCGCCGGGGGCATCGGTTTCGACGTGGCGGAGTTGCTGACCCATGTCGGCCATCCCGCGCTGGATCGCGACACCTGGTGCGACGAGTGGGGCGTGGACCTGACCGTGGGCAGCCGTGGCGGTCTCAAGGCGCCGAATCGTCCCGAGACGCCGCGCCAGGTCACCCTGCTGCAGCGCAAGGCCTCCAAGCCCGGCGAGGGTCTCGGCAAGTCCACCGGCTGGGTGCATCGGGCGTCGCTCCGTCACCGGGGCGTCGAGGCCCTGGCCGGCTGCGAGTACGTCGGTATCGACGACGAGGGGCTGCATATCCGCATCGATGGCGAGCCACGTTGTCTCGAGGTGGACAGCATCGTGGTCTGTGCCGGCCAGGAATCCGTGCGCGAGCTGTTTGCCCCCCTCCTGGCCGCCGGGGTGGAGGTACATGTCATCGGGGGTGCCGATGAGGCCGCCGAGCTGGATGCCAAGCGCGCCATCGATCAGGGGACTCGGCTGGCGGCCCGGCTGTGATCGTCGCCGGGCGGCTTGCGCCCCGACCCCGGGCCTGAGACGCTCTGCCCGAGCGCTGCCCGCCGACGGCTGCGGCGGGCAGGGTGGACCCAGCGTTAAAACTGCACAATTCTTTCGCGAACCGGCCCCCTCTCGCGGGTTCATAGGGGAGAGGGCTCCGAGCGTTGATTTGATCGGCAAACCGTTATCCGCTGATGCTGTCTACGCTGATGGGTACCCACCCCGCGTCGCCTCTTCACCTCTGACGGCCGGGGAACCGGGCATACAGGAGGCATCGATGAGTATCTTCGATCATGTGCAGAATCGCTTCGAGCGTGTCCAGCAGGAAGAGATGACCCTGCAGGAGTACCTGGAACTCTGTCGCCAGGAGCCCGTGGCCTATGCCACCGCGGCGGAACGCATGCTGGAAGCCATCGGCGAGCCCGAGGTCATCGACACCGCCAAGGATTCGCGGCTCTCGAGAATCTTCTCCAACAAGGTGATCCGCCGCTATCCGGCGTTTTCCGAGTTCTACGGCATGGAAGAGGCCATCGAGCAGATCGTGGCCTACTTCCGCCACGCCGCCCAGGGGCTGGAGGAGCGCAAGCAGATCCTCTACCTGCTGGGCCCGGTGGGCGGGGGCAAGTCGTCGCTGGCCGAGCGCCTCAAGCTGCTGATGGAGAGGGTGCCCTTCTATGCCATCAAGGGCTCGCCGGTCTTCGAGTCGCCGTTGGGGCTCTTCTCGCCGGAGGAGGACGGTGAGCTCCTCGAGAAGGAGTACGGCATCCCGCCGCGCTATCTCAAGAGCGTGATGTCGCCCTGGGCGGCCAAGCGGCTCAAGGAGTACGGTGGTGACATCTCCCGGTTCCGGGTGGCGCGCCTCTATCCCTCGCGGCTCAACCAGATCGCCATTTCCAAGACCGAGCCGGGTGACGAGAACAACCAGGACATCTCCTCGCTGGTGGGCAAGGTGGACATCCGCCAGCTCGAGCTGCACTCCCAGGACGACCCGGACGCCTACAGCTTCTCCGGTGGGCTGTGCAAGGCCAACCAGGGCCTGATGGAGTTCATCGAGATGTTCAAGGCGCCGATCAAGGTGCTGCATCCGCTGCTCACCGCCACCCAGGAGGGCAACTACAACCCCACCGAGGGCATGGGGGCGATCCCCTTCGAGGGCATCGTGCTGGCCCACTCCAACGAGAGCGAGTGGCAGGCCTTCCGTAACAACCGCAACAACGAGGCCTTCCTCGACCGGGTCTATATCGTCAAGGTGCCCTACTGCCTGCGGGTCACCGAGGAGATCAACATCTACAAGAAGCTCCTCGAGCACTCCTCGCTGGCCGAGGCGCCATGTGCACCGGACACCCTGCGCATGCTGGCGCAGTTCTCGGTGCTGTCGCGGCTCAAGGAGCCGGAGAACTCCAGCATCTACTCGAAGATGCGGGTCTACGACGGCGAGAACCTCAAGGATACCGACCCCAAGGCCAAATCGATCCAGGAGTACCGCGACGCCGCCGGGGTCGACGAGGGCATGGACGGGCTGTCGACGCGTTTCGCCTTCAAGATCCTGTCCAAGGTGTTCAACTTCGACAACCACGAGATCGCCGCGAACCCGGTGCACCTGCTCTATGTGCTCGAGCAGCGCCTGGAGCAGGAGCAGTTGCCCAAGGAGACCTTCGAGCGCTACCTGCGCTTCATCAAGGAGTTCCTGGCGCCGCGCTACGTCGACTTCATCGGCAAGGAGATCCAGACCGCCTACCTGGAGTCCTACTCCGAGTACGGCCAGAACATCTTCGATCGCTACGTCACCTATGCCGACTTCTGGATCCAGGATCAGGAGTACCGCGATCCCGAGACCGGCGAGTTCCTCAACCGCCAGTCCCTCAACGAGGAGCTGGAGAAGATCGAGAAGCCGGCCGGCATCTCCAACCCCAAGGACTTCCGTCACGAGGTGGTCAACTTCGTGCTGCGGGCGCGGGCCCAGAACAACGGCATGAACCCCAGCTGGCAGTCCTACGAGAAGCTCAAGGGGGTGATCGAGCAGAAGATGTTCGCCAACACCGAGGAGCTGCTGCCGGTGATCTCCTTCAACGCCAAGGCATCGACGGCGGATCAGAAGAAGCACGAGGATTTCGTGGCGCGCATGGTCGACCGCGGTTACACCGAGAAGCAGGTCCGCCTGCTCTCCGAGTGGTACCTGCGGGTGCGCAAGTCGCAATGACGGGGTGACGGCCACAGGCCGGGAGGTCACATGACCTATTTCATCGATCGCCGTGCCAATGCCAAGAACAAGAGTGCGGTCAACCGCCAGCGCTTCCTCGATCGCTATCGCACCCATATCAAGCGGTCGGTCGAGGAGGCGGTGAACCGCCGCTCGATCACCGACATGGAGCGTGGCGAGAAGGTGTCGATTCCCAGCCGGGATATCTCCGAGCCGGTGTTCCAGCACGGACCGGGGGGCAAGCGCACCATCGTCGCGCCCGGGAACAAGGAGTTCGTCGAGGGTGACCGGCTGCGGCGCCCCAGTGGCGGCGGCGGGGGTGGCGGCGCCGGCGAGGGGGGCGCTTCGAACCAGGGCGAAGGCATGGACGAGTTCGCCTTCACCCTCTCCCGCGAGGAGTTTCTCGACTTCGTCTTCGACGGCCTCGAGTTGCCGCATCTGGAGCGCAAGTCGCTGGTGGATATCGACGAGGTGCGGCCGGTGCGTGCCGGGGTCTCCAAGGAGGGGGTGCCGGCACGGATCAATATCGTGCGCTCCATGCGCGAGGCGCATGCCCGGCGCATCGCCATGCGCGCGCCCATCCGTCGTGCCCTGCGCGAGGCCCGGGAGGCGCTGGAAGAGGAGGAGACCAAGGATCCGGTACTGCGCAACCCGGCACGGATCAATGAGCTCAAGACCGAGATCGAGCGCCTCGAGAAGCGCCTGGAAGCGGTGCCCTTCATCGATACCTATGACCTGCGCTACAACAACCTGATCAATCAGCCGCAGCCCTCGAGCAAGGCGGTGATGTTCTGCGTGATGGACGTCTCGGGCTCGATGACCCAGGCCCACAAGGACATCGCCAAGCGCTTCTTCCTGCTGCTCTACCTGTTCCTCGAGCGCAACTACGAGAAGGTCGAACTGGTGTTCGTGCGCCACCATACCGCCGCCAAGGAGGTGGACGAGGAGGAGTTCTTCTACTCCCGCGAGACCGGCGGCACCATCGTCTCCAGTGCCCTGGCCCTGGTCGACGAGATCATCACCAAGCGCTACCCGCCGGGGCAGTGGAACCTCTATGTGGCCCAGGCCTCGGATGGCGACAACTGGGACGACGACTCGGTCACCTGCAGTGACCTGCTGCTGAAGACCCTGATGCCGCGGCTGCAGTACTTTACCTATGTGGAGATCACGCCCCACGCCCACCAGGCGCTGTGGGAAGAGTACGAGAGCGTGGCTGCCGAATTCCCCGAGCGTTTCGCCATGCGACAGATCGTCGAGGCCGGCGACATCTACCCCGTGTTCCGCGAGCTGTTTCGGCGCCGTGTCGTGCAGTGAGACGGCCAAGGAGGCACCATGACCCGACGCAAGCCGATCGCCACCGGCTCCGACTGGAGCTTCGACACCCTGACCGACTTCGAGCGCGAGATCGCGCGTCTCGCCGACGAGTATCGCCTGGACACCTATCCGAACCAGATCGAGATCATCACCACCGAGCAGATGATGGATGCCTATGCCAGCGTGGGCATGCCGGTGGGCTATCACCACTGGTCCTTCGGCAAGCAGTTCCTGGCGGTGGAGCAGGCCTACCGGCGTGGCCAGATGGGGCTGGCCTACGAGCTGGTGATCAATTCCGACCCCTGCATCGCCTACCTGATGGAGGAGAACACCCTGATGATGCAGGTGCTGGTAATGGCCCACGCCTGCTATGGCCACAACTCCTTCTTCAAGGGCAACTACCTGTTCCGCACCTGGACCGATGCCTCCTCGATCATCGATTACCTGGTGTTCGCACGGAAGTACATCGCCGAGTGCGAGGAGCGTCATGGCGTGACCGCGGTCGAGCAGCTGCTCGACGCCTGCCATGCGCTGCAGAACTACGGGGTCGATCGCTACAAGCGTCCTTCGCCGATCTCCCCCGCCGAGGAGGCGCAGCGCCAGAAGGAGCGTGAGGAGTACCTGCAGGCCCAGGTCAACACCTTGTGGCGGACCATTCCCGGGCGGGAATCGCTCGAGTCGCTGCCCGGCGATGCCGACGAGGAGGATCCCCTGGGGCTGCACGAGGGGGGGCGCTATCCCGCCGAGCCCCAGGAAAATCTGCTCTACTTCATCGAGAAGAATGCGCCGCTGCTGGCGCCCTGGCAGCGGGAGGTGGTGCGCATCGTGCGCAAGCTGGCGCAGTACTTCTACCCGCAGCGCCAGACCCAGGTGATGAACGAGGGCTGGGCCACCTTCTGGCATTACACCCTGATGAACCGGCTCTATGAAGAGGGCCTGGTGGACGAGGGGTTGATCCTGGAGTTCCTGCAGTCCCACACCGCGGTGGTCAGCCAGCCCGCCTTCGACAGCCCCTATTTCAGTGGCATCAACCCCTATGCCCTGGGCTTTGCCATCTTCACCGACCTCAGGCGTATCTGCGAGGCGCCGACCGCCGAAGACCGCGAGTGGTTTCCCGATACCGCGGGCAGCGACTGGTGTGAGACCCTGGATTTCGCCATGCGCAACTTCAAGGACGAGTCCTTCATCCAGCAGTTCCTCTCGCCCAAGGTGATCCGCGATCTCAAGCTGTTCATGGTGGTGGATGACGATCAGGAGGAGATGCTGGAAGTGGCGGCGATCCATGACGAGCGGGGCTATCGGCGCATTCGCGAGTCCCTGGCCATCCAGTACGCGCTCTCGGTGCGCGAGCCCAATATCCAGGTCTACTCGGCCGACATCCGTGGCGACCGCTCGCTGACCCTGCGCCATGTCCAGGACAGTCGCCGGCCGCTGGCGCGCAGCGTCTACCCGGTGATCCGCCACCTGCACCAGCTGTGGGGCTTCCCGGTGAAGCTGGAGTCGGTGGAGGGCGACGAGGTGGTGCGTCGCTACCAGTGGCCCTTGCCCGACGAGGCGCGCCAGGAGTAGGCCTCACCGGATCGGTGCCCGAAACGACGAGACCCGCGCTCGTGGCGCGGGTCTCGTGTCGGCAGGCTGGGCGGAGCCCCGGGATGATTCAGCCCTGGGCGGTCCACGACTGGCACCAGCCGCCGGGTTCGACGCTGTTCTGCGGGAACAGCTGGCAACCTTCGCTGTCGGCCTGGAAGAACATGCAGTTACTGCAGGTCTCGCCCTCCTCGTAGGCCGGGTGGTCGCTGGCTTCGCTGGCGTCCTCGACGTAGTTCAGGGCCTGGGCCTGGTCGGAACTCGGGTCGAGGCGTGGCAGGTCCTGGGCGAAGGCGGACTTGGACAGGATCCCGGCGCCCAGCGGCAGGGCGGCGATGCCCAGCAGGCTGTGGCGCATGAAATCACGGCGGCTTTGCTTGGCCATGGTATCTCCTTGTCATCACGGTATGTGGCGTCTTGTCACGATGGGGCATGTCGGGATGCCCTCGTCCTTCTTCGGGTGGTAGCCCACCTCTACGTGAATCACCCTTACTCCGACAGAAGCTGCGCTGTGGAGTTCGGCTGCTTCATGGTAGTGGAGTGCCCGAACCGGCGCGAACCCGACCGCCGGCAGTGCGGCAATCGGTCGCGCCGCCGACCGATCGCTCAGAGGAGTCATCCATGATCTTCACCCGCTTTGCCTCTTCCGTCGGCGAGATCCTGCTGTGTGGCGACGGCCAGGGCCTGCGTCGCCTGGTGCTGGCCGCCGAGGAAACCCCCGATCCGTCGGAGGCGCGCCGCGACGAGGCCGCTCTCCTGGATGCCCGGAAACAGCTGCTGGCCTATCTGGATGGCCGGCGTCGTCACTTCAGCCTGACCCTGGCGCCGGGCGGTAGCGAGTTTCAGCGTCAGGTGTGGGCAGCGCTGCTGCGCATTCCCTATGGCGAGACCCGTACCTACGGCGACCTGGCCCGCCGGCTCGGTCGCGAGGGCGCGGCGCGCGCCATCGGGACGGCTAGTGGCGCCAATCCGCTGCCGCTGCTGATCCCCTGTCACCGGGTGGTGGCCGCCGATGGCCTCGGTGGCTACAGTGGCGGCCCGGCCCTCAAGCGCCGGTTGCTGACCCTGGAGGGGGTGGCATGAGTGGTGGCGGATGCCGCCCGACCGGGTGCCCTGCTATACTCGCGCCAGTTCCGGTGACGTCTCGGTCGGCCGGGAAGCCATTCTTGAGCAGGGGAGTGCCCGATGCAGAATGCCGTGATTCTGATCAACACCGACAAGGGGCAGGTCAAGGCGGTGGCCGAGCGGTTGGCCGATGTCGAAGGAATCAGCGAGGTCTATTCCACCTGCGGACGCTACGACCTGGTGGCGATCGCCCGCACCCGTGACTTCGAGAGTCTTGCTGAACTGGTGACCGAGCGCCTCAATGCCGTCGAGGGCATCCGCGACACCGAGACCCTCAATGCCATGCAGGTGCACTCGCGCCACGACCTCGAGACCATGTTCTCGCTGGGCTGGTAGCGTCGTTGTTCCGCGCCCCCACCCCCGCGGCGATGTCGGGGGTTGGGGCCTGCCCCCCGCCGACTGGAGGCGATGCGCTCAAGGATGACTCGCCGCCGAATCCCCATTCGTTCCCGCTGGCGCCGGCAGGCGCGGCGTTTCGGCATCAGCCTGCTGTTCGTGGTCGTCGGTAGCGGCCTCTGGTACGCCCAGGAGCGTGACTATCGCGACCAGCTCAGCTGGATGGGGGTGCCCACCTGGGAGGCCCCCTCGCCGCTGACCCTCCATCGCGTCCTGCGCAACCAGGGCTTTCTGGTCGGCTGGTCCGATGTGCGGGTCAGCCCGCTGTGGGTCAGCTATCTGTTGCATGCGGTGGAGGAGCCCCGGGCCGGGGCGCGCCCCGATTTCCGGCGCGACTGGCGCACCCTCTGGCCCATCGCCGCCGACAGCTACTTCGGCAGCGGCTATGATCGTGGCCACCTGGCGCCGAACTATGCCATCGCGGTGGTGCATGGTCGCGAGGCCCAGCGCGACACCTTCACCATGAGTAACATGTCGCCCCAGCGTCCCGACCTCAACCGCCGCCTGTGGCAGCGTCTCGAGGAGGTGGTGATCGATCACTTCGTGCCGCGCTTCGGGGTGGTGCAGGTGATCACCGGTCCGGTGTTTCCCCCGCGCTGGCTGGACAACGTCACCAACCGGGTGGGCCTGGTGGAGGTGCCCGAGGCCTTCTACAAGATCATCGTCGTGCCGGCCGAGGAGCCCAGGGCACTGGCCTTCCTCATGCCCCAGGAGGTGAGCGGCGGCGAGCCGCTCGACGATTACCTGGTGAGCATCGACGAGGTGGAGGCGCGCACCGGCCTGGACTTCTTTCCCCGTTTGCCCGGGGGGGTGGCAGAGGTGCTGGAGGGCGAGGTGGTGACCGAGGGGTGGGGGCTCGACGAGGTGGCGAGGCTGCCGGGCAGGTTTCAATAGGCGCCGATCCCGCCCGACGGACAGGCACAAAAAAACCGCGATCGAGTCGCGGTTCTCTTCGCTGCATCTCATTGCATCCGCTGGGGATGCGGCTTCGTTGCTCTGCATGACGCGGGTACTGAGGGGTGGTGCCCAGGAGAGGACTTG
Organism: Halomonas flagellata; assembly: GCF_022487945.1. Classification (NCBI taxonomy): domain Bacteria; kingdom Pseudomonadati; phylum Pseudomonadota; class Gammaproteobacteria; order Oceanospirillales; family Halomonadaceae; genus Halomonas; species Halomonas flagellata. Next base: position 43,885 of record NZ_JAKVPY010000015.1, read on the forward strand.
AACCTCCACATCCGTAAGGATACTAGCACCTGAAGCTAGCGCGTCTACCAATTCCGCCACCTGGGCGCATCATGCATCTCGTCGTGTTCGCGGCCATCACCGTTCGCCGTCACGGCGGTCGGGGTGATGGTGCCCAGGAGAGGACTTGAACCTCCACGTCCATAAGGACACTAGCACCTGAAGCTAGCGCGTCTACCAATTCCGCCACCTGGGCGAACACGAGCGATCTCGAGCTGACAAAGAGCCTGGGAGCGAACTCCCGGATACCCTGCAGGGTATCGATGGTGCCCAGAAGAGGACTTGAACCTCCACGTCCGTAAGGACACTAGCACCTGAAGCTAGCGCGTCTACCAATTCCGCCATCTGGGCAGGCGATGCGTATGGTACCGAATTTCTCGGCCAATGCAATAGCGACCGGCCCGCCACGAATGAAATAATGGGGAGCCGGGCAGCGGCCGAATGCTCGGCCGAGGTTGGGTCGTGTCGCCGGCGGCGCTATACTGCGGCCATGACAATAGACCTCAATCGCAACACCTTATGCCCGCGGCGCTTCTCCGGCGCCTTCTCGAGGACGCTGCTCCCGATGCTGTCAAGGATGCCTTACGCATGACCCACTGGACGCTCAGCGACGACCCCCACGCCAGCCGCGAGGCCCACAAGTACGACAACCCCGCCCCTAGCCGCGAATATCTGCTGGCGCGGCTGGAGGAGTATGGCAAGCCGATCACCCACGAGAACATGAGCCGCCTGCTGGGCCTCGAGGACGAGGACCTCCAGGAGGCGGTACGCCGGCGGCTGGCGGCCATGGAGCGCGACGGCCAGGTGCTGCGCAACCGCCGTGGCGCCTATGCGCTGATCGACAAGCTCGACCTGGTCAAGGGCAAGGTGCTGGGCCACCGCGACGGCTTCGGCTTCCTGCTGCGCGAGGATGGCAAGAAGCCCGACCTGGTGTTGCCGCCGCGGCAGATGCGTCGGGTCTTCCACGGCGACTACGTGCTGGCGCGCATCAGCGGTCGTGATCGCCGCGGCCGCGACGAGGCGACCATCGCCGAGGTGCTCTCGCACAACACCCAGACCATCGTCGGGGTCTACCGCGAGAATACCCCGGAGTTCGGGGTGCTGATTCCCGAGAATCCGCGCATCACCCAGGAGGTGATCATACCCCACAGCGCCTGCGGGGGCGCGAAGGACGGCCAGGTGATCTCGGCGAAGATCGTCCGGCAGCCCGAGACCCGGGTGCAGCCGGTGGGCGAGGTGGTCGAGGTGCTCGGCGAGCGCATGGACCCGGGGATGGAGATCGACATCGCCATCCGCAGCTACGAGATTCCCGCGGAGTTCCCGCCGGAGGTCCACGACCAGATCGCCGGCATGTCCGCCGAGGTCGCCGAGGGCGACAAGCAGCACCGCATCGACCTGCGCGATGTCCCGCTGGTGACCATCGACGACGAGTCGGCCAAGGACTTCGACGATGCCGTCTGCGCCTGGAAGACCAAGTCCGGTAGCTGGAAGCTGCTGGTGGCCATCGCCGACGTCTCCCACTATGTGCGGCCCGGCAGTGCCCTCGATCAGGAGGCGATCACCCGGGGCAACTCCGTCTACTTCCCCGGGCAGGTGGTGCCGATGCTGCCCGAGCTGCTCTCCAACGGGCTCTGTTCGCTGAACCCGGCTGTCGACCGCCTGGCCCTGGTCTGCGAGATGAACATCTCCCAGACCGGCGCCATCAGTCGCTACCGCTTCTACGAGGCGGTGTTCCAGTCCCACGCTCGCCTCACCTACAACAAGGTCGCCGCCATCCTCGATGATGACGGCGAGGAGGGCGCGGCACTGCGCGAGGAGCATCGCGAACTGGTGCCCTCGCTGCACAACCTGCATGCCCTCTATACCCTGCTGCGCGAGGCGCGCGTGGCCCGCGGCGCCATCGACTTCGAGACCACCGAGACGGCGATCGTCTTCAACGACGAGCGCAAGATCGAGAAGATCGTGCCGCGCTCGCGCAACGACGCCCACAAGATCATCGAGGAGTGCATGCTGGCGGCCAACGTGGCGACCGCCCGCTTCCTCGACAAGCACGACCTGCCGGCGCTCTATCGCATCCATGAGCGGCCCTCGCCGGAGCGCCTCGACAAGCTGCGGCTGTTCCTCGCCGAGCTGGGGCTGTCGGTAGGCGGGGGCGACGAGCCGACCCCCCAGGACTACCAGGTCCTGGCCGAGGCCATCAAGGGACGTCCGGATGCCGACATCATCCAGACGGTGATGCTGCGCTCCATGAGCCAGGCGGTCTACTCGCCCCACAACGAGGGGCACTTCGGCCTGGCCTACCCGGCCTATGCCCACTTCACTTCGCCGATCCGTCGCTACCCGGACCTGCTGGTGCACCGGGCGATCCGCTCGGTGATCCGCGGCCCGCGCCAGACCAATACCGTGCTGCGTGCCGAGGGGGCCAAGGTGGAGCCGCCCAGCAAGTGGTGCCCCTACACCTTCGAGCAGATGCTCGAGCTCGGCGAGCACTGCTCGATGACCGAGCGGCGCGCCGACGACGCCACCCGCGACGTCGAGGACTGGCTCAAGTGTGAGTTCATGTCCGACAAGCTGGGCGAGGTCTATGACGGCACCATCGCCTCGGTGACCCAGTTCGGCATCTTCGTGCGCCTCGATGAGGTCTATGTCGAGGGGCTGGTGCATGTCACCTCGCTGCCCTCCGACTACTACCACTACGAGGCCGAGAAGCATCGCCTCAAGGGCGAACGCAGCGGCATGAGCTACCGGCTCGGCGATGGCGTCACCGTCCAGGTGGCGCGGGTCGACATGAACGATCGCAAGATCGACTTCGAGCTGGCCGACGACAAGCCGCGTCCGAAGCGCCAGCCGCGCAAGCGCCGCACTACCGGTGCGGCCACCGCCGGGGGTGGCAAGGCTGACGACCAGGGGGGCAAGGGCGGCAAGCGTCGTCGCGGGGCGCGCAAGCCCAAGCCCCGTGCGCGCGGCTGATGGCAATGGCACGCAAGGGGCGCCATCGCGACATGAAGAAGGGGGCCTCACGTCGCCCCCCGGGGATGCCCGGGGGGCTCGACGCCGTGTTCGGCGTGCACGCGGTGCGCGCCCTGTTCGAGCGGGGGGAAGCGCCGCGGGAGCTCTGGGTTCAGGAGGGCGAGGCCGGTCAGCGCCTGGCCGAGCTGGTCGACCAGGCCCGTGCCTGCGGGGCCCGAGTCCGGATGCAGCCCCGCGACGAACTCGACCACCTGGCCCAGGGCGCGGCCCATCAGGGCATCGCCGCCTTCTGCCCGCCGCTCGCCGCCGAGGGTGAGGCCTCGCTGTGGCTGAAGCTGGAGGCCTGGCCCCATGAGGCCCCGCCGCTGCTGCTGGTCCTCGACGGCATCACCGACGTGCACAACTTCGGCGCCTGCCTGCGCAGTGCCGATGCCGCCGGCGCCCATGGCGTGGTGGTGCCGAAGGACAGGGCCGCCCCGCTCAATGCCACGGTGCGCAAGGTCGCCTGCGGCGCCGCCGAGAGCGTGCCCGTCTACCAGGTCACCAACCTGGCGCGGGCGTTGGCGAGGATGAAGGAGTTCGGCGTCTGGGTCACCGGTACCGCCGGCGAGGCCGAGTCGAGTGTTTACGAGGCCGATTTCGCCGGCCCCGTGGCCCTGGTGATGGGCGCCGAGGGCAAGGGCATGCGCCGGCTGACCCGCGAGGCCTGCGACACCCTGGTCAAGCTGCCCATGGCCGGCAGCGTCTCGAGTCTCAATGTCTCGGTGGCCACCGGGGTCTGCCTGTTCGAGGCGGTGCGTCAGCGGACCCCTTCGAGGAGCCGTAAGCTGTAAGAATGCCGCTGCGCGGCTGGAAGAAACCCCACCACGGCTACGCTCGGGGCGCCGCCTTGGTGAGCGGCGCTGGGGATAGGCCGTGTAGAGGAGGTCCTCTGCCACGGATGGCAGAGGTAGCGCCATAGGGAAGGGGGTCACAGCGCCTCCTCGAAGGCCTGTCGCCGGAAAAGCCGCGACTTCTGGCACTGCGCTTGCCCGCTTGCTAACCTCGCCGCCAGTCTTTAGAATGTTTGCGCCCGTTCGTCTGCCGAGCGGGCGTCGGCTTTTTGAGCCAGACACCCTGTGGTCGAGAACCTTCGACAACCACTCCTTGCTTCCCCTGAGCGACCGAGGTCCTCAATGAGGAAGCTGTCAAACCGCAAGGAGATCCCATGCGTCACTACGAGATCGTGTTCATGGTCCACCCGGACCAGAGCGAGCAGGTACCGGCGATGGTCGAGCGCTACACCGGCCTCGTCACCGAGAACGGCGGTACCGTGCATCGCCTCGAGGATTGGGGGCGCCGCCACCTGGCCTACCCGATCAACAAGATCCACAAGGCTCACTACGTGCTGATGAACGTCGAGTGCCGCGGCGAGACCCTCGACGAGATCGAGAACATCTTCCGCTTCAACGATGCCATCATTCGCAGCCTGGTGGTGCGTTGCAAGGAAGCTGTCACCGAGGCTTCGCCGATGATGAAGCCGGCGGAAGAGAAGCGTGCCCGTCGCGACGAAAAGCCGCGCAGCGCCGAAACCGCCTGAGCCCACCCATCGCACGTTTGAAGGAGTCTTTCCATGGCACGCTTTTTCCGTCGCCGCAAGTTCTGCCGTTTCACCGCTGAAGGCGTGAAGCAGATCGATTACAAGGACCTGGACACGCTCAAGGCCTACATCACCGAGACCGGCAAGATCGTTCCCAGCCGTATCACCGGGACCAAGGCCCGTTACCAGCGCCAGCTGTCCACCGCCATCAAGCGGGCTCGCTACCTGGCGCTGCTGCCCTACACCGACAGCCACCAGTAAGAACCGACGTGATGCTGCCGATCGCCCGCTGGATGATGCGGGGCACGCCCCATGCCGTTGGCGGGGCGGCCCTCGCTTCGCTCATCCCCTGGCTGTTCTGGCTGGGTGCCGCCATCGCCGCGCTAATGACCCTGCGTCGCGGCCTGTCGCCGGCGTTGCCGGTGATCATTGCCGCGGCGCTCCCGGCCGGCTGGTGGTGGACCCAGGGCGACGCCATCCCGCTGGCCAGCATCCTGCTGGTCACGCTGATGGCGGTGGTGCTGCGTTCGCGCATGCGCTGGAGCGAGGCGCTGATCACCGGGGCTCTGGCCGGCGCGGCGATGATCCAGTTGGGCGTCTTCCTGCCGCCCGGCGGTGCCGGTCCCATGCTGGAGCAGTTGCGCCAGGGCTCGGCCGAGATCGATGGCATGCTGCGTGAGCTCGCCGCCCAGGGCCTCGACACCGAGCAACTGGCGTCGCTGCTGATCAGCGGGGTCACCGGCCTGATCGTGTTGCTGGCTGCCGTGGCCTGCCTGGCGCTGGCACGCGGCTGGCAGGCGGGGCTCTACAATCCCGGCGGCTTTCGCGAGGAGTTCCACGCCCTGCGTCTGGTGCCCCGGGAGCTCGCCGTGCTGGTGGTGCTCGGGGTGGTGGGCATGGTGCTGGGGATCCCGTCGTTGGGCCTGCTGGCCTGGGTGCCGCTGCTGGTGACAGGCATCGCGCTGGTTCACGGTTTCATCGGATTGAAGGGAATGAACGGGCTGTGGCTGGTAGCCTTCTATGTGCTGCTGATCACGACCTGGCCCATGATTCTCATCGTGCTGCTGCTGGCCTTCATCGACACGTTCGCGGATTTTCGCGGGCGACTGGCCAGAAGCGACTGACAAGAGGTTAACGAGATGGAAGTCATTCTGCTCGACAAGATTGGCAAGCTGGGTGGTCTGGGTGACAAGGTCACCGTCAAGCCCGGTTATGGCCGCAACTACCTGGTGCCCTACGGCTTGGCCGTACCGGCGACCAAGGACAACGTGCAGGCCTTCGAGGTCCAGCGCAGCGAGCTCGAGGCCCAGGCCGCCGAGCGCAAGGCCGTCGCCGAGGCTCGCGCCGCCCAGCTCAGCGAGATCGAGCTGTCGCTGGTGGCCAAGGCCGGTGACGAGGGCAAGCTGTTCGGCTCCATCGGCCCGCGTGACCTGGCCGAGGCCATCGCCTCCGCCGGCATCGATGTCGCCAAGAGCGAAGTCCGCATGCCGGAAGGCCCGATCCGCCAGACCGGCGAGTACGACATCGACCTGCACCTGCACGCCGAAGTCGACGCCACCGTGCGCGTGGTGGTCGTGGCCGAGTAAGCTCGTCCCGCCACCGGAGGCACCCGAAGGGGCGCGAGGAAATCTTCCCCGCGCCCCTTTTCATTCGGTCTGATTCGTCAAGTAGCTCGCTATTCGCCTCATCGGATCGATGAGCTTGACTCGAAATCCGTATTTCTCGCGACGATCGGCCAAATTCGACCATACTTGCAGGTAACGGCGACCCGGGCGCGTTGCGACGGCCGGCTCACTGTTTCGATCTTTCCCCGTGGGCGGCGTCGCCCGCGGGGTTTTTCATGTCGGGGTGGCCGCGGAGCATGGGGTGCAGCTGGCTGTTGGGGTAGAATGAGCCCGCTTTCCGTGTTGCCCCGAGGACCTTGGCCGTCATGAACGACTCCGTCGCGTTCGATCAGGAAACCGCTGCGCTGAAGGTGCCGCCGCACTCGCTGGAGGCCGAGCAGTCGGTGCTCGGTGGCCTGATGCTCGACAACCAGGCCTGGGACAGCGTGGCCGACCGGCTGGTGGCGGACGACTTCCATCGCTACGAGCACCGCCTGATCTTCAACGTCATGGTCGGGCTGGCCGAGGCCACCCGGCCGATGGACGTGGTGACCCTCTCCGAGGCCCTGGAAGGGCGTGATCAGCTCGACACCGTGGGCGGGCTGGCCTATCTCGCCGAGCTGGCCCGCAACACGCCCTCGGCGAGCAACATCCGCGCCTACGCCGATATCGTTCGCGAGCGGGCTACCCTGCGCAAGCTGATCCGCGCCGCCAGCCAGATCGCCGACGGTGCCTTCAGCCCCCAGGGACGGCCGGCCGACGAACTGGTCGACGAAGCCGAGCGCCTGGTGTTCCAGATCAGCGAGGAGCGTCCCAAGTCGGGTGGCCCCATCGGCATGAGCGAGCTGCTGGCCAAGGCGGTGGACCGCATCGACGAGCTGTTCAACATGCAGGGCGAGATGACCGGGCTGTCCACCGGCTTCCGCGACCTCGACGAGATGACCTCGGGGCTGCAGCCCTCGGACCTGGTGATCATTGCCGGGCGCCCCTCCATGGGCAAGACCACCTTCGCCATGAACCTGGTGGAGCATGCGGTGATCGCCAGCGAGAAGCCGGTGATGGTGTTCTCCATGGAGATGCCCGCCGAGTCGCTGATGCTGCGGATGCTCTCGTCGCTGGGGCGAATCGACCAGACGCGGGTGCGGACCGGTCAGCTCGAGGACGAGGACTGGCCGCGGCTCACCTCGGCGGTGAACCTGCTCAAGGACAAGCAGCTGTTCATCGACGACACCGCGGCGCTCTCGCCCAACGAGATGCGTTCGCGGATCCGCCGGGTGGTCCGCGAGCACGGCAACATGTCGCTGATCATGATCGACTACCTGCAGCTGATGCAGATTCCCGGCTTCTCCGAGAACCGTACCGGCGAGATCTCCGAGATCTCCCGCTCGCTCAAGGGCCTGGCCAAGGAGTTCGGCTGCCCGGTGATCGCGCTCTCCCAGCTCAACCGCTCGCTGGAGCAGCGTCCCAACAAGCGCCCGGTGATGTCGGACCTGCGGGAGTCGGGGGCCATCGAGCAGGACGCCGACATCATCGCCTTCGTCTACCGTGACGAGGTCTACAATCCAGATAACCCGGACAACCAGGGGCTCGCCGAACTGATCATCGGCAAGCAGCGTAACGGCCCCATCGGCACCGTGCACATGGCCTTCATCGGCAAGTACACGCGCTTCGAGGACCTGGCGCCGGACAGCTACGGCGGTGGCTTCGGCGAGTAGGCGGGCCCTTGAGTCCGGCCCCGGGCCCCGTATAATCCCCACCCCTTGATCACAGCGAAGGAGGCAGCATGACAGGCGGATTCCGACGCGGCAATCGCCGTCGTACCCCGAAACTCGAGGCCCGCGGCGAGCTCCAGTCGCTGGAGCGGGAAGGCCCCTTCAAGGAGTGGCTGGGGATGCCCGACCTCTACCGTTACCAGCTCGTGGTGGACGGCGAGAGCTACAGCTACCAGACCGAGGACGCCGAACTGCCGGTGCAGATCGGCGACCGGGTGGTGTTCCGCTACAAGGAGACCAAGGCCGGCAAGTGGGTCGACCGCAACTCCCTGGGCAAGGCCATCGATCCCTCCGATTACCAGTGAGCCTGGAACCTGTCGACGCGGCCAGTGTCACAAGACGATAACGTCGGGTACACGACACCGTCATCGGGCGCAGCCATGCTGTGCCCAATTTGTATCCGTCATCCGCAGTACGACGTCCGGGCACGTCGTCAGACAAGTTGGAGGGAACCATGGAATTCAACGACCTCAAGACCTTCGTGGATCGCCACGACAATTTCGAGATCCGCGTGATCGGTCATGCCGGCAGCCACGTCTATCAGGTGGAGCTGGAGGACGTGGAGGGGGCTCGCCACATGCTGACTCGCACCGGCAAGCCGGTGCTGTTTCGCACCCTCGAGGATGTCTATCTCGAGCTCAAGCGCGCCGGCATCCACCGTGCCTACCTGGTGCAGCAGGTGCCCCATGAAGAGATGGTCGGCCGCGAGGCCCACTACCGGGACCCGCTTACCTCGCGCATGCCCCTGGTATTCTGACTCCCATCCTGCCTGATATCGCCGCCCATCGGGATTCCCGGTGTCGGCGGCGCGCCGTGTCCGGCTCCCGGCGGTCTTTCGAGAGCTCACCTCAAGCTGTACAAATCGAGCCGATAGTACAGCTTCATCCGCCCTTCCGTTGCCTCGCCTGATAGACTGTCGTCACGCCCGTCAGCCAATGATCAGGAGGAGCGCAGCGCATGACCACTCGCCAACTGGAGCAGGATCCGTGCGGCCTGGAGAGGCCCGGCAGCGGACGCCTGGCACAGGCCCCGGCCGATCACCCGCCGGTGCCCGGGAAGAGGGTCGGAGTGTTGCTGGCCAACCTGGGCACGCCGGATGCCACCGACTACTGGTCGATGCGCCGCTACCTCAGCGAGTTCCTCTCCGACAAGCGGGTCGTCGACTACCCGGGCTGGAAGTGGCAGCCACTGCTGCAGTTGATCATCCTCTCCCGCCGTCCCTTCAGTTCCGGCAAGGCCTATCGCGGGATCTGGAACCGCGAGAAGGACGAGAGCCCGCTGTTGACCATCACCCGTGACCAGGCCCGCAAGGTGGCCGAGGGACTCCACGGGCTGTACGGCGACCGGGTGAAGGTCGACTTCTGCATGCGCTACGGCAACCCCTCCACCGACAGCGTGCTGCGCCGGATGCAGGCCCAGGGCTGCGAGAGGATCCTCTTCTTCCCGCTCTATCCCCAGTACGCCTCGCCGACCACCGCCACGGCCAACGACCAGGCCTTCCGCACGTTGATGAGGCTCAAGTGGCAGCCCGCCTTCCGCACGGTACCGGCCTACTTCGACCACCCGGCCTATCTCGAGGCCCTGGCGGCGTCGGTGCGCGAGGCCTATGACGCGGCCGTGTCTCCCCCGGAGGTGCTGGTGGCCTCCTACCATGGCGTGCCCAAGCGCTACCTGATGGAGGGCGACCCCTATCACTGCCAGTGCCAGAAGACCACGCGGCTGCTCAAGGAGCGCCTGGGGTGGGACGATGACGCCATCGTCACCACCTTCCAGTCGAAGTTCGGACCCGAGGAGTGGGTGGGGCCGGCCACGGTGGAGCACGTGGCCGAGCTGGCCCGCCAGGGCCGCCGGCACATCGCAGTGGTCTCGCCGGCCTTCGCCGCCGACTGCGTGGAGACCCTCGAGGAGATCAACGAGGAGATCAAGGCGAGCTTCCTCGAGGCCGGCGGCGAACGCTTCACCTACATTCCCTGCCTCAACGACCGCGACGACCATATCGTCGCGCTGCAGGCGATCATCAGGAACGAGCTGGCCGGCTGGGTCGAGCCGTGAACGCGCGGGGCGGCCAGGCGCTGCGCCTCAGCCGTGCCCCCGATCGGGGTGGGGCACCGGTTTCTCGCCGATCTCCTCGTGGCGCAGCTCCGGGGGGCGGCCGCCGGTAATGTCGATGTGCCGGAGTTGCAGGTGCAGCCCGGTCTTGGCCAGCAGGTGGGCACTGACCGGGGCGGTGATGAACAGGAACAGGGTGATCAACATCTCCTGGATGTCGGGCTTGCCCTCGGTGACCCAGAAATAGAGCATCGAGGCGATCAGGATGCAGCCGATGCCCAGGGTGGTGGCCTTGGTGGGGCCGTGCAGGCGCATGTAGAAGTCGCGCAGGTGGGCCATGCCCAGCGAACCGACGAAGGCGAAGGCTCCGCCGGCGACCAGAAAGAAGGCGATCACGCCCTCGAGAATCACATAATGGGTCATCTTTCCTTCCTCCCCGGCTCGACTATTCGATGATGTCGCCGCGCAGCAGGTACTTGCAGACCGCTACGGTGCTGATGAAGCCGAGCATGGCGATCAGCAGCGCCGACTCGAAGTAGGTCTTGGTGTTGAGCCACAGCCCCATCAGCACGATCAGCGCGATGGAGTTGATGTACATGGTGTCCAGCGCCAGCAGGCGGTCGGGCATGTCCGGTCCCACGGTGAGGCGATAGACATTCAGCAGCAGGGCCAATACCACCAGGGCCAGGCTGATCTTCAGCGCGATGTCTAGCATGCGTAGATCTCCTTGAGCGGCCGCTCGTAGCGTTCGCGGATGTGCGCGATGAGTGCCTCCTCGTCCTCCACGTTCAGGGCGTGGATCAGCAGCGTCTTGCCGTCCATGCGCAGGTTGGCCGACACCGTGCCGGGGGTCAGGCTGATGGTGTTGGCCAGCAGGGTGACCGTGAAGCGGTCTTCCAGCATCAGCGGGTACTCCACGAAGTGGGGGCGCAGGCGTCGCCAGGGGTTGACGATCAGCCAGGCGACCTCGAGGTTGGCGATGATGATATCGCCCAGGACCCGCAGCACGAAGCGCAGCAGCAGCCAGGGCCTGGCGACATGGGGCTGAGCGTCCCAGAAGCGGGAGGTGGCCAGTGGGATGGTGATCGCGAGCACCGTGCCCAGCAGGATATGGCCGAAGGCCAGGCTGCGCACCAGCAGCAGCCAGACGACCAGCAGCAGGATCGACAGCAGGGGGGTCGGGAGCCAGCGACGAGGGCGGATCATGGGGCGTCTCCGGCAGTGGACAGAAGGGAGTCGATGAGGATCGCCGGGCGGGCCAGCTGGTCGGCGGTGGCGCGGGTATAGTCGCTGACCGGGCCGGCCAGGACCACCAGCAGCGGCGAGGCGCCCAGCAGCCAGGCGACCCCGAACCAGCGGCGCCGCGACAGTGGCTCACCGCCGGGCTCTCCCCGGCTGCGCCAGAACAGGGTGGAGCCGGCCCGTGACAGGGCGATCAGCGTGAACAGGCCGGTGGCCAGCAGGATCGGCCACAGCCAGAGGCGCTGACCGGCGTCGGCGGCCTGGAGCACGAGTGCCTTGCCGATGGCCCCGGAGAGCGGCGGCAGGCCGGCCACGGCCACCGCGCCCAGGAAGAACAGGCCGGCCAGCCAGCCGCCCTGCCGCAGCGGGCGGCCCCTGACCAGGCGCGTGCCGGCCTTGCCGCGCTGCAGGCCGATCAGCTCGGCGAGCAGGAAGAGCCCGCCGGTGACCAGGGTGGTGTGCACCAGGTAGTAGAGCAGGGCGGCGGTGGCTTCGGGAGAGCGCATGCCGATGCCTGCCAGCAGGGTGCCCACCGAGACCAGCACCAGGTAGGCGACGAGCAGGCGAAGGTCGCGAGCGGCCAGCACCCCTACGCCGGCCGCCGCCAGGGTGGCCAGCGACAGCCACCAGACCCAGGGCTGCTCGAGAGCGGCGAGCGGGCCGGCCTGTTCGCCGAAGATCAGCGAATAGACCCGCAGGATGGCGTAGATGCCCACCTTGGTCATGATGGCGAAGAGGGCCGCCACCGGGGCCGGGGCCGCGGCGTAGGCCCGCGGCAGCCAGAAGTAGAGCGGCAGGATCGCCGCCTTGAGGCCGAACACCACGAGCAGCATCAGGGCGCCGGCACTGACCAGGCCGGCCCGCTCGGCCGGCAACTCGGCGAGTCGCACCGCCATGTCGGCCATGTTGAGGGTGCCGGTGGCGCCGTAGAGCACGCCCACGGCGATCAGGAACAGCGACGAGCCGGCCAGGTTGAGCACCACATAGTGCACGCCGGCCTGGATGCGTGCCTTGCCGCCACCGTGCAGCAGCAGGGCATAGGAGGCCAGCAGCAGGACCTCGAAGAACACGAAGAGGTTGAACAGGTCACCGGTGAGGAAGGCCCCGTTGATCCCCATCAGCTGCCACTGGAAGAGCCCATGGAAGTTGCTGCCCTGCTCGTCATCGCCGGCGCAGGCGAAGACCACGGCGCCCAGTGCCAGCACTGCGGTGAGCAGCACCATCAGCGCCGATAGCCGGTCGAGTACCAGCACGATGCCGAAGGGCGGTTGCCAGTCGCCGAGCGCGTAGTAGGTGACCTCGCCCCCGGTGGCACGGGCCACCAGGCCGATGCCCACCACCACCAGCAGCAGCGTGGCGAACACGCCGACCAGGCGCTTGAGGCGCGTCTTCCCCTGGCGGCTGTACAGCAGCAGGATGCCCGCCACCAGCGGCAGCACGATGGGCAGGGCGATCAGGTGCTGCATCATGGGCGTTCCTCCCCGACTTCCCGCTTGCGCCCATCGACGTGGTCATTGCCCGCCTCGCTGCGCGCGCGCATCGCCAGGATCACCACGAAGGCGGTCATGGCGAAGCCGATGACGATGGCGGTGAGCACCAGGGCCTGGGGCAGGGGGTCGGCATAGTCGGCCACGCCGTCGACGATGGCCGCGCCGTTGGTGGTCAGCCCGCCCATGGAGAACAGGAAGAGGTTCACCGCATAGGAGAGCAGGGTCAGGCCGACGACCACCGGGAAGGTGCGTCCGCGCAGGGTCAGGTAGAGGCCGCAGGCGGTCAGCACGCCGGTGGTGATGGCGTAGAGGCTTTCCATCAGGCTTTCTCCTTGTGGGGAGGAGTGGGCTCCTCGTGAGGACGGGCGGGTTCCTTGCGGGGGCGGGCGGGCTCCTTGAGGGGACGGGTCCGCTCCGTCTCGGCGACGGGCTCCTTGGCCGGGCGATGGGGTGTGGTGACCTTGCCCAGGTTGGCGAGGATCATCAGCGTCGCCCCGACCACCGCCAGGTAGACGCCGAGGTCGAAGAGCATGGCGGTGGCCAGCTCGAACTCGCCCAGCAGCGGCAGGTGGAAGTGGCCGAAGGCCGAGGTCAGGAAAGGGCGACCGAACAGCCAGCTGCCCAGGCCCGTGAGCGTGGCGATACCCACGCCGGCGACGGCCACCGGCTGGTAGGGGAAGTCGAGGCGCCGCTGGGTCCACTCCACACCGCGGGCCATGTAAAGCAGGATCAGTGCCACGGCGGTGATCAGGCCGGCGATGAAACCGCCGCCGGGCAGGTTGTGGCCGCGCAGGAAGATGAAGGCCGAGACCAGCAGGGCCAGGGGCAGCAGGGCCATGGAGATGGAGGTCAGGATGGCCGGGTAGCGGTCCGGCGACCAGACCCGTCCCTCGCCATCGCTGTGGGGCATGAACAGGCGCAGGCGGTTGAGCAGCTTGAAGATCGCCAGGCCCGCCAGGGCCAGCACGGTGATCTCGCCCAGGGTATCGAAGCCGCGGAAGTCGACCAGGATGACATTGACCACGTTGTGACCGCCCCCGCCGGGCACGCTGTTGTCCAGGAAGAAGCCGGAGATCGCCGCATTGTCGCGGGTCAGCACGGCGTAGTTGAGGCTGGCGACCACCATGCCCAGGGCGCCTGCCAGTCCCACGTCGCGCAGGTTGCGCATCGGCGAGGATTCCCGCGGCGTCTTCTGGGGCAGGAAGAACAGCGCCAGCATCAGCAGGATCATCGTCACCACCTCCACCGACAGCTGGGTCAGGGCCAGGTCGGGGGCGGAGAAACGGGCGAAGGTCAGCGACACCACCAGCCCCACCACCGAGAGCATCAGCAGCGAGATCAGCCGGTGGCGGTGGGTGGCCACGGTGCCGATGCCGCCGAAGATCAGCAGGGCCGCCCCGAGGATCAGGATGCCGTCCAGCGGCTGGTTCCCCTGCTCGCCGGTGAGCACCGGCATGCCGACGAGGCCCAGCCCGCCCATGGCCAGGGCGGCCAGCAGCAGCAGGCTCATGTAGCGCTGCAGCGAGCCACCCTCGAAGCGTGCCACGCCGGTTTCCGCGTATCGTCCCAGCCGCTGCAGGGCGGCCTCGAACACCAGCCGGGCGTCCACCGGGCGGAAGCTCTTGATCAGCCGGAGCAGCTGGGCGTGCAGCAGGTAGCTCCCCACCCCGGCCACCAAGGCCACCAGGCTCATCAGCAGCGGCAGGTTGATGCCGTGCCAGATCGCCAGGTGGAAGTCGAGTGGCTCGCCGAGCACCGCCCGGGTGGCCATGTCGAGTACCCCGGTGGCCAGGGCGGCGGGGAAGAGGCCCACCAGCACGCAGAGGCCCACCAGCAACTCCACCGGGGCGCGCATCAGCCGCGGCGGCTCATGGGGCGACTTGGGCAGGGTCTCGCGGGCTGGCTTGAAGAAGACGGCATGCACCAGGCGCAGCGAATAGCCCACCGAGAGGATGCCGCCGAGCGTCGCCAGCAGCGGCAGCAGCCAGCTCAGCCCGCCCAGCACCGGGGTGGCCAGGGTCTCGGTGAAGAACATCTCCTTGGAGAGGAAGCCGTTGAACAGCGGCACCCCGGCCATGGCCGCGGCGGCCAGCGACATCAGCAGCGCCGTGACCGGCATGGCCCGCCGCAGGTCACCCAGCCGGCCCAGCTCGCGGGTGCCGGTCTCGTGGTCGATGATGCCCGCCCCCATGAACAGCGCCGCCTTGAAGGTGGCGTGATTGAGGATGTGGAAGAGCGCGGCCAGCACCGCCATGGGGCTGCCGATGCCCAGCAGTACCGTGATCAGCCCCAGGTGGCTGACCGTGGAGAAGGCCAGGATGGCCTTGAGGTCGGTCTTGATCAGGGCAAACCAGGCACCGTAGAGCATGGTGATCATGCCGATCAGGGAGACGATCACCGACCACGCTTCGCTGCCGGCGATGGCCGGGTGCAACCGCGCCATCAGGAAGATGCCGGCCTTGACCATGGTCGCCGAGTGCAGGTAGGCCGAGACCGGCGTGGGCGCGGCCATGGCGTGAGGCAGCCAGAACTGGAAGGGAAACTGGGCCGACTTGGTGAAGGCGCCCAGGAGTACCAGCACCAGCATGACCGGGTAGCGCGGGTCGGCCAGGATGGCGTCGCCGCTGGCCAGCACCACGTTCATGTCGAAGCTGCCGGCCATGTCACCCAGCAGCAGTAACCCGGCCAGTAACGCCAGCCCGCCGGCACCGGTCACGGTCAGGGCCATGCGCGCCCCCTTGCGCGCATCGCTGCGACGCGACCAGAAGCCGATCAGCAGGAAGGAGGAGATGCCGGTGAGCTCCCAGAACAGCCACAGCAGCAGCAGGTTGTCGGACATGACGATGCCGACCATGGAGGCCATGAACAGGATCAGGTAGGCGTAGAAGCGCCCGAAGGGCTCCTCCGGCGACAGGTAATAGTGGGCATAGAGCAGGATCAGCAGGCCGATCCCCACGATCAGCAGGTTGAACAGCAGCGACAGGCCGTCCAGCCGGAAGGCCAGGTCGAGGCCCAGCGCGGGCACCCAGTCGACGCTGAAGCGCAGCGCTTCGCCGGCGGCGAGGGCCGGCAGCTGCGACAGGGTCAGCAGCAGGGCGATGGCCGGCAACACGGCGGTGGCCAGGGAGCAGTCGCGGCGCCCGCGGCCGGCGCTGAGCGCCGGCACGACTACGCCGAGCAAGGGCAGCAGGGCTATCCATAGCAATGTCATCGATCGGTCATCCTGGCGGCTCCGTTAAGCAAAGGGCGTTATCTGAAAGGCCCACCAATGGCATTCGACTGCACACTTTACCGCAAAGGCGCGCTTCTCGCGCCCTCCTTGCCTTTCAACACTTTGTGTCTATAGAGTTGATGCTTCGAACCCGCGGTGGTCACGGCGACAGGCTCCGGCCGCCCGGAACGACGGGGAGGACGCCTTATGCAACTGGCCGTGCTGGGAGGCTTCGTGGTGGCTGGCATGGCGCCACTCCTGCATCACTGGTTCGGGGCCAGGACGCCGCTGGTGATGGCGCTGCTGCCCGCCGCCCTGGCCCTCTGGCTACTGGGCCAGTGGCCGACCATCGCCGCCGGCGAGGTGCTGCTGCTGGAGTGGGCCTGGGTACCGGGGCTGGAGATCACCCTGACCTTCCTCATCGACGGTCTGGCCTGGCTGTTTGCCCTGTTGATCACGGTGATCGGTGCCCTGGTGCTGGTCTACTCGGGAGACTACCTGCGCGGGCATCGCGACCTGCCGCGCTTCCTGGTGGTGATCACCGCCTTCATGATGTCGATGCTCGGCCTGGTGCTGGCCGACAATCTGGTGACCCTGTTCGTGTTCTGGGAGCTCACCAGCATCACTTCCTATCTGCTGATCGGCTTCAATCATACCGACCTGTCGGCCCGCAAGGCGGCACTGCAGGGGCTTATCGTCACCGTGGGCGGCGGCCTGGCCCTGATCGCCGGCTTCGTCATGCTGGCCGTGGCCGGCGACAGCTGGTCGCTGGCCGAGCTCACCACCCGCGGCGAGGCGTTGCGCGCCCATGCGCTCTACACCCCGCTGCTGATCTGCGTGCTGGTCGGTGCCTTCACCAAGTCTGCCCAGTTTCCCTTCCATTTCTGGTTGCCCAACGCCATGGCCGCGCCCACGCCGGTCTCGGCCTACCTGCACTCGGCGACCATGGTCAAGGCCGGCGTCTACCTGCTGGCCCGGCTGCACCCGGCCCTGGGCGGCACCGAGGTCTGGGTCGTCACGCTTTCACTGGTGGGGGCACTCACCATGGCCACCGGTGCCTTCCTGGCGATCCGTCACACCAACATCAAGAAGCTGCTGGCCTACTCCACGGTGATGGCGCTGGGCACCCTGACCATGCTGCTGGGTATCGGCACCGACGGGGCCCTGGTGGCCTTCGTGGTCTTCCTGCTGGCCCACTCGCTCTACAAGGGGGCCCTGTTCCTGGTCGCCGGCATCCTCGACCACGAGACCGGTACCAAGGACGTCACCGCCATGGGCGGGCTCAGGCATACCATGCCGCTGACCGCCGCCGTGGCGCTGGTTGCCGGTCTGTCGCTGGCCGGGTTGCCGCCGCTGCTGGGCTTCCTCGGCAAGGAGCTGATGTTCGAGTCGGTGCTCGAGGTCGACGCCTATCGTCCACTGATTCTGCTGCTGGCCTTCGTGGCGGCCTTCCTGACCCTGGCGGTGGCGGCCATCGTCGCCTTGCGGCCCTTCTTCGGCGCATCGAGGCAGCCCCCGAAGGTGCCCCACGAGCCCCCCTGGGGTCTGCTGGCCGGCCCGGCGTTGCTGGCCACGCTGTCGCTGCTGGCGGGCCTGGTGCCAGGCATGCTCGATGGCCTGGTGGTGGCGACGATGGCGGCCATCGGCGCCGGTGAGGCGTCGGTGCACCTGGCCCTCTGGCATGGGGTCAACCTGCCGCTCGCGCTGTCGCTGGTGAGTCTGCTGCTGGGTGGCCTGGTGTTCCGCCACTGGGACCGCCTGCGGGGGCGGCTGGCGCGCCTCGAGCCGATCATCGCCCGAGGCCCCGAGGCCGGCTACGAGGCGCTGATGCGGGGGCTGGTCAGGGTGGCCGAGTGGCAGACCGGCATGCTGCAGAACGGCTATATCCGCAACTACCTGGTGATGACCCTGCTGGTGTTGCTGGGCCTGGTCGGGCATGCGCTCTTCTTCCGCCATTCACTGGATTTCGCCCTGTCCCTGGACCTCTATTTCCACGAGGCGGTGGCGGCGGGCCTGATGGTCGCCGGTGCGGTGGCCGCCTGCGTGATGCGTTCGCGCCTGGCGGCGGTGGCGGCCTTGGGCATCATGGGCTTCTCCATCGCCCTCACCTTCGTGCTCTTCAGCGCCCCGGACCTGGCGATCACCCAGCTGCTGGTAGAGACCCTGACGGTGATCCTGCTGGTGCTGGTGCTGTTCCGGCTGCCGCGTTTCGCCACCCTCTCCACGCCGCAGGAACGCCTGCGCGACCTGGTGGTGGCGACCCTGGTCGGCGGCATGGTCACCCTGCTGATGCTCTCCGTACTCGGCGGTGAGCGCCTGCCGAGGATTTCCGACTACATGGTCGCCAACAGCCAGCCTCTGGGCCATGGCCACAACATCGTCAATGTCATCCTGGTGGACTTCCGGGCCCTGGATACCCTGGGCGAGATGTTCGTGCTGGCGCTGGCGGCCATCGGAGTCTATGCCATGCTGCGCTTCCATGCCGGGGAGTATGACGCCAGGCGTCCCGCGGCCCCACCGGAGAGAGACGATGGTTAGATCCGGCACCCTGATCCTCAATGTGGCGGCGCGCCTGCTGTTGCCGCTGCAACTGCTGTTCTCGCTGTTCCTGCTGCTGCGTGGCCACGACGAGCCGGGGGGGGGCTTCATCGCCGGCCTGGTGGCGGCAGGCGGCTTCGCGCTCTATCTCTTCGCCTACGGCCGACGCGCCATGCACGCCATGCTCAAGGTGTCGCCCCGCGACCTGGTCGGCATGGGGCTCCTGCTCGGCGTGGTCTCGACGCTACCGGCCTGGTGGCACGGCGACCCCTTCTTCACCGCCCAGTGGTGGACGATCCCGGTCATCGATTTCAAGGCATCGACACCGCTGATCTTCGACATCGGCGTCTATCTGGTGGTCCTGGGGTCGGTGCTGACGGCGATCACGGCGCTGGTCAAGACCGACCACGAGGACGACGCCAGGGAGGTCCCATGGAGCCGTTGATGGCCGTCGCGATCGGCATCCTGTTCGCCGCCGCCATCTACATGATGCTGCGGCGGTCCATCGTCAAGCTGGTGATCGGGCTGATGCTGCTCTCCAACGCCGCCAACCTGCTGATCTTCTCCACCGCGGGCATGGTCCGCGGGGCGCCGCCGCTGATTGCCCAGGGGCTGACGGCACCGGAGGGGGTGGTGGCCGATCCCTTGCCCCAGGCCCTGGTGCTCACCGCCATCGTGATCGCCTTCGGCGTGCTGTCGTTCGCCGTGGTGCTGGTGCGTCGCGCCTGGGAGATCGTGCGGGCCGATGACCTGGACAGGATGAAGGATACCGACACGTGAATCCGCAGATCGCGCTGCCCATCCTGATTCCGCTACTGGCGGGTGCCGTGTCGCTGGTGTTCTGGCGTTCCCGGGGCATGCAGCGATTCGTGGCCGTGGCCGGGACCGGGGGGCTGCTGGCCACCAGCCTGTGGCTGCTGGCCACGGTCAGTCGCGACGGCATCCTGGTGATGCAGATGGGCGACTGGCCCGCACCCTTCGGCATCAGCCTGGTGGCCGACCTGCTGGGCACCATCATGGTGGTGCTGACCGGCATCATCGGCTTCGCGGTGGCGCTCTATTCGCTGGCCACCACCGGCCGCGGCCACGAGGCCTACGGCTACTTCCCGCTGATGCACCTGCTGCTGGCCGGGGTCGCCGGGGCCTTCCTCACCGGTGATATCTTCAACCTCTATGTCTGGTTCGAGGTGATGCTGGTGGCCTCCTTCGCGCTGCTGATACTGGGCAGCGAGAAGGCGCAGATGGAGGGGGCGATCAAGTACGTCACCCTCAACCTGCTGTCGTCGGTGATCTTCCTGGTCGCCGTGGGCCTGCTGTACGGCATGGTCGGCACCCTCAACATGGCCGACATCGCCCGTCGCCTGGCCAGCCTGGAAGGCAACGGCATGGTCGACGTGCTGGCGATGATGTTCATGGTCGCCTTCGGCATCAAGGCGGCGGCCTTCCCGCTGTTCTTCTGGTTGCCGGCCTCCTACCACACGCCGCCGGTGGCGGTCTCGGCACTGTTTGCCGGGCTGCTCACCAAGGTGGGGGTCTATGCGCTGTACCGGGTGTTCACCCTGATCTTCCATCACAGCCCCGGCTATACCCACGAGATACTGCTGTGGGGCGCGGGACTGACCATGCTCTCCGGGGTGCTGGGTGCGGCGGCCCAGTTCGAGTTCCGGCGCATCCTGTCGTTCCACATCGTCAGCCAGATCGGCTACATGATCCTGGGCCTGGCGCTGTTCACGCCCCTGGCGATCATCGGTGGGGTCTTCTACATCATGCACCACATCATCGTGAAGACGAACCTGTTCCTGGTCAGCGGCATCGTCCACCGGCTGCGGGGCAGCTACGAGCTCAAGAAGCTCGGCGGCTTCTACCGCACGCATCCCTGGCTGGCGGTCCTGTTCCTGATCCCGGCACTGTCGCTGGCCGGCATGCCGCCGCTCTCCGGGTTCTTCGCCAAGTTCATCGTGATCCGTGCCGGCATCGAGGCCGAGGCCTACGGGGTCACCTTCATCGCCCTGCTGGTGGGGCTGCTCACCCTCTATTCGATGATCAAGATCTGGGCCGAGGTGTTCTGGAAGGCCACGCCGCCGGAGGGGGATGTCGACCCCTATCCGGAGGTCAACCAGCGAGAGCTCTGGCTGATGACGGCCCCGGCGATCGGCCTGGCCCTGTGCACCCTGTTCATCGGCCTCAACGCCGGGCCCATTCATGCCCTGGCCGAAGCCTCGGCCGCCGAGCTGCTCGATCCGGAGCGCTATATCGAGGCGGTACTTGGATCGGGTGGAGAGCGGGGCATGGGCGGGGGGGGAGCGCCATGATCGGGGCCGCCTGGAACCTGCTGCTGGGGTTGGCCTGGATCGTGCTCACCGGCGACTTCAGCGGCCGCAACCTGCTGGCCGGTCTGCTGTTCGGCTACCTGGTGCTGGCACTGATCCAGCCCCAGGTGCCGGCGCTGGCCGGCTATGCACAGCGCCTGCCAAGGCTGATCCGTTTCGTCGGCTTCTTCTTCAAGGAACTGCTGCTGGCCAACCTCAAGGTGGCCTTCGACATCGTCACGCCGCCCTGGTACATGAAGCCGGGGGTGATCGCCATGCCGCTGAAGGCGAGTACCGAGTTCGAGATCGCCTTCGTCGCCAACCTGATCTCGCTGACGCCGGGCACCCTGAGCCTGGACGTCTCCGACGACCGCCGCGTGCTCTACATCCATGCCATGTTCCTCGATGACGAGGCGGCGCTGCGGCGCGGCCTGGCGGAGCTCGAGCGTCGTGCACTGGAACTGTTCCATTGAGAGGGGACCCCTCATGTCGATCGTGATCCTGTTGAGCCTGGTGGTGATGGCGCTGGCGCTCTGCCTGGCCTTCGTGCGCCTGTTCCGCGGCCCCAGCCTGCCGGACCGGGTGGTGGCCCTGGAACTCTTCTCCTCGATGATCGTGGGCATCATCGGGGTGGTGGCCATCGCCACCGACGTGCCGAGCCTGCTCGATGTGGCCATCGTCATGGCACTGATGGCCTTCATGGCCACCATTGGCTTCGCGCGCTTCCTGGAGCGGGGAGGGCCGCGGGATGATTGAGCTCGTCAAGGAAGCGCTGATCCTGGTAGGGGCCATCTTCATGTTCCTGGCCGCGCTCGGGGTGGTGCGCCTGCCCGACCTGCTGACGCGCATGCACGCCACCACCAAGGCGGCGACCCTGGGGGCCACCCTGATCATGCTGGCGGTGGCACTGCACTTCTCCCAGGTGGCGGTGGTCGCCAGGGCCCTGGGGGTCATCCTCTTCATCATGATGACCGCGCCGGTGGCGGCCCACGTGATCGGGCGGGCCGGCTACTTCGTCGGCGCGAAGCTGTGGAGCGGCACGGTGAAGGACGAGCTGCGACCCAATTACGACCCGCTGACCCACGAGCTGAAAAGCGGGCTCGAGACCGAAGCCAATGCCAGGCATCAGCCCAGGGAGAACGACCGGCCCTGAGCCCTCACGGCGAGCAGGTCACGAAGGCCATCCCCGGGACCCCATGAGGGGGCGCGACACCTCTGGTCTGGACGCGGTTTCTGCGCGATGATCGACGCCGGATGATGGTCAAGGAAGGAGTGCAGGAGTGACGATGCGCAGGATGCTTTCCACTACCGTGCTGCTGGCGCTGCTCGCCGGCTGCCAGAGCAGCCCGACCACCGAGGCCAGTGCCGCGGGCCGTAACGCCGAAGGTGCCGAGGCGGCGGCCGCGCCGTCGCCGGCTACCCCCGAGGACGTGGCCGACGTTGCGCCGCCGGCGGATTTTCACGGCTGGCTGACCGGCTTCCGGCGTGAGGCCCGTGCCGAGGGCATCAGCGAGTCGACCCTGGCCCGTGCGCTGGATGGCGTACGCTATCGTCCGCGGGTCCTCGAGCTCGACCGCTCCCAGCCCGAGTTCGTGCGGCCGATCTGGCAGTATCTCGACAGCGCCGTCTCCGCCCAACGGGTGACCACGGGGCGGGATCGGCTCTCGGCGCACCTTGGCACGGCCCGCCGCATGGAGCGGCACTACGGTGTCCCGGCCGAGGTGATCGTGGCGATCTGGGGCATCGAGAGCAACTACGGCGGCAATTTCGGTGACTTCTCGACCCTCGATGCCCTGGCCACGCTGGCCTTCGATGGCCGCCGTCGCGACTTCGCCCGCGGCGAGCTGCTGGCGGCCCTGCGCATCCTCGACCAGGGCGACATCACCCCCGAGCGCATGGTCGGCTCCTGGGCCGGGGCCATGGGCCATACCCAGTTCATTCCCTCGAGCTTCGAGAGCTATGCGGTCGACGGGGACGGCGATGGACGTCGCGATATCTGGGGCAGCATCCCGGACGTGATGGCCTCCACCGCCAACTACCTGGCACGGGCCGGCTGGCAGCCGGGCCAGCCCTGGGGGGTGGAGGTGCGCCTGCCGGAGGGGTTTGATCATGCCCAGGCCGAACTCGCCACCCGTCGCTCGAGCCGCGAGTGGGCTGACCAGGGGGTGCGCACGGTGAGCGGTGAGCCGCTGCCCGGGTTCGCGGCGGCCTCGGTGATCGCCCCGGCCGGGGCTCGCGGGCCCGCCTTTCTGGTGGGCTCCAACTATCGGGCCATCCTGCGCTACAACAACGCCACCAGCTATGCGCTGGCGGTGGGCACCCTGGCCGACGAGATCGCCGGGCGCGACGGCGTGGTGCAGGGCTGGCCCCGGGGCGAGCAGCCGCTGATGCGCAGCCAGGTGCGCGAGATGCAGGAGGCGCTGAATGCCCGCGGCTTCGAGGTGGGCACCCCGGACGGTGTCATGGGGCCCAACACGCGCCGCGGCCTGAGGGCCTTCCAGCAGTCGATCGATGCCACGCCGGACGGCTTCGCCACCGTTCGCCTGCTGGAGCGGCTGACGCGTTGAAGGGAAACCCCGCGGCCGGGTGGAGCGGACAGCGCTGGCGAGGGGCTCAGTTGGTCATGTCGTCGAGGGCCTCGCTGATCGCGTCCCCGGCGCGCTCCGCGCCTTCCCGGGTGCGCTCCCAGGCGCGCCCGGCGCGGTCGCCGACGCGTTCCGCCCCCTCGCGGGTACGCTGCCAGGCACTCTCGGCACCCTCCTGGGTGCGTTCCCAGGCCGCACGCGAACGCTCCCGGGCCTGCTGCTGCCAGTCGTGGTCGTAATGGGGCAGGGCCGCGAATTCCTCCTCGCTGGCCTCGACCACCACCCGGTGAGTGATGGCGCCGTCCTCGTCGACCCGGGTATCCAGCCGGTAGAGGGCGTTGGTGATCACGATTTCCTGGCCGCCGAGCCCCAGGGTGTCCCCGCTCTCCACGACCAGGGCATGGACTGCCATGTCGTCACCGAGCAGGATATCATCGACCTCGCCGACCGGGGTGTCGGGGTCGGATGCCAGGTGCACATCGGCGTCGAGAATCATGCGGGCCGAGTAGAGCCCCTGGGGGTCCGACTGGGCCTGGGCACTGATGACCAGGCCAGTGGCGATCAGGCCCAGGGCGCCGGGCAGTATCGTCCTTGTGATGCGTCCAGTGATCATGGGCTCTCCTCCTGTTGATGGCTCCATGGGGGCCGGCCGGTGCCTCGGTGGCGCGTCCGGCAAGCCGTGTTCACAGCATTTGCGAGTCGCGCCGGCGCGTCAAGTAGGGAACCCCCGGCGCCCGGTGTGGTCCATCTGCATGTTTTTTTGCCCATTTTCGGTCCATCGCCTGGCCAGCATGAAGAGGAGTTCGCCAATGAGAGCCGCCCTGTCATCCCCGCCTGCGATTCGCCGGTCGCGGACAATGTTCGGCCTGTGGGCCGGTCTGCTGCTGGCCATCGGGATGTCCCAGGCCCCTGCCGACGAGAACCCCGCCGACGAGAAGGTATTCGGCTGGGTGGAGAAGGCCACCCTGGAGCCCTGGGGAGTGGAGGTGAAGGCCAAGCTCGACAGCGGCGCCCTGACCTCTTCGCTGGATGCCCGCGAGGTCGAGCGCTTCGAGCGTGAGGACGAGGAGTGGGTGCGCTTCCGGCTGGAGCTGGAGGACGAGGTGACCGGTGAGCTGTTCACCCATGAGATGGAGCTGCCGGTCTATCGCAGCATCCGCCTGCGCGGCGCCGGCGGCACCGACCGGCGTCCGGTGGTGCTGATGAAGGTGTGCATGGGCGACACCGTCTACGAGGAGCAGTTCAGCCTGCGCGATCGCGAGGAGATGCACTATCCGCTGCTGCTGGGCCGGCGCACCATCGGCCACCTGGGGTTTCTGGACGTCCGCGAGACCTTCCTGAGCGACCCGCAGTGTGACGAGGACTCGCGGCTGGTCGCCCATGAGCCGGACCAGGACTGACCCCCTGCTCAGAACAGCCGGGCGAGCAGGGCAGTCACCGCGGTCTCCACGCGCAGGATGCGCGGGCCCAGGTGGATGCCCTCGCAGCCGGCGGCGAGCAGTCGTTCCACTTCCCAGGGGATGAAGCCCCCTTCCGGCCCCACCAGCAGCAGAGTGGGCCCGGTGAGGCCGCGCGGACAGGCCCGGGGCATGCCGGGGTGGGCCAGCAGGCCGCGGTGCTCCTTCAGCAGCCCCGGCAGCCTGTCCTCGACGAAGGGACGGAAGCCCTTTGCCAGTGTCACCTCCGGCATCATCGTGTCTCGCGCCTGCTCCAGGCCCAGCACCAGGTGGGCCTGGATCTTCTCCGCAGCCAGCTCCGGCGATTGCCAGTAGCTCTTTTCAACGCGGCGGCTGTGCAGCAGGGTGATATGCTTCACGCCCATTGCCGTGACGTGCTCGAGGCTGCGCGCCAGCATCCGTGGGCGCGGCAGCGCCAGCACCAGGTGCACCGGTAGCGCCGGTGGCGGGCGCTGGTCGAGGGCATCGATGGCGAAGCGTGCCTCGTGCCCGTCGAGGGCCAGGAGTTCGCCGCGACCGATGCCGCCACCCGCGACACCCAGGGTGAGGCGGTCGCCGGGACGGGCGCGGTGCACCGCGTGCAGATGGGCCAGGCGGCGCGGGTCGCGGACCCGGGCGAGGCATTCGCCCTCGAGGTCGGCGGGCGAGAGCAGGATCAGGTTCATGGGGCCTCGTTTCCCTTGCATGGGCGGTGTCGCGGTGCACAATACCAGTATGGGGGCAAGACCCCACCTCACGACAAGGAGCAGCGCCGTGCGCGTGATACGCAAGTATGCCAACCGCAGACTCTATGATACCGAACAGAGTCGCTACGTGACCCTCGAGGATCTGCGGGGCCTGATCCTCGACGAGGTCCCCTTCCGGGTCGAGGACGCCAAGTCCGGCGAGGACCTGACCCGGACCATCCTGCTGTCGATCATCATCGAGCAGGAGCAGGCCGATGGCGAGTCGGAAGTCTTCTCCAACGACCTGCTCGAGCAGCTGATCCGTGTCTACGCCATGTCCCAGCCGCTGCCGCTGGCCCGCTACCTGGAGCAGGGCACGCGGTTGATGCTCGAGCAGCAGAAGCACGTGCAGGACCAGTGGCAGCAGGCCATGCGCCACTCGCCCATGGAACTGATGCGCGAGCTGGCCGAGGAGAACATGCGGTTCTGGCAGCAGACCATCAGCCAGGCCGGCGACAAGGACGACGACAAGGACGACGACGAGCCGAAGTGACGCCGGGTGGCTCGGGAGGGCGGCGCCGGCGACTTTCTGACATAATGCCGCGACGTTTCGAGATGCCAAAGGTTGAACGGATGAAGGTTCTGATCATCGGCGGCGGTGGCCGCGAACATGCCCTGGCCTGGAAGGTCGCCCAGTCGCCCCGGGTGGAAGCTGTCTTCGTTGCGCCCGGTAACGCCGGCACCGCCCGCGAGCCGGGCCTGGAGAACGTCGACATCGGTGTCGCCGACCTGGCGGGCCTGGTGACCTTCGCCCGGGAGCAGGACATCGCGCTGACCATCGTCGGCCCCGAGGCACCGCTGGTCGAGGGCGTCGTCGACCGGTTCCGCGAAGCGGGGCTGACGATCTTCGGCCCGACCCGGGCCGCCGCCCAGCTCGAGGGCTCCAAGTCCTTCACCAAGGATTTCCTGGCGCGGCACGCCATTCCCACTGCCGACTACCGGACCTTCACCGAAGTGGAGCCGGCCCTCGAGTATCTGGCCGAGAAGGGGGCGCCCATCGTCATCAAGGCCGACGGCCTTGCCGCCGGCAAGGGCGTGATCGTGGCCATGACCTCGCAGGAGGCCGAGGCGGCGATCCGCGACATGCTCGAGGCCAACGCCTTCGGTGATGCCGGCGCCCGGGTGGTGATCGAGGAGTTCCTTGCGGGCGAGGAGGCCAGCTTCATCGTCATGGTCGATGGCGAGACGGTGCTGCCCATGGCCACCAGCCAGGATCACAAGCGGGTCGGTGAAGACGATACCGGCCCCAACACCGGCGGCATGGGGGCTTACTCGCCGGCGCCGGTGGTTACCGACGAGGTGCATGCGCGGATCATGGAGCGGGTCATCCTGCCCACGGTGCGCGGGATGGCCGAGGAGGGCCACCCCTACACCGGTTTCCTCTATGCCGGCCTGATGATCGACCCCCAGGGCAATCCCCGGGTGATCGAGTACAACTGCCGCTTCGGCGACCCGGAGACCCAGCCGATCATGCTGCGGTTGCAGTCCGACCTGGCGGCACTCTGCCTGGCCGGTGCCCGAGGCGAACTCGAAGGGCTCGCCTGTGACTGGGATTCGCGTGCCGCGGTGGGCGTGGTGCTGGCCGCCGGCGGCTATCCCGGCAGCTATCGCAAGGATGACGTGATCGCCGGGCTCGAGGCCGCCGAGGCTACCGGCTGCAAGGTCTTCCATGCCGGGACCCGGCAGAACGCCCAGGGCGAGGTCGTCACCGCCGGTGGCCGGGTGCTCTGTGTCACGGCCCTCGGCGAGGGGGTCTCGGCGGCGCGTGACCTGGCCTACCGGGGCGTGGAGGCGATCACCTGGGAGGGTGCCTTCTGCCGTCGCGATATCGCCTTTCGCGCCATCGCACGCGAGCGCCAGGCCGGCTGATTGCCCGGTCCCGAACCGAAGAACAAGACGAGGGAGCGAGCCGATGTCCCGCGAGTATCCGATCATCGCCGTGACCGGCTCCTCCGGGGCCGGGACCACCACGGTCAAGCGCACCTTCGAGCGCATGTTCGCCCGGGAGGACGTGCACGCCGCCTTCGTCGACGGCGACGCCTTCCATCGCTACAACCGGGAGGAGCTGGCGCGCATCTTCCGTGACGAGCCCGAGCGCAAGGGCGAGCTCTCCCACTTCGCCGTGGAAGCCAACCTGCTCGATCGTCTCGAGGCGCTGTTTCAGGAGTATGGCGAGTTCGGCAGCGGCACCTTCCGCCACTATATCCACGCCGAAGACAAGCAGATGATCGAGGCCGGCTATCGGGTGGGGACCTTCACCGAGTGGCAGTCGCTGCCCTGCGGCACCGACCTGCTGTTCTACGAGGGGCTGCACGGCGGCCTGGTCACCGCCGAGCACGACATCGCCCGTCACGTCGACCTGCTGGTGGGCGTGGCGCCGACCATGAACCTGGAGTGGATCCAGAAGATCGACCGTGACATCAAGCTGCGTGGCTACTCCCAGGAGGCGGTGATCGATACTATCCTGGGGCGCATGGACGACTATGTGCGCTACATCCAGCCGCAGTTCTCGCGCACCCATATCAATTTCCAGCGGGTGCCCACGGTGGATACCTCCAACCCCTTCGAGGTGCAGGACATCCCCTCCGATGCCGAGTCCTTCGTGGTGATCCGCTTCCGCGACCCCTCCACGGTCGATTTCCCCTACCTGCTGGCGATGGTTCAGGATGCCTTCATGAGCCGTCCGCATACCCTGGTGGTGCCGGGATCGCGGCTGTCGCTGGCCATGGAGCTGATCCTGGCGCCGCTGGTGCGCCACCTGCTGGCCCAGCGGCGCTTCCGCTGAACTGGCTTGGCATCTCGGGAGAGACATGGCGAGACGTGACAAGGTGACCATTGCCGATATCGCCAGGCATGTGGGCTTGACCAACATGACGGTATCGCGTGCCTTGAACAAGCCCGACAAGGTCAAGCCGGCGACACGAGAAAGGATTCTCGCTGCGGCTCGGGAGTTGGGGTATGTCCCCAATGCCTTTGCCAGTCACCTCAGGAGTCGCGAGAATCGCTTGATCGGCCTGGTCACGGCCAGTGTCGACAACCCCTTCTATAGCGAGGTGATCAAGGCGATTTCGCGTGATGCAAAGAAGCAGAACTACACCATCATGCTCATCGATACCGATGGTGCGCCGGAACTCGAGGAAGTGGCGATCGAGACCCTTCTCAGTTACCAGGTGGCCGGTATCATCCTGTCGCCGGTCTCCGACGATGCCGAGTATCGTCCCGCCTATCTCGATCGACTGCGCCGGGCCAGGCTGCCTGTGGTGATGCTGGACCGTACGCTGGACGTGGCTGATTTCAGTCGCGTGGTCCTGGACAACCACCGTGCTGGACGATTGCTCGGCGAGCAGCTGGTGAAGCAAGACATCCAGCAGGTGCTGGCATTGACCGGCCCGCGTGGCTCGCGGATAACGCAACAGCGCCTGGCCGGCCTCAAGGAGGCCTATGCCGCTGCGGGCGTCCCCTTGGCGCTGGAACAGCGTCCGGGGGACTACACCCTGCAGCCAGCCTATCGTGACATGGCCGATTACCTGCGTCACGGCATGCTCCCCGAGGCCGTGTTCGGCTTCAACCAGCTGATCACCCTGGGAGCGATGCGCGCCCTGCACGATGCCCATGTGTCCCGGGACGATGTGCTCGTGGTGGGTATCGATCGCCTTCCGTATGCCGATATTTTCGATGTGTCGGTATGGTGCGCCGTTCATGACACCTATCAGGCGGGGCACGAAGCGATTCAATTGCTCTTCGAGAAGATCAATGACCCCGCGGCGTCAGCCCGCGAGGTCGTGATTGCCTCTTCCCTGATCCGGTAGCTTCCACATCAGAGAGCGGTCGGCCCATTACATTGCGGCCCGCTGCCGCCGAGCAGCTACGGGCCGAGAGCGTTGAGGCAGCCAAGCGAGGCCTTGCGGCTGGCCACACACGCCCTTGGCATGGGGAATCCTCCGGGGTGTCGCGGTTCGCGGGGCATGGTCGGGATCAGCGCGAGGCCAGGCGCTCGGCAATCAGTGCTTCGAGCTTGTCCTGATCCTCGGCGAAGCGGCGGATGCCTTCGGCCAGCTTGTCGTTGGCCATGGCGTCCTGGTTATGGCCCCAGCGGAAGGCGGGCTCGGTGAGCAGGGTCGGCCGGGGGCCGCCGCTGCGCGTCATGAGCACCCTGGGTTTTATCTCGCCCGGCGTGGTGGCCAGCTCCTCGAGCAGCGCGGGCGAGATGGTCAGCCGCGGGCAGCCGGCCAGTGCCAGCACCTGGCCGGTGGTGCGGAAGCTGGCGCCCATCACCACGGTGTCGTAGCCACCCTGGCTGACGCGTTGGCACACGCCGCGCACGAACTGCACGCCGGGGTCGGTGTCGGGGGTGAAGTCCTGCCCGGTCGCCTGCTTGTACCAGTCGGTGACTCGGCCGACGAAGGGCGAGACCAGGAAGACGCCGGCATCGAAGCAGGCCTGGGCCTGGGCGTCGCTGAACAACAGGGTCAGGTTGCAGTTGATGCCTTCCCTCTCCAGCACCTCGGCGGCGCGGATTCCCTCCCAGGTCGAGGCCAGCTTGATCAGTACCCGGTCCCTGGACACGCCGCGCTTGTCGTAGAGCGCGACCAGCTCGTGGGCCTTGCGGATGCTGGCCTGGGTGTCGAAGGACAGCTTGGCGGCCACCTCGGTGGACACCCGGCCGGGCACCACCTTGGCGATTTCGCTGCCCATGGCCACGGCGAGGCGGTCCACGGCATGCTCTTCCTGCCGGTCGCTGGTCTCGGCCTTGACCGCGGCGAGTTCCTGGTCGATCAACGCCCGGTAGCCCGGCAGCTCGAAGGCCTTGAGCAGGAGCGAGGGATTGGTGGTGGCGTCATGGGGCTGGTAGCGCTGGATGGCCTCCAGGTCACCGGTATCGGCGACCACCAGGGAGTGTTGTCTGAGCGCGTCGAGTTGATGGGTCATGGAGTGGCTCCCTCAGGTGAGTGATCGGTCTGGTCAGGCGTAGTGATCGGCCAGGGCCTGGCGATATCGACCACCAGCACCTTGGTACTCTGGGTGCCACAGTCCACACCGATATACATGTCAGGCTCCTTGTAGAGTGGGGGATTAGTGGGATGTGAAACCACCGTCGATCGGCAGGCAGGCGCCGCTGATCATCGACGCGGCCGGGCTCAGCAGGAAGGCCACCGGCAGGGCGACTTCCCGGGGGGTGGCGAAGCGTCCCAGGGGAATGGCGGCCAGCATGGGGTCGCGCTTGGCGGGATCCGCCCAGGCGCGTTCGGCCATGGGGGTCAGGGTCACCGTCGGATTGACGCTGTTGACGCGTATGCCCTTGGGCCCCAGCTCGAGGCACAGTACACGGGTCATGGCATCCATGGCCGCCTTGGACGCGCAGTAGCCGAGATGGCCTGGCAGGGCGGCCATGGCCGCCTGGCTGGAGACGTTGACCATGCTGCCCTGGCGGCCGTGCGCGATCATGTGGCGTGCCGCTTCCCGTGCCACCACGGCACTGGCGGTGACGTTGGTGGCCATGATCCGCTCGAGGTCCTGTGCCTTGACGTCCAGGACGTCGTCGAGGATCGAGATGCCGGCACAGTTGACCAGGCCATCGAGGACGGGCATCTCGATGAAGGCCTCGGTGACCGCGGCCTCATCGGTGATGTCGACGGTCAGGGTGCGTGCCCCCAGCTCTTGCTCGAGTTCGCTGAGCTTGTCCCGGTTGCGACCGAACAGCACCAGTTCGGCACCGAGCTCGGCAAGGGACCGGGCGATGTCGAGACCGATGCCGCTGGTCGCACCCGTGACGAGGATGCGTTGATTCTCGAGTTCGAAATTCATGATGTGGTTTCACTCGCTCGGGTGTTGTTGATGTTGAGCCGGTGCATGATTGGCTTGAGCGTCGGATAGAGCCGGCAATACAGGGCGAAGAGGTCGTCGTAGCGACGCGCTGCCGCTTCGGAAGGTTCGGCACGCTCGATCAGGGTGCCATGCCGCAGCGGTTGGTCGAGGTCGATCAGGCCGGTGGCCTGCCCGGCCAGCAGGGCGGCTCCCAGGGCCGCCTCCACGTTCTCGCGGTAGGTGTAGACCGGCATGCGGGTCACGTCGGCGATGATCTGCATCCACAGGTCCGACCGGGTGGCCCCGCCAACCACGATCAGGTGGGAGTCGAGGGGCACCCCCTGACGTTTGCCCGCCTCCATGTTGTGCCGCAGGGCGAAGGTCACGCCTTCCAGCACGGCGCGATACAGGTGATGGCGGCGGTGATAGAGACTGAGACCGATGAAGCCCGCACTGGCCTGGGCATCCCATACCGGGCTGCGTTCCCCCATCAGGTAGGGCAGGAAGAGCAGACCATCGGCGCCCGGGGGGAGCTCTCGGGCGGGCGGCTCGAGCTGGTCGTAGGCGCTGCCATGCTCCCCGGCGGCGATCCGGTCCTCACCGCAGAGGGTGTCGACGAACCAACTGACCGAGGCGCCGGCGGTCAGGGCGCCGCCGAAGGTATAGAGGTCGCGGCCGCTGTTCAACACATGCGGCATGCTGATCAGCCCCTGACCGGGCTCGACGCTTTGGTTGATCACCCCCCAGCACATGCTGGTGCCGATCATGGCGACGTGATTGCCGGGGCGGGTCGCCCCCGCCGCCAGCGTGGCCATGGCCGCATCGACGCCACCGGCGACCACGGGGATATTGGCGCACAGGCCCAGCGAATCGGCCAGCGCCGGCAGCAGGCCGCCGACGGTCGCGCCCGACTCCACCAGTCGGGTCGGGAGCTTGTCCCGATCGAGGTCCAGGGCGTCGAGCATCTCCGTCGACCAGGTGCGTGCCGCCAGGTCGTAGATGCCGCCGATGTTGCCGGCCGAACTGTGGTCGATGGCGATCTCGCCGCTCAGGCGATAGTTGATATAGCTGTTGGGCGGCAGCAGGTAGCGGGTCCGTTCCCAGACATCGGGACGCTCGGCCTTGAGCCACATCATCTTGGTGAAGCCGTAGTAGCTGTCCACGCCATTGCCGGTGACGGCCTCCAGGCGGGCCATGTCGACATGCTCCTTCACCCACTGGACCTGGGCCTCGGCCCGGCGGTCCATCCAGATCAGGCAGGGGTGCAGGGGGCGGATCTCGGCGTCGACCGGGATCCCCGATCCCCCGTAGAGGCTGCTCACACACAGCCCCTTGACGCCCCGGGGATCGATCCCGGGGGCTTTCAGGCAGGTCTGGAGGCAGCGGAGCACGGCCTCCCACCACACGTCCGGCCACTGCTCGGCCCAGAGTGGGCGAGGGGTGTCGACGCGGTAACCTTGGCTATGCTCGGCCAGGATCCGGCCATGGTGATCGATCACCACTGCCTTGGTGCTCTGGGTGCCGATATCGATACCGATGACGGTCTCCATGTAGTTCTCCTCACTCGCGGCTGCGGGTCACCTTGAGTCCCTGGGGCACTCCGGCCGGGACGCCGGCGGCCACCGGGGCCTTGCCCCGGGGCTCGTCGCCTTCTCGGAACATCTGGGCTGATGTCGATGGCTCCAGGGGCTCAGGGCGTGCGCTTGCGGCTGATATAGATGGCCAGCAGGATGATCAGGCCCTTGATGACGTTCTGGAGGTAGGGCGAGACGCCCATCAGGTTGAGGCCGTTGTTGAGCACGCCGAGCAGCAGGGCCCCGACCAGGGTGCCGAGGATCATGCCGCGCCCACCGGTGATGGCGGCCCCCCCCAGGACCACGGCGGCGATGGCGTCGAGCTCGAAGCCGACCCCGGCGTTGGGCTGGCCGCTCATCAGGCGCGATGTCAGGATCAGCCCGGCAATGGCCGCGGTCGTCCCGCTCAGGGTGTAGACCAGCAGCTTGTAGCGTGAGACCCGGATGCCGGACAGTCGTGTGGCCTCTTCGTTGCCGCCGATGGCATACAGGTAGCGACCGGTGGCGGTATGGCTGAGCAGCACATAGCCCAATGCGTAGACGGCGATCATGATCAGGATGGGCATCTCGATGCCGGCCAGGCTGCCGCGTCCGAAGAAGGCGAATTCCGGGGGCAGGCCGGAGATGGGATAGCCACCGGTATAGATCAGGCCGAGCCCGCGGGCGATGCCCATGGTTGCCAGGGTGACGATGATCGGTGGCATGCCGGCGAAGGCGATGAAGACGCCATTGAAGGCGCCGAAGGCGGCGCCCACCAGCAGTCCGATGATGATGGCCAGTGAGGGTGGGACACCGGCGACCATCAGGCCGGCCATGATCGTTCCCGACAGGGCCATCACCGGGCCCACCGAGAGATCGATACCGCCGGTGAGGATGGCCAGGCTCATGCCCACCGCGATGATCGCGATGATCGACGCCTGGCGCGCCAGGTTGGACAGGTTGCTGCCGGACAGGAAGTTGTCATTGATCACCGCCATGGCGATGAAGACGACGATGAAACCGATCAGCGGGTAGAAGATCGGGGTACGGCGCCAGCGGGCCAGTCGCGCTTTGAGGGACTGACGGGCGGTGCCGGGCGTTGAGGCGAGCTGGCTCATGAGCTGAGTCCCCCCGTGGCATGATGCATGATGGATCGTGAGTTGAGATCGTCGCCCTGCAGTTCGGCGGCGATGCGGCCGTGGTAGAAGACTGCGGCGCGGTCGCACAGGCCGAGCACTTCGGGCAGCTCCGAGGAGATCATGATGATCGACACCCCCCGGGCAGTGAGCTCCTTCATCAGGGCGTAGATCTCCGACTTGGCGCCGACGTCGATGCCGCGGGTGGGTTCATCGAAGATCAGCACCTTGCACTGGTGGCCCAGCCAACGGGCGATGACCACCTTCTGCTGGTTGCCGCCGCTGAGGTCGCCCACCGGCGTCTCGGGGCTGGGCGCCTTGACGCGTACCGATGCCATCAGCTGGGCGGCGGTGCGCGACTCCTGATCGCGCCGGATCAGCGGCAAGGCTCCCTGGAATTGCGTCAGGTTGTTCAAGGAGATGTTGTCGCGACACGAGAACGGCAGGATCAGCCCCTGGGTCTTGCGGCTCTCCGGCAGCAGGCCGATCCCTTGCTTGAGGGCACTGGCGGGGTGACGGAGCCTGACCGGCTTTCCCTCCATGCTGATCCTGGCATGAACGGGGCGCGTCGCGCCGATCAGCCCCATGGCCAGTTCCGTGCGACCGGATCCCACCAGGCCGGCGAAGCCGAGGATCTCGCCACGGTGGAGCTTCAGCGAGTGCTCGGGGCCATCGGCGTCGAGGCGCAGGGCCTCGATGTCCAGCACCACATCGTTGTAGTCGGCATCGCAACGGTGTTCGGGGAAGATATTCTCGACGCGTCGGCCGACCATCTTCTCGATCAGGTCGTCGGGGGTGGTCGAGGCGATGTCGCAGTCGTCGACCTTCTCGCCATCGCGCATCACGGTCACGCGATCGCAGATGGTGAAGATCTCCTCCATATGGTGAGAGATGAACACCATGCCGACTTGCTGCTTGCGCAGTTCGCGCATGATGGTGAACAGGTGATCGGCTTCGCTGGGCGTCAGGGTCGCGGTCGGCTCATCGAGGACCAGGATGCGGGCATCCAGCGACAGGGCCTTGGCGATCTCGATGAACTGCTGGTCGGCGACGCTCAGTTCGGCGATGGGACAGTCCAGGGGAATCGAGACCTTGAGGCGGTCGAACAGGTGCCGGGCTTCGCGGATCATGCCGGGCCGGTCGCGGAGCCCGAGCCGGTTGCGCCGTTCGCGGCCCAGGAAGATGTTATCCACGGCATCCAGGTGGGGAATCAGGCTGAATTCCTGGAAGATGATGCCGACCCCGGCATTGAGGGCGTCCTGGTAGCCGTGAAAGTCGCATGTCTTGCCATCGATGATGATGTCCCCCTCGTCCTGGCGGTAGATGCCGCAGAGGATCTTCATCAGGGTCGACTTGCCGGCCCCGTTCTCGCCGAGCAGGGCATGCACCTCGCCGGCGTGGACATCGAGTGACACATCCTGCAGGGCCTTCACCCCGGGGAACGACTTCGAGATGTGCCTCAGGGAAAGTAAAGGAGTCATGGGGATACCCTCGTGTGCCGCCCGAGGCGGCACACGTTGTCAGCGTCAGGGATAGGGGTTACCAGCTGAAGTCGGCAGCCTTGTCGCGGTCGATCAGCTCCACATCGATGGGGATCTCCGCGGGAGCCGTGCTGGCGCCCCAGTGCTTGGCCAGACCCAGGCCAAGGCCCAGGCGCACCATGTCGCGGGGGTATTGCGCCGAGGTGGCGATGAAGGCCGAGTCCGGGCGTTGGATGGCCTCGATGGCTTCAGGATGACCGTCGACACTGACCAGCTTGATGTCCTGGCCACTCCCATCAATGGCGATCAGGGCCCCCAGGGAACCGATGTCGTTGACGCTGAACAGGCCGTCGAGATCCGGGTGGGCCTGGATGATGTTCTCGGTGACCGTCATGGCATGGGTGCGCTCCTGGCGGCCGTTCTGCTTGTCGACGATCTCGATACCGTCGTATTCGTCGAGCGCGGCGGTGCAGCCGTCGATGCGCTGCAGGATGGGGACGACCGGAATGCCGTCCAGCAGGGCCACCTGGCCTTCACCGTCGAGCTGCTGGGCCAGGTAGTCACAGGCCTTGTAGCCGGCGTCGTAGTTCTTGGAGCCCACGAAGCCGTCCACCGGGCCATTGGCCTGGGCATCGATCGCGACGGTGGTGACGCCGGCTTCCTTGGCGGCCAGCACCGCCGTCTCGACACCTACGGAGTCGGCGGGGTTGAGCAGCAGGATGTCGATGCCCCGCTGGATCATGTCTTCGACATCGTTGACTTGCTTGGCGACGTCATGGCGGGCATCGGTGGTGATCACCTCGGCTCCCAGGCTGGCGGCGGCGGTCTCGAGCGCCTCCTGCATGGTCACGAAATATTCGTTGTTGAGCTCCTGGAAGGACATGCCGATTTTCAGGTTGTGGTCATCTGCCCCCACGGTGCCCGCGGCCAGAGCGGTCGAGCTGGCCACTGCAAGAGCGGTATTGCGGAAGGGAACTGAGATTTCGCGGAAATTCATGGTTGGCTCCAGGCTTGTTCTTGTCACGTTGTGATGTGTTGACATTGTTTTGAATGTTAACGTCAACATTTTGAAGACTAGAAGGCCCCGGCTGACAAATCAACAGGGCTCCGACCAATGTCTAATCCTTCCATTTATCCTTGCCAGTCTTCGTCTGGTGGATGCATTAGTTTTGTAAGTCCAGAATCTTCGAAACTTGATGTTCCGGAAGGTGGGCCGAGTCCAAGGGGCATTCTTGCCGATACGATGTCGGATGTTCTCTCTACATATCGAAATTGCTCGGCAGGACCACCATATCGCGAATGGTCACATTGCGAGGGCGAGTCAGCATGTACATGATGGCATCGGCTACCTCGGTCGGCTCGATGATGCTGCCGGACTCCTTCGCCTTGCGCAGATTTTCCTCGGGCCAGTCGGCAAGCAGGGCGCTGTTGACGGGGCCGGGCGAGACCGAGGCGACCCGTATGCCGTGTTTAAGGACCTGGCGGCGCACGGTCTGGACAAAGCTGGTCATGGCCCACTTGGAGGAGGCGTAGATTGGCTCCCAGGGGACGGGAAAATGCCCTGCCACCGAGCTCGTCACCATGATGTCGCCCGTGCCACGCTCCATCATGTGTGGCAGGACATTATGGACGTTCTTCATCACGACACTGACGTTCAGGCTCACCATCCGGTCGATCGCGTCCGGGTCGGCATCGATCAGGTCACCACCGATATAGCTACCGGCATTGGCGTGGAAGATATCGAGCTGGCCTGCCTTCTCCAGGGTCCGCGACAGTAGCGTCGCACAGTCCTTTGGGTCGAGCAGGTCGATGACCAGTGGAATCGCCGCATCGCCGAGCTCTGCGCAGACCGCCGTCAGGGCAGCCTCGTCGCGGTCGACCAGTACCACGCGGGCGCCCGACGAAATCATTGCCTTGACACTGGCCAGCCCGATGCCCGACGCCGCTCCGGTGACGGCTGCAACCTTGCCAGTTAATTCATTTGTCATCATGTTCTCTCCTTTCAATTGCCATTGGTGATCACTTCGACTCGAAGCTTTTTCTTCAGGCCTCTGTGAAGCGAGTGGGTGCTGACATCATTAAAATGTTAACGTCAACATTTCCGCAGGCTAGATGGCTCCTGATGGCAGGTCAACAGGCCTTAGACCAATGTCTAGTGAGGCGGGCGGGGCCCAATCGGGCACCGAGGACAGAGCATAGGGACTGACATCGGCGTCGTGCGGGAGTAACCTCTTGCCTTGGTGGCATCATTACAGCCGATTCGAATTGGAGTGATCCATGGACTGCCTGTTCTGCAAGATCATTAACCGCGAGATTCCCGCCGACATCGTCCATGAGGACGACGAGGTGCTGGCCTTCAACGATATCAACCCCCAGGCGCCGACCCATGTCGTGATCGTGCCCAAGCAGCACATCGCCACCCTCAACGACCTCGAGGAGGGCGACCTGGGGCTGGTCGGCCGGCTAGCGTACACGGCGGCCAGGCTGGCGAAGGAGCGTGGCTTCGCCGACGACGGCTACCGGGTAGTGATGAACTGCAATGACCAGGGCGGACAGACCGTCTATCATATACATATGCACCTGATGGGCGGTCGACGCTTCACTTGGCCGGCTGGCTAGCTGGCGCTCGGCGGCGAAAGCCGCACGCGTCCAGGCGGTTCGACGCATCAGGTGCACCCTTCGACGCCACCGGACGGTGGCGTTGTGCGTTGCAGAGCAGAGCTTCTGGCGCCAACCGCGCTCGGTTACAATGGCACCAGGATCCGCGACGAGGCCGCCATGAACCGCAAGCTCTCCCGTACCGACAACCTGATCCACCAGTTCGATACCGTGCTGCGCACCCTGGTCCCCCATGCCGCCCGGGCGTCACGACCGACTCCCGCCGGCGAGGAAATCCGGGACGAGCCGATGAGCGAGGAGGAGCGGCGCCACGCCGCGGGGCTGATGCGCATCAACCACACCGGCGAGGTCTGTGCCCAGGCGCTCTACCAGGGGCAGGGCCTGACCGCCAAGTTGCCGGAGGTGCGCGGCCAGATGGAGGAGGCCGCCCAGGAGGAGATCGACCACCTCGCCTGGTGCGACGAGCGCCTCCAGGAGCTGCATGACCACACCAGCCGGCTCAACCCCTTCTTCTATGCCGCGTCCTTCGGCCTCGGCGCCGTGGCCGGGGCGATCGGTGATCGCCTCAGCCTGGGCTTCGTCGCGGCCACCGAGGAGCAGGTCGGCAAGCACCTGGACGACCATATGGAGCGCCTGCCACCGGGCGACCACCGCTCCCGCGCAGTACTCCGGCAGATGGCCATCGACGAGGCCCATCACGCCCAGCTGGCGCTGGAGGCCGGCGGCGCCCGCTTCCCGGCGCCGGTGAAGTTCGGCATGTCGCTGATGTCCAGGGTGATGACCAGGAGCGTCTATCGTCTCTGAGCTTCGAGCTTCGAGCTTCGAGCTTCGAGCGAAAATGCTCGTGGCTCGTGGCTCGTAGCTCGCGGCCCCGTGAGCGCTATTCTTCCACGATGGTGAAGGAGTGGCTGACCTCGACGCCGCCCTTGGTCAGCATGATCGAGGCGCTGCAGTACTTCTCGGCCGAGAGTTCCACGGCCCGCTTCACCTGGTTCTCCTTCAGTCCCGTGCCGGAGACGGTGAAGTGCACGTGGATCCGGGTGAAGACACTGGGCACGCTGTCGGCACGCTCCGCCTCGACGGTAGCCACGCAGTCGACCACGGGAGCACGGGACTTCTCGAGGATCTCCAGCACGTCGAAGGAGGTGCAGGCGCCGAGGCCCATCAGCAGCATCTCCATGGGGCGCGGCCCGGTGTTGCGCCCGCCGTGGTCGGGCGGGCCGTCGATGACCACGCTATGACCGCTTCCGGATTCGGCCACGAACTGACGACCGTCGGTCCACTTGACGCTGGCTTTCATGAGACTGATTTCCTTCCTGTGAATGGGTTGGCTCGCTGCACCGCAGGGAGCGTGGCTTCACACGCTTCGGGCAGGGCAGCATAGCACCTGATGGACCGGGGCTCAGCCCCGGTCGGCGCGCAGCCGGCGATCCAGTTCGTCGAGGCGCTGCGGGGTGCCCACGTCGATCCAGGCGCCGCGGTGGTGGTGGCCGCCGACCAGGCCGGCGCGCATGGCCCGGCGCAGCAGCGGGGCCAGGGCGAAGGCGCCCGGGGCCTGGTCGGCCACCAGGGACGGCTGCAGCAGGCTGATCCCGGCGAAGGTGAGCCGCGGCTCGCCCCGGGCATGGACCCGGCCGCGGTCATCCAGGTGGAAGTCGCCGGCCGGATGGTGGTCGGGGTTGTCCACCAGCACCAGGTGGGCCAGGTCGTCGCCGAGCGGCGGCAGGCTGGCCGGGTCCAGGTCGCACCAGATGTCGCCGTTGATCAGCAGGAAGGGTGCCTCGCCCAGCAGCGGCAGGGCCTGGCGGATGCCGCCGCCGGTCTCCAGCGGCGTCTCCTCGCGACTCCAGGCGATGGAGACGCCGAAGTCGCTGCCGTCGCCCAGGGCCGCGATGATCTGCTCGGCCCGGTAGCTGACGTTGATCACCACCTCGCTGATGCCCGCCACGGCCAGCCGCTCCAGGTGGTGAGCGATCAGCGGCCGGTCACCTGCCGGCAGCAGCGGCTTGGGGCAGTGATCGGTGAGGGGGCGCATACGGGTGCCGAGCCCGGCGGCCAGGATCATCGCCTTCATGGGGTGGCCTCCAGGCGCCGCGCCAGCGCCGGGCGGAACTCGTGGGTCAGCCAGGCGCGGAAGGCGTCCTGGTCGGGCAGACTCGCCAGGCTGTCATCGAGGTGGTCGAGAAAGTGCGGCAGCCGCTCCAGGTAGCCGTCGCGGCCGTCGCGCAGGGTCAGGCGGCAGAAGATGCCCAGTACCTTGAGGGCGCGTTGGGCGGCCATGGCCTGGGCCTGGCGGTGAAAGGCCTCGGCAGTGGTGGTGGCCGGCAGGCGGCCGTCGGCCACCGCGCGCCGGCGGAAGGCCTCGACCCAGGCGGCGAAGCGTTCGGGGGCGAAGCGGCAGTAGCGGCCGCGCAGCAGCGAGATCAGGTCGTAGCTGATTGGCCCCGCCACGGCATCCTGGAAGTCGATCAGGTAGAGGTCGTCGTCATGGAGCATCAGGTTCATGGCGTCGAAGTCGCGATGCACCGTGACCACCGGCTGGGCCAGGGCGGAGGCGATCAGCATCTCGCGCAGCGCCGACCAGCCCGGTGGCGTGCTCAGCCCGAGCCACCGCCCCAGGCACCAGTCGGGGAAGAGGTCGAGTTCGCGGCCGAGCAGGGCGGCATCATAGGGCGGCAGCGCCTCGGGGGTGGCGCGGTTCTGCAGCTCGTGGAGCAGCACGAGGGCGCGTTCGTGCCAGGCCAGGGTGTCGGGGTGGGTATCGCCGCGCAGGCGGGCCTGCAGCGGCGTGTCACCCAGGTCGTCGAGCTCGAGAAACCCGGCTTCCAGGTCCTCGCCGTGGAGCCGCGGCACCGGCAGGCCGGCGGAGCGCCAGTGCCGGGCGATGGCCACGAAGGGGTGGCTATCCTCCTGTTCGGGCGGCGCATCCATCAGCATGCGTGTGGTGCCGTCGGGGAGGTGCAGCCGGTAGTAGCGCCGGAAGCTGGCATCGCCGGCGGCCAGGCACAGTGCCAGGGCGTCGGGAGCCAGGCCATGTCGCCCAGCGGCCCAGTGACGCAGTCGTTCGGTTCGCGTGGCGGGGGTGGCCTGGGGCATTCTCGCTCCTGAGTCGATGGACGGGCTGGATGGCCATGCCCGGTTGACGGGTCCATGGCCTCACCGCATGCTGAGCCCACCTCCGCCGGCCTACCGGGTGCGGGAAGTCGGCGGGACAGGCCCGGTGCGGCCTGTATAATACCGGTTCATCCCGCCAAGGACATCGAGGAACATGGGCAAGCGACTCACATGGACGGCCCTGGCCGGCCTGGCGACTTCCGGCCTGCTCAGCGGGCCGCTCTCGGCGGCGCCTCCCGAGCCGCTGCCGGCCGAGTCGCTGGACTGGCAACCCTGGGGCGACGACCGCCCCGCTGACGCGCTGTGCCGCGGTACCTACGTGATGCCCGACTACCGGCTGCCGGCGCCCGAGGGGGAGCGGGTCGGCATCGAGTCGGACAGCGCCCACTACGGCGAGGACGGCGAGTCCATCCTCGGCGGCGAAGTGGTCCTGCGCCGTGGCACCTCCCAGCTCGAGGCGCCGCGCGTTCGGGTGCCGGGCTCGCGGGAGAGCGCCTTCGCCGAGGGGCCGCTGGCGCTGCGCGATCAGGGCCTGCTGGTGCGGGGGCAGGCCGGCGAACTCTCCCTGACCAGTGATGCGGCGAGCATCGACACCGCCCACTATGTGGTCCATGACCATCATCTGCGCGGCGACGCCGTACGCCTCGAGCGCCTCGAGGACGGCCGCTATCGCCTCTCGGAGGCGAGTTTCACCAGCTGCGACCCGGGCAGCGAGCTGTGGCGGCTGATCGGCAACGACGTGGTGCTCGATCGCGAGAGCGGCTTCGGTACCGCCCGTCACGCCCGCCTGGAAATGGGGCGGGTGCCGGTCTTCTACTGGCCCTGGGTACGCTTTCCCATCGATGACCGCCGCCAGACCGGCTTCCTGTGGCCGTCGATCGGGTTCTCCAGCGATGAACTGGACTATGCCCAGCCGTTCTACTGGAACATCGCCCCCAACCATGACGCCACCATCACCCCGCGCTGGATCACCGACCGCGGCCTGCAACTGGGTGGCGAGTACCGCTACCTCTTCCCCAGCGACGCCGGCCAGATCGACGGGGCCTTCCTCGGCAGCGATGACGGCGGTTCCAGCAGCGACCCGAATGCCGCCTCGCGGCGCTTCGAAGGCGAAGACCGCTGGTATGTCGACTACCGGCATGCCGGCCGCTTCGATGCCCGTACCCGCTACCGGCTGCGCTATGGCGTGGCCAGCGACGGACGCTACTTCGACGACTTCGGCCGCGACTTCGGCGAGCAGAGTACCTCGAACCTGCTGCGGCTGGCGCAGATCGACTACCGTGGCGATGTCTGGCAGCTCGACGCCCGGGCCCAGGGCTACCAGAAGCTCGACGACCCGCTGCTCGATCGCGACAAGCCCTTCTACCGCCTGCCCAGCCTGACGGCCAACGCCCGCTGGTCCCAGCAGACCGGCTTCTACCAGCAGTGGCGTTCCAACGCCACCCACTTCTGGCGGGACGTGGACGAGAACCGGGTGCCACTGCGCGAGTCGGCCACCGGCACTCGGCTGCACCTGTCGCCGGCGACCGGCTGGCGCTTCGATCGGAGCTGGGGGCACCTGGAGCCCCGCGTGGAGTGGCTCGCCACCGCCTATGACCTGGACTTCGGCGAACGCCAGACCGACCGCGACACCTCGTTGACCCGCCAGGTGCCGGTGAGCTCCATCGACGGCGGGCTGGTGTTCGAGCGTGAAGTGGAACTCGGCGGGCGTGACTACCGCCAGACCCTCGAACCACGGCTCAACTACGCCTACGTACCGGCTCGGGACCAGAGCGATTTTCCCGACTTCGACGCCAACGAGCGGGCCTTCTCCTGGCAGCAGCTCTGGTCGCCGCACCGCTTCTCCGGGGCCGACCGGGTGGGGGATCTCAACCGGCTCTCGCTGGGGGTCGAGTCACGGCTGCTGGAGGATGAGCGTGGCCGCGAGCGCCTCTCGGTGGGGATGGGGCAGGCGGTGTTCTTCGATGATCGCACCATCGACCTCGATGGCGACCCTGATACCCTGCCGCCGGAGTCGAACTTCGAGCTCCACCGCAACGCCACCCGGAATCGCTCACCGCTGGTGACCCGGCTCGATTGGCGCATCACCGACCGGTGGCGCTCGCGCTGGGAGTGGCTCTATGACGACCGCCTGGAGCGTACCGAACGGGCTTCCACGGACCTGCAGTACCGTGCCCCGGCCGGCCACGTAGTGAACCTCGGCTACCGTTGGGAACTCGAAGGCTTCGATCCCTCGGTGGAGCCGGACGACGACGACTTCCGCAACTTCAACCGCGAGGAGTACGACCTGTCGTTCGCCTGGAAGGCGAGCCCCCGGGTCGACATGATCGGTCGCTTCCTCTACGACAACACCAACGACCGGACGCTGGAGCAACTGGCGGGTGTGCAGTGGAACGACTGCTGCTATGGTCTGCAGCTGGTCTGGCGCGAGTGGATCGACGACAACGATACCGCGGGTGTCGACGACGACTTCGGCGATCGGGGGGTCTTCCTGCGCTTCGTGTTCAAGGGCCTGGGCGGCGTGGGTCGCGAAGCCGACAGCTATTTCGAGGAGGCCATTCCGGGCTATCGCTCCACCGCCTTCTGACCCGGAGGCCGCCAATGAGAGAATCGATGAGAGGAAAGAACGTTATGCGCAGTCGAGGTACCGCCACCCTGGGCGCCGGCCTGCTCCTGGCCCTGTGTCTCGGGGTCTTGCCCCTGGCGGGCCAGGCCCAGGACTTCCAGCCGACGGAGCGCCAGGTGCTGGACCGCATCGTGGCGGTGGTCAACGAGGGGGCGATCATGGAGAGCGAGCTGGCCGAGCGTGTCACCCAGACCCGTAGCCAGCTCGCCGGACGCGGCACCGACCTGCCGCCGGAACGCGTCCTGCGCGAGCAGGTGCTCGACCGCATGATCATCGAGGAGATCCAGCTGCAGATGGCGCGCAACGCGGGGCTCTCCGTCGACGACACCGAACTCAACCGCCAGGTGCGCGCCATCGCCGAGAGCAACGGCATGACCCTCGAGCAGTTCGCCGATGCCCTGGAGGCCGACGGCCTGACGCTGGCGTCGGTGCGCAAGGAAGTGCGCCGCGAGATGCTGCTGCGCCAACTGCAGCAGCGCCAGGTCGCCAGCCGGGTCAA
Organism: Halomonas flagellata; assembly: GCF_022487945.1. Taxonomy (NCBI): domain Bacteria; kingdom Pseudomonadati; phylum Pseudomonadota; class Gammaproteobacteria; order Oceanospirillales; family Halomonadaceae; genus Halomonas; species Halomonas flagellata. The sequence goes on from NZ_JAKVPY010000015.1 coordinate 88,267, forward strand.
TGTCAGCGACCGCGAGGTCGAGCGCTTCCTCGAGCAGCAGGGCGGCGGCAGTGACCAGGGGGTGATCGAGGAGCATCGCGCCCGCCATATCCTGATCGACCTCACCCCCGAGCGCGACGACGACCAGGCCCGCCGGCTGGCCGAGCAGCTCCGCGACCGCCTCGAGGCCGGCGATAGCTTTGCCGCCCTGGCCCAGGAGTACAGTGGCGACCGCGGCAGTGCCATGAACGGTGGCGAGCTCGGCTGGGTGCGCCCCGGTCAGACCGTGCCGGCCTTCGAGGAGGCCCTGGAGGACCTCGAGATCGGCGAGATATCCGCACCGGTGCGCTCCCAGTTCGGCTACCACCTGATCCAGGTGGGGGAGCGTCGCCGGCAGGACGTCAGCGGCGAGGCGCGGCGTGACCAGATCCGCCAGGCGCTGTTCCAGCGCAAGGCCAACGAGGAGCTGGAGGTGTGGCTGCAGGAGATCCGCTCCCAGGCCTTCGTCGACAACCGGCTCGCCGACCGCTGATGGCCGACACCCCGGTCCCCGTGCTGGCCCTGACCACCGGCGAACCCGCCGGCATCGGGCCGGAGCTCGCGGTGATGCTGGCCGCCGAGGAGGCGCCGGCGGCCCGGCTGGTGGCGGTGGGCGACCCCGGCCTGCTGGCCGAGCGTGCCGCGCTGATCGGTCGTGATGTCGAGCTCGTCGAGTGTACGCCGGGCGAGCCGTTGCCCACACCTCGCCCCGGCATGCTGCCGGTGTGGCCGGTGGCGCTGCGCGCGCCGTCGCGGCCCGGCGAACTCGAGGTGGCCAATGCCGCCTACGTGCTCGAGACCCTGGACCTGGCGGTCCGGGCCTGCCGGGAGGGTCAGGCCGCCGGCATGGTCACCGCGCCGCTGCACAAGGGGGTGATCCTCGATGCCGGTCATGCCGGTTTCACCGGCCACACCGAGTACCTGCGCGACGCCTGTGGCGTCGACGAGGTGGTAATGCTGCTGGCCACCGACAGCGCCCTGCATGCCGGCCAGCCCGGTTGGCGCGGCAGTGCCGCGCTGCGGGTGGCCCTGGCCACCACCCACCTGCCGCTGCGCGAGGTGAGCGACGCCCTCACCGGGCCCCGCCTGGCGCGGGTCCTGCGCATCCTCGACGCCGACCTGCGACGCTGGTTCGGGGTGGCCGCGCCGCGCATCGCCGTGTGCGGGCTCAATCCCCATGCCGGGGAGGGCGGCCATCTGGGGCGGGAGGAGCTGGATGTCATCATCCCGGTGCTCGAGGCGCTGCGCGCCGAGGGCCTGACCCTTGACGGCCCGCTGCCCGCCGATACCCTGTTCACTCCGCGCCACCTCGAGGGCGTCGATGCGGTGCTGGCGATGTATCATGACCAGGGGCTGCCGGTGCTCAAGTACGCCGGTTTCGGCCGTGCCGCCAACATCACCCTGGGCCTGCCGCTGGTCCGCACCTCGGTGGACCACGGCACGGCGCTGGACCTGGCCGGTCGCGGCAGCGCCGACCCGGGCAGCCTGCGCGTGGCCGTGGCGCTGGCCGCCGACATGGCGCGGCGCGGCGCTGAAGTAGCACCCATGTGAGGAGCGCCGGGGACAGACCGAAGCGGAGGTCCTGCGCCAGGAATGGCGTCGGTAGCGCCCATGGAAGGGTTCACAGCGCCTCCGCGCAGGTCTGTCGCCGGATCTAACATCCAGCAGAAGACCACAGCGATAGAAGGACACCCCTGAATGGCATCCCGCCCCCCGGTACACCGGGCCCGCAAGCGTTTCGGCCAGAACTTCCTGCGCGACCCGGGCATCATCTCGCGCATCGTGCGCGCCATCGGGCCGCGCCCCGGCGAACGCCTGGTGGAGATCGGTCCCGGCCAGGGCGCACTGACCGAGCCGCTGCTGGAAGCGGCCGACGGGCAGCTCGAGGTGATCGAGCTCGACCGCGACCTGATTCCCGGCCTGCGCGTGCAGTTCTTCAACCATCCCGGGTTCGTGATCCACGAGGGTGACGCCCTGAAGTTCGACTTCGGGGCGCTGCGGGGGGCAGGGGAGCCGCTGCGGGTGGTGGGCAACCTGCCCTACAATATCTCCACCCCCCTGATCATGCACCTGCTCGAGGCCGGCGATGCGGTCGCCGACATGCACTTCATGCTGCAGAAGGAGGTGGTCGACCGCTTGGCCGCCGAGCCGGGCGGCGCCGACTGGGGCCGGCTCTCGGTGATGGCCCAGTACCACTGCCGGGTCGACGCCCTGTTCGTGGTGCCGCCGGAGGCCTTCGTGCCGCGACCCAAGGTCGACTCGGCCATCGTGCGCCTCGCCCCCCACGCCGAACGGCCGTGCCGGGCGCACGACGAGGCGCTGCTGTTCACCCTGGTTCGCGAGGCCTTCGGCCAGCGGCGCAAGACCCTGCGCAACAACCTCAAGGGCCGCATCGCGGCGGCCGACCTCGAGGGGCTGGGGGTCGACCCCGGTCGCCGCCCCCAGACCCTGACGGTGGCCGAGTTCGTGCGCATCGCCAACCACCTGGCCGACGCCGGGCAAGGAGCGACCCCATGACGCTGACACCCCCCGAAGAGTTCGTCGATGCCGTGCGTGTCGACGTGGAGCCGGTCTTCCGCGTGGAGGAGTCCGCCCCCGACGAGCGGCGCTTCGTCTTCAGCTACACGGTCACGGTGCACAACCACTCCCGGCGCAGCGTGCAACTGCTCGCCCGCTACTGGAAGATCACCCAGGGCAGTGGCAAGGTGCAGGAAGTGCGCGGCAAGGGCGTGGTGGGGCAGCAGCCGATGATCGGCCCGGGCCAGACCTTCCGCTACACCAGCCGGGCGATCCTCGATGGCCCGGTGGGGGTGATGGAAGGGGCCTACACCTGTGTCGATACCGCCAGTCAGCACCCTTTCGAGGTGGCCATCGCGCCCTTCCGACTGGCCGGCCCCAACCAGGTGCACTGAGCCACCACACGCGTCGCAAGGAGCGGAGATGACCACCTACGCCATCGGCGATCTACAGGGCTGTCACGTCGAATTCGTCGAACTGCTCGAACGGCTCGAGTTCGATCCGCGCCGCGACCGGCTGTGGCTCGCCGGTGATCTGGTCAATCGCGGGCCCGACTCGCTGGCCTGTCTGCGGGAGGTGATGGCGCTGGGCGAGGCGGCCACCACGGTACTCGGCAACCACGACCTGCACCTGCTCGCGGTGGCGCGGGGGGGAGAGCGCGAGAAGCCCGGCGACACCCTTGCGGAGGTGCTCGAGGCGCCGGACCGCGAGCGGCTGCTCGACTGGCTGCAGTCGCGCCCCCTGTTGCTGCGTGCCGCCGGGACGCCCGGGAGCGGCGAGACGGTGATGACCCATGCCGGGCTGCCGCCCCAGTGGTCGGTGGCGCGCGCCGCCGACCTGGCCGGGGAGCTCGCTGCGACGCTGACCGGCGAGCACGCCGGGGCCTTCCTCGAACGAATGTACGGCAACCGGCCGGCCAGCTGGCGGGACGACCTCGAAGGCGTCGACCGGCTGCGGGTGATCGTCAACACCTTCACCCGCATGCGCTTCATCGACGCCGAGGGGCGGCTCGACTTCACCGCCAGGGAGGGGCTCGACAGCGCCCCTCCCGGTTTCGCCCCCTGGTTCCAGTACCCGCGCCACGACGACCCCTGGCTGCTGTTCGGCCACTGGGCCGCCCTGCAGGGCCGGGTTCCCGGCAGCCGGGTCCGTGCCGAGGCGCTGGATACCGGCTGCGTCTGGGGCGGCCGCCTGACGGCCCTGAACCTGGCGAACGGCGAGCGTGTCAGCGTGCCGAGCCGTCGGGACCGCCCCCGATCCCCCTTTCCGACGACCCGGAGCTCGCCATGAACGCGCCTGCTTTTCGACACCTGGACATTCCGACCCTGGGCGAGTGGCTCGCCGGTGACGAGCCGCTCACCCTGGTCGATATCCGCGACCCCGTTAGCTTCGCCGAGGGCCATATTCCCGGCAGCCGCCATCTGGACAACGACAGCGTGCCGGCGTTGTTCGAGGTGGCCCCACGCGACCGCCCGCTGGTGGTGGTCTGCTACCACGGCCACTCCAGCCAGCAGGCGGCTGCCTGGCTGGCCGGCCAGGGCTTCGCCGAGGTCTACAGCCTCGACGGCGGCTTCACCGACTGGCAGCTGCGGCATCCCGACCGCGTGGAGCGCTGAGTCATGGCCGAGGGACGGGACCCGCACCTGCACGGGCTCGAGGTCTATCGGGTCGGCGGGGCGGTGCGCGATGCGCGGCTCGGCTGGCCGGTCTATGACAACGACTGGGTGGTGGTCGGTGCCACCCCGGAGGCGATGACGCGCCGGGGCTTCAAGCCGGTGGGGCGTGACTTCCCGGTCTTCCTGCATCCCGAGACCCATGAGGAGTACGCCCTGGCCCGCACCGAGCGCAAGTCAGGCCACGGCTACACGGGCTTCACGGTGCACGCCAGCCCGGCGGTCACCCTGGAGGAGGACCTGGCACGGCGCGACCTGACCATCAACGCCATGGCCGAGACTCCGGAGGGCGAGCTGGTCGACCCCCACGGCGGGCTGGCCGACCTGGAGGCGCGGCGGCTGCGCCATGTGTCGCCGGCCTTCGTCGAGGATCCGCTGCGGGTGCTGCGCACCGCCCGCTTCCTGGCCCGTTACGCCGGACTCGGCTTCGTCATCGCCGACGAGACCCGGGCCCTGATGGCCGAACTGGTGGACAGTGGCGAGCTGACCCACCTGGTGGCCGAGCGGGTCTGGACCGAGACCGAGAAGGCCCTCGGCGAGCCCTGGCCTGAGGTCTACTTCCAGGCCCTGGACGAGTGCGGTGCCCTGGCGCAGTTGCTGCCGGAGCTGGTGGCCGATCGTGAGGCCCTGGACGAGGCGCTGGGACGCCTGCACCGGCTGCCCGAGGACATCGAGGCCGAGCAGGAGATTCGCTGGCGCTGGGCCCGGCTGGTCGAGCACCTGGGGGAATCGGCGCGGACGGCCCTGGCCGAGCGGCTGCGCCTGCCCAGGGCCCATGCCGACCTGGCGCGTCAGGCTGCTCTGACCCGGCAACTGAGGCTGGAGGCCGGGTGCGAGACGCCGGATGGGGCGAGGGTGCTGGCCTGGCTCGATGGCATCGATGCCTGGCGGCGCAGCGAGCGGGTCGCCCCCCTGGTCAGCCTGGTCAGCCTGGATGATCCCGGCCTGGCCGTGGGCCTGGCGCTGGCCTGGCGGCTGGCGGCGCAGATCCTGCCGAGGGTGTTGGTGGAAGAGGGGTTCAAGGGGCGTGCGCTCGGCGAGGAGCTCGCCCGGCGACGCCGGGAGGCGATCGATGCCGCGCTGTGACGGCGGCGAGCGCGGGAGGGTTCGGCGATCAGTCGGCCCGGGAGATCGTGCGGCCGGCCCAGACGAACTCCACCGGCCAGAGGCGCTGGTCGCCGGCCGCGAAGCTCGCCCAGTGGTCGCGGTAGGTCCGGCCGGTGAGCGGGTGGCGCGCGTCCGGCAGCAGTTCGGCCAGCGGCAGCAGCACGAAGGCGTGGTGGAGGATCTCGGCGCGTGGCAGCTCGACGCCGTCCTGGAAGCCGGTGAGGTCGCCCACCGTCAGCAGGTCGATGTCCAGGGTACGGGGACTGAACTTGGGGCTGTCCTTGCGCCGGCCGTTGGCGAACTCCAGCCGCTTGCACCAGGCCTGCAGTTCACCCACCGGCCAGTCGCTCGCGAACACCGCCACCAGGTTGTAGAAGTTGCGACCGTCCTCGAAGCCCACCGGTTCGCTTTCGAAGACCCGCGAGACGGCCAGTGCGCCGAAGGTGGCCGTCAGGGCATCCAGGCAGGCGCGCACGTGGCGGTCGCGGTCGATGTTGCTGCCGATGCTGACGCTGACCCGAGCCATCAGTTGCCCTCCGGTGGGGTACCGCGCTCGATGCGCACGCCCACCGCCGCCGCGGCGGCCACGGCGCCGGGCTTGCGGACGGTCAGGCGCAGCCAGGCGATGGCGAACTCTTCGCGCAGGGTGGCCGCGAGCCGCTCGGCGAAGGTCTCCACCAGGGCGAAGTCGTGCTCCCCGGCGAAGGCCGCGATGCGTGCGCTGATGGCGGCGTAGTCCAGCGTCAGGGCGATGTCGTCGTCCGCCGCGGCGGGGCGGATGTCGGTGGCGAGTTCGAGGTCGAGCACCAGGCGCTGGGTGATGGTGCGTTCCCAGTCGTAGACCCCGATCACGGTGTCCACGCCGAGTGACTCGATCAGCACAAGATCCATAATGAACGGCTTTTCCGGGCGTTGGTGTGGCGGCGATTGTACGCGAGCCGGCCGCGGGACGACACCGTGCCGACGACGTCCTGCTGTCCCGTTGCGCTCGTGGCTGGCAGAATCCGTCCCCAGACAATCACGAGAGGTCGGCCCGTGGCGGCGCAACCCGAACTCCTACTTCCGCTGGTGGCACTGGGCTATCTCAGCGGCACCTGGCTCGGCGCCCTGACCGTGTGCCGGCTCGCCGGCGTGCGTGACCCGCGCCTGGCCGGTTCCTGCAACCCCGGCTTCTCCAATGTGCTGCGCCTCTACGGCACGCGCCTGGCCCTGGCCACCCTGGTGGTGGATGCGGCCAAGGGCATGCCGGTGCTGTGGCTGGCCATGGCCATGGGAATGCCGCCCTGGGCCCAGGGCCTGGTCGGTCTCGGCGTGCTGCTGGGCCACAGCTATCCGGCCTGGCACCGCTTCCGCGGCGGCAAGGCGGTGGCCAGCGCCTTCGGCGTGATGCTGGTACTGACCCCCTGGGTGGCGCTGGTCTGCGCCGCACTCTGGTCATTGCTGGCCTGGTGGGTGCGCACCGCCGCCATCGCCACCCTGGCCAGTGCCGCCCTGGCGCCGCTGGCCAGTATCTGGCTGGCGCCGGACTACGTCGGGGTGGTGATTGCCTTCACCCTGCTGGTGCTGGCGCGCCATGTGCTCAATATCCGCCGTCTGGGCCGCGGCGACGAGCCGGGGTTGGGGCGCCGTCACGACTAGTCAACCCGCGACATCGGTGGCTCGGGAGGGTGACGAAGCTCGCGATCCCGTGGACGCAACCCTGACACATCGCTTGCGGCCTGCGCGTCGGGCCGGAACAAGGTCCCCCTTGCCGGCCCTGAATCGACATCCCTGTCGATTCCCGCGCGCCGCAGCGCTCGTTGTCAGCGTCCCCGGGTATATATCGCTTCGCTTCGTTACCCTGTCTCGCCCGCTTCTGGTAGCCAGGCGGCAACTGGCTCTTGGCTGAGCGCCTGCCCGAGGGTCAGCCGCGGGAGAAGGTCGCCAGCCGTCAGGTGCCGGCAGGTGCTTCGAGGCTATCCATCGGCCAGCGCGGCACGGCCTTCATGATGCCGGTCTCGTCGTGCTCGCCGGCCAGCAGTCGCTGGGCCCCCACGTAGGCAATCATCGCCCCGTTGTCGGTGCAGAAGCGGCCGCGGGGATAGTAGGCGCGGGCGCCACGCTTGTCGGTCTCGCGCTCCAGGCGCTCGCGCAGGCGCACGTTGGCGCTCACCCCGCCGGCCACCACCAGCCGCTTGAGGCCGGTCGCATCCAGGGCGCGGCGGCACTTGATCACCAGGGTATCCACCACCGCCTCCTCGAAGGCCCGGGCCACATCGGCACGGGCCTGGTCGTCCAGGTTCCCGGCCGCCTCCAGCTCGCGGATCGCCGTCAGGGTGTGGGTCTTGAGCCCCGAGAAGCTGAAGTCCAGGCCCGGCCGGTCGGTCATCGGTCGCGGGAAGCGGAAGCGGCCCGGGTCGCCCGACTCGGCCAGCCGGGCCACATGGGGACCGCCGGGGTAGTCGAGGCCGAGCATCTTGGCGGCCTTGTCGAAGGCCTCGCCGGCGGCGTCGTCCACCGACTCCCCCAGCAACCGGTACTGGCCGAGCCCCCGCACCTCGACCAGTTGGGTGTGGCCACCGGAGACCAGCAGGGCGACGAAGGGAAAGGCCGGGGGGGCATCCTCGAGCATCGGCGCCAGCAGGTGACCCTCCATATGGTGGACACCGAGCACCGGGATGCCCAGGGCGCGGGCCATGCCGTGGGCGGTACTGGCGCCCACCATCAGCGCGCCCACCAGGCCGGGGCCGGCAGTGTAGGCGATGGCATCGAGCTGGTGACGGCCCAGGCCGGCCTCGTCGAGCACCTGCTGGATCAGCGGTAGCAGGCGGCGGGTGTGATCGCGGGAGGCGAGCTCGGGCACCACGCCGCCATATTCGGCGTGCATGGCGACCTGGCTGTAGAGCGCGTCGGCCACGAGGCCGCGCTCGCTGTCGAAGAGGGCGACGCCGGTCTCGTCGCAGGAGGTCTCGATGCCCAGTACGCGCATGGTGATGGCTCGGTAGTGCAGGGAAGGGGCGTATTCTACGCGCTTTGGCCGCGGGGCGGCAGGGCCAGGGGGGAGACGGTTTGCAAAGCCTGGGTGTGGGGTCTAGAATACTGTGCGCTGCAAGACTGGGTCGTGCGCCCAGGTGGCGATTTCCCGTGACGCATCCGTCCGAACCTGGTCTGTCCGGTGCCGTCTGACCGACGATGGCTCGCCGGCCAAGCGCGAAGGTTCGGGCATGGTGTTCGCGGCAGGAGCCGCCCGCAGGGGTGTGCGTGCTAACCGAACTCAAGTTTCCTAAGGTAGGTGAGTGCTTAATGCCTTCTGTCAAAGTACGTGATAACGAGCCGTTTGACGTCGCGCTGCGTCGCTTCAAGCGTTCCTGTGAAAAAGCCGGTGTTCTCTCCGAGGTTCGTCGTCGTGAGAACTACGAGAAGCCGACCGCAGAGCGCAAGCGCAAGGCGGCTGCCGCCGTCAAGCGCCACGCCAAGAAGCTTCAGCGCGAGCGCAAGCGTTTCGAACGGCTCTATTGATCCGTACTGGAGTCGGCCGTAGCGCGCTGCGCGGGCCGTCTCAGGAGGGACGCCAAGCGGCCGCCATTCGGTGGCCGCTTGTTTTTTCCGTCGCGCGTTCGTTGCCGCACCGCTCGAGGTAGTTCACCAGGATGGCCGGTCAGATTCCGCAGCGTTTCATCGATGACCTGTTGGCCCGTGTCGACGTGGTCGAGGTGGTCGGCGAGCGCGTGCAGCTGAAGAAGGCCGGGCGCAATCATTCGGGGCTCTGCCCCTTCCACCAGGAGAAGACGCCGTCGTTCACCGTCAGCGCCGACAAGCAGTTCTACCACTGTTTCGGCTGCGGCGCCCACGGCAATGCCCTGCGCTTCCTGATGGAGTACGACAAGCTGCGCTTCCCCGAGGCCGTGGAACAGCTCGCCTCCCGCCTCGGCATGGAGGTGCCCCGGGAGGGTGCCGACGATCCGCGGGCCCAGGCCCGGGAGCGCAAGCGCAAGGAGGGGGTCAACCTGCTCGAGCTCTCGGCATCCTTCTTCCGCGAGCGGCTGAAGATGCCGGAAGCCGGCGCCGCCCGGGGCTACCTGGCGCGTCGCGGGCTGTCGCCGGAGGTGCAGCAGGCCTTCGGTATCGGCTACGCCCCCGACGACTGGGAGGCGCTCAAGCGCCACCTGGGGGAGCGGGGGGTGTCCGAGGCGGTGCAGGTGGAGTACGGCCTGCTGGTGCACCGCGAGGAGAGCGGGCGTACCTATGACCGCTTCCGCGATCGGGTGATGTTCCCGATCCGCGATATCAAGGGGCGCACCATCGCCTTCGGTGGGCGGGTGCTGGGCGATGCCAAGCCCAAGTACCTGAATTCGCCCGAGACGCCGGTGTTCCACAAGGGGCGCGAGCTCTACGGGCTGTTCGAGGCGCGCCAGGCCGAGTCGCGCCTCGAGCGCCTGGTGATCGTCGAGGGCTACATGGATGTGGTGGCCCTGGCACAGTTCGGCATCCGCAATGCCGTGGCGACGCTGGGGACCTCGACCAGCGAGGAGCATCTTTCCCGGCTGTTCCGGCTGGTGGGCGAGGTGGTGTTCTGCTTCGACGGCGACCGGGCCGGTCGCCAGGCGGCCACCCGGGCGCTGGAGACGGTGCTGCCGCTGATGATCGATGGCCGCCAGGCGCGCTTCCTGTTCCTGCCCGAAGGCGAGGATCCGGATACCCTGGTGCGTCGCGAGGGGCCGGAGGCCTTCAACGACCGGATCACCTGTGCGAGCCCCTTGTCGGAGTTCCTCTTCGACCAGGCGGCCGCCGGGCGCGACCTGGCCCGCGTCGAGGATCGCGAGCGCTATGCCAGCCAGGTGCTGGCGGCACTCGGCAGGCTGCCGGAGGGCGTGCTGAAATCGCTGATGCTCAGTGAACTCTCGCGTCGTACCGGCGTCGACCAGTCAAGCTTCGAGAATTTGATGGCGCGCAACGCCCCGTCGCCTGTCGAGGCGAGCGCCGTGGGTGACGCGGCCGGTGTGTCGGGAGACGAGGCGCCACCCCCGAGGGGGGAGAGTCGGCGCGGGGCCGGCAGCGGGTCGCTGAGCCTGGTGGCGCGAATGCTGCAGCTGCTGGTGCACGAGCCGTCCCTGATCGAGCGGGTGCCCGAAGGCGACGACTGGTGCCCGGGGGAGGATAGCGATGGTGCGTTGTGCCGGGACGTGATCCGGCTGCTGCGGGCGGGCCGCTACCGCAGCGCCCAGGTGCTGCTGGCGCACTTCCACGGCAGCCACGAGGGCGAGCGGTTGGCGGCGCTGGCGGGTCGTGAGCTGCTGATCCCGCGTACGGCAAGGGGGGCCGAGCTGGATGGGCTGGTCGAGCATTTTCGCCGACACCAGCGGCGCCGGTCGCCCCGAGAGGAGATCGATGCCCTGCTGGCCAGGGAGAAGGCCGGGGAGCGGCTGACACGGGAGGAGCGGCAGCGCCTGATGGCACTGCTCAGCGAACTGCATGGCTGAGATCGCGGGGCCGCCGCCGCCCCCCGGAACGTTGGCGTCGGGGTTGAATTTTCTCCTACTATCACCATGTAGGAGACATCGTCCAGCACCGGCGTAACCTGACAACCTAACACACCTGAATGACCGCGCAAATAGATCGAACTGGCAGAAAGGTGCTTTCTACCGCTATACTGTTCGGCTTGTTGAGTTTTCTCCGCCTCAGTGCTTCAGGTGCTTCATTCTTCTTCGTCGAGATAGGGTTTCTATGGCTGGAAATGCGCAGCAGCAGTCACGTCTGAAGGAGTTGATCGCGCGCGGCAAGGAACAGGGCTACCTGACCTATGCCGAGGTCAACGACCATCTACCCGAGGATATCGCCGACCCGGATCAGGTGGAAGACATCATCGGCATGATCAACGACATGGGCATCAGCGTCGTCGAGGAAGCTCCCGACGAGGATACCCTGATGATGTCCGATCACTCCACCGACGAGTCGGCCGCCGAGGAAGCCGTGGCGGCGCTGGCGGCGGTGGAGAGCGATGTCGGCCGGACCACCGACCCGGTGCGCATGTACATGCGCGAGATGGGAACCGTGGAGCTGCTGACCCGCGAGGGCGAGATCGAGATCGCCAAGCGCATCGAGGAGGGCACGCGCGAGGTGATGTCGGCGCTGGCCTACCTGCCCGGCGCAGTGGAGTCCATCCTCGGGGCCTATGATGCCACCCAGGACGAAGAGGCGCCCGGGCGGCTGTCCGACCTCTTCTCCGGCTTCATCGATCCCGACGAGGGCATTCCCGGCGTGGCCGAGGCGGAGGTTCCCGAGCCCGAGGTCAGTGACGATCTCGACGGCGACGAGGACGGCGATGATGACGCCGAGGACGACGACACCAGCAGCAGCGAGGGGGGGCCGGATCCCGAAGAAGCCAGGGCGCGCTTCGAGCAGATCCGCGAGCAGAATGCCCTGGTGCAGGCCGCCATCGAGAAGCACGGTCGCCGTTCCCCTGAGGCCCTTGCCGAGCAGGCGCGTCTGGCCGAGCTGTTCTCGCCGATCAAGCTGGTGCCCAAGCATTTCGAGCGGCTGGTCAATCAGGTTCGCATCAGCGTCGAGCAGGTGCGCGCCCAGGAGAAGGCCGTGATGCAGCTCTGCGTCAAGAAGGCCCGGGTGCCGCGCAAGACCTTCATCAAGGCGTTCCCCGGCAGCGAGTCCCGCCCGGAGTGGCTGGACGACTTCGCCGCCGCGAACCCGAAGTATGCCGACCGCCTCGAGCCGCTGCGCGGGGACATCCAGCGTGCCCAGCGCAAGATCGCCTTCGAGGAGGAGATGGTCCAGCTGCCGGTGACCGAGATCAAGGAGGTCAACCGTCGCCTTTCCATCGGCGAGGCCAAGGCGCGCCGGGCCAAGAAGGAGATGGTCGAGGCCAACCTGCGCCTGGTGATCTCCATCGCCAAGAAGTACACCAACCGCGGCCTGCAGTTCCTGGACCTGATCCAGGAGGGCAACATCGGCCTGATGAAGGCGGTGGACAAGTTCGAATACCGTCGCGGCTACAAGTTCTCCACCTATGCCACCTGGTGGATCCGTCAGGCGATCACCCGCTCGATCGCCGACCAGGCGCGGACCATCCGCATCCCGGTGCACATGATCGAGACCATCAACAAGCTCAACCGCGTGTCGCGACAGATGCTCCAGGAGATGGGGCGAGAGCCGACACCGGAAGAGCTCGGCGAGCGTCTCGAGATGCCCGAGGACAAGGTGCGCAAGGTGCTCAAGATCGCCAAGGAGCCGATCTCCATGGAGACGCCCATCGGTGACGACGACGATTCGCACCTGGGTGACTTCATCGAGGATGGCAGCATCCTGCTGCCCGTCGACTCGGCCACCGGCGAGGGGCTGATCGAGGCCACCCGCAACGTGCTCGGCGGCCTCACCGCCCGCGAGGCCAAGGTGCTGCGCATGCGCTTCGGCATCGACATGAACACCGACCACACCCTCGAGGAGGTCGGCAAGCAGTTCGACGTCACCCGTGAGCGGATTCGCCAGATCGAGGCCAAGGCGCTGCGCAAGCTGCGCCACCCCAGCCGTTCGGAGCCGTTGCGTTCCTTCCTCGACGAGTGAGCCTGGGCCCCGTATCAACGACAACGCCCGCGGCCTTGGCCGCGGGCGTTGTCGTTTCGGCCACCTCGATGGCTAGCTTGGGCCACCTCGATGGCTAGCTTGCCTGTCTAGCCAGCGTCCAGCGCCGGGCCAGCAGGGCCAGTTCGATCACCGCGATCAGGATCAGTGCGTAGCCGAACAGCTCCACCACCTCCTCGGCGGCATCCTTGAAGGTGCGCGCATAGTGCTCCTCGAGCACCGCTTCCCAGAAGGCGCTGCGTCCGTAGAGCCGCGAGAAGACATAGGTGGCGAGCACGCCGGCGGCGAACAGGCCGAACGAGAAGCTGTTGGCATAGGCGGCGAATTCGGCCAGGAAGCGTCGCCGTGCGCGGATCACCAGGTAGAGGCTCGGCACGACCACCAGGGTCACCAGCAGCTGCCAGGCGCCGTCGAAGACATGGTTGTCGAGGAAGGCGTCCTGCTCGCGGATCAGCGAACTGAAGATGAAGGCGAACATCAGCAGGGTGACGGTGGGCAGTTGCCTCAGCACCTGACGGGTATAGAGCAACAGCGCCGAGGCGATCGCCAGTAGCCCGCTCTGGGCCAGCTCGATGAAGCCGCGCTCCGAGAAGCGTGCCTCAGGGAAGTGGAGTGCCTCGAGGAAGGCCCCCTGGGCCAGGGCGGCGATCAGCAGGATATAGAGGGTGGCGCGCAGGCAGGTGGCGGCGAAGCCGATCGGCCAGGGCTGGCCGGGAGGCAGCTCGTGGGGCATCTGGGAGTTCCGCGGTGACAATGGCATGCAATGTTGTATCGTATTGTATCGTCATCGTGCCACGCTGCCTATGGCCGCGTTCAGTCCGGCGCGGCGGTGCGTCTCGCTTCCTCGACGATCCAGTCGTGCACCGCCAGCACCCGGCGGTCGTCCAGGGCCCCCTGGGCATGCACGATGCCGTAATGCATGCCGGTGGCCACCCGCTGCGGGAAGGGGGCGATCAGGGTGCCGCTGCCGAGCTCGCCGCTGATCAGGGTCTGGCGGGCGATGGCCACGCCCATGCCGGCGGTGGCGGCCTCCATGATCAGCTGGTTGCGGTTGAAGGTGTAGCCACGGCGCACATTGACATGGGCCGCCTCGATGGCCTGCAGATAGTGCTCCCACTCGGCGTAGTCGTGGCTGCCGCGCCAGGCCGTGACGTCATGCAGCAACGGGTACCAGGCCAGGTCCTCGGGCCGGCGCAGTGGCGGGCGGCCGCGCAGCAGGGCGGGGGAGCAGACCGGGAAGATCCGCTCCTCCATCAGCGGCGTGATCGAGAAGCCGGGGTAGTGGCCGTCGTTGAGATCGATGGCCAGGTCGAAGTCGCCGTCACGCAGCGAGATGTTGCTGTCCTCGGCGATCACGTGCAGTTCGATGTCGGGAAAGCGTGCCTGCAGGCGCGGCAGTCGCGGCATCAGCCACCGGGCGAGGAAGGAGGGCACCGAGCGCAGGCGGATGATGCCGCTCATCACCCCGGAGCGCAGCCGCTTCACCTCGAGGCCCACCGCCTGGTAGGCCTGGTCCACCACCGCCGCCAGGCGCATGCCCTCCTCGGTGAGCTCCAGCTGGCGCGGGCGGCGCCGGAACAGCTTGAAGCCCAGGCGCTCCTCCAGCTGCTTGATCTGCTGGCTCACCGCGCCGGTGGTCACATGGAGCTCCTCGGCGGCCCGGGTGAAGGAGAGGTGGCGGGCACTGATCGCGAAGACCTTCAGCCAGGCGTGGGTCTGGGCATTGAGATGGCGGCTCATGGTTCAGCTCTGCTAAATTCAGGACGAGATATTATCGATTGTGCTGGTTTGCAGGAGCGTTGAACATAGCGCAGATGCCTCGTCGAGGCATCTGTCATGCGCGATGCGGAAGCGGGATGATTTAGCCAGGCTCATGTATCGTGAAAACATTGTCTTGATGGCGACGGTCGGTGTCGCCCTGGAGCAAGCGAGATGTCCATCAGCGTGTTCGACCTGTTCAAGATCGGCGTGGGCCCGTCCAGCTCCCATACCGTGGGGCCCATGCGCGCGGCTCACGACTTCGTCGAGGAGCTGCGCGCCCGGGACCTGCTGGAGCGGGTGGCACGGATCGAGGTGCATCTCTTCGGCTCGCTCTCGGCCACCGGCATCGGCCATGGGACCGACCGGGCGGTGATCGTGGGGCTGATGGGGGAGCGCCCCGATCGCATCGACCCGGCGATCATCGGCCCCTGCATCGAAGAGCTGCTGGAATCGGGCACCCTGCTGCTGGACGGTCACCTGGCGATTCCCTTCCTCTGGGCCCGGGACATGCAGCTGCACGACGAGAGCCTGCCGCACCATCCCAATGCCATGCGCCTGATCGCCCATGGCCACACTGAGGAGCTGCATCGCAATACCTACTATTCGGTGGGTGGCGGCTTCGTGGTCGACGAGGCTCAGGCCAGCTCCGGCGAGCTGGACAGCGACAGGACGGCCCTGCCCTTCGATTTCAACTCCGCCGCCGAACTGATGGCGCTGTGCCGCATGCACGACCTGCGCATCAGCGAGCTGATGCTGGAGAACGAGAAGGCGTGGCGCAGCGAGGCCGAGGTACGCGGCGGGCTGTGGGAGATCTGGCAGGCCATGCAGGCCTGCGTGGACACCGGCCTGCACAACGAGGGCATCCTGCCCGGCGGCCTCAACGTGCGCCGGCGTGCCGCGGCGCTGCATCGTCGCCTGCTGGCCACGGAGAATGACGGCAGCCTGATCGCCTCGACCTTCTCCGCCATGGACTGGGTCAATGTCTTCGCCCTGGCGGTAAACGAGGAGAACGCCGCCGGCGGCCGCATGGTCACTGCGCCTACCAACGGGGCGGCCGGCATCATTCCCGCGGTGCTCCACTACTACATGAAGTTCCAGCCCGGCGCGGATGAGCGCGATGTGGTCGACTTCCTGCTCGCCGCCGGTGCCGTGGGCATCCTGTGCAAGAAGAACGCTTCCATCTCCGGCGCCGAGGTGGGCTGCCAGGGCGAGGTGGGCTCGGCCTGCGCCATGGCGGCGGCGGGGCTCGCCGAGGTCATGGGAGGCAGTGTGCCCCAAGTGGAGAATGCCGCCGAGATCGGCCTGGAGCACAACCTGGGACTGACCTGCGACCCGGTGGGCGGGCTGGTGCAGGTGCCCTGCATCGAGCGCAACGCCATCGCCTCGGTGAAGGCGATCAACGCCGCCCAGATGGCCCTGCGTGGCGACGGCGAGCACTTCATCTCGCTGGACAAGGTGATCCGCACCATGCGCGACACCGGGGCCGACATGCAGGAGAAGTACAAGGAGACCTCGCGCGGCGGTCTCGCGGTCAATGCCATCGAGTGCTGAGGCCGCACACCGAAACACCTTGCAGAACAACCGATGACTGCATCGCGGCGCGATGTCCTCCTGGGGCATCGCGCTTTTGTTTGGTGCGCTATTGAAGTTCCGTGTCTCTACACCATTGGTCGAGTCCGCCCATTCAACTGTTGCCGAGCGGTTTCGACTCCTCTAGCTTACGTTAACGTAAAGGTTAGAGGGTTCTCCGGGGCCGGCTCTCGCCACCGACCTGCCCCCGATGCCGGCAAGGCCAGAACAACCACAACGGCAGACAACAACGACAACAGAACCAATGGCGGATCGTCCGAGGCGATCCAGAGAGGCGACACATGACCCAGGAGTTCATACTGGAGACTCACGGGTTGACCAAGGAATTCCGCGGCTTCACCGCCGTGGACGACGTCAACCTGCAGGTCCGGGAAGGGCATATCCACGCCTTGATCGGCCCCAACGGGGCCGGCAAGACCACCGTCTTCAACCTGCTCACCAAGTTCCTGCCGCCCACCCGCGGCGAGATCCTCTACCGCGGCAAGCCGATCACCGGCCTGAAGGCCAACGAGATCGCCCGCCTGGGGCTGGTGCGCTCCTTCCAGATCTCCGCGGTGTTCGCCCACATGACCGCGCTGGAGAACGTGCGCGTGGCGCTGCAACGCAAGCTGGGCACCTCCTTCCACTTCTGGAAATCCGAGAAGAGCCTCGATCACCTCAACGACCGCGCCCTCGCGCTGCTCGACGAGGTGGGCCTGGGCGAGTACGCCGAGGTGCTCACCGTGGAGATGCCCTATGGGCGCAAGCGGGCGCTCGAGGTGGCCACCACCCTGGCCCTGGAGCCCACCCTGATGCTGCTCGACGAGCCCACCCAGGGCATGGGCGCCGAGGACGTCGACCGCATCGTCGAGCTGATCCGGCGGGTCTCGAAGGGGCGCACCGTGCTGATGGTGGAACACAACCTCAGCGTGGTCAGCCGGCTGTGCGACCGCATCACCGTGCTGGCCCGCGGCGCCGTGCTGGCCGAGGGCGACTACCAGAGCGTCTCCCGCGACCCGCGGGTCCGGGAGGCCTACATGGGCAGCGAGGCGGCGGAAGAGGAGGTCAGCGCATGAGCCAGGCGGCCAAGATCACCGACTATCATGACCTCGACGGCGCCGAGATGCTGCGGGTCAGCGACCTGCACGCCTTCTACGGCGAGTCGCACATCCTGCACGGCGTCGACTTCGACGTGAAGCGCGGCGAGCTGGTCACCCTGCTGGGGCGCAACGGCGCCGGGCGCAGCACCACCCTCAAGGCGATCATGAACATGGTCGGGCGGCGCACCGGCTCCATCGTAATCAACGGCACCGAGACCCTGGGCATGAAGGCCCACCGTATCCCGCGCCTGGGTATCGGCTACTGCCCGGAGGAGCGCGGCATCTTCGCCAGCCTCGACGTCGAGGAGAACCTGCTGCTGCCGCCCACGGTGCGCTCCGGTGGCATGTCGATCGATGAGATCTACGCGATGTTTCCCAACCTCCATGAGCGGCGCCGCAGCCAGGGCACCCGGCTCTCCGGCGGCGAGCAGCAGATGCTGGCCCTGGCACGCATCCTGCGCACCGGCGCCCGCATGCTGCTGCTCGACGAGATCACCGAGGGCCTGGCCCCGGTCATCGTCCAGGTGCTGGGCGAGGTGCTGGTCAAGCTCAAGGCGCGGGGCATGACCATCGTGCTGGTGGAGCAGAACTTCCGCTTCGCCGCACCGCTGGCCGATCGCCACTTCGTCATGGAGCACGGTCGCATCGTCGAGGCGATCTCGGCGGCCGAGCTGCCCTCGCGTCGCGACGACCTCAACTCGATGCTGGGGGTCTGAGCGCCGCTCGCTGCTTCCTCAGGACATCCGGCAATCACGACGGCAACGTTCGTTGCCCACCATTGCGACAACAACAAAGGCCCCCGAGGGGGCCCATGGAGACGAAGATGACTTTCCTCAGGAAGACCCTCGCCAGCGGCATCGCCTTCGCCGCCACCGCCATGATGGCCACCGGCGCCCAGGCCGAGATCAGCGACAACGAGGTACGCATCGGCTATCTCGCCGACATGTCCGGCACCTACCGTGACCTGGCCGGCCCGGGCGGTCTCGAGGCCCTCGAGATGGCCGTGGAGGACTTCGGCGGCAGCGTCAACGGCGCGCCCATCGAGGTCTTCAGCGCCGACGACCGCAACAGTGCCGACGTCGGTGCCAACACCGTGCGCGAATGGATCGACGAGCGCAACGTGGACCTGGTCGCCGGCCTGGTGGCCTCCTCGGTGACCATCGCCGTGACCAATGTGCTCGAGGAGCACAACGGCCTGGGCATCGTGTCCGGCTCAGCGGCGTCGAGCATCACCAACGAGCACTGCACCCCGAACCACATCCACTGGGTCTATGACACCTACCCGCTGGCCAACGGCACCGCCAAGGCGGTCGTGGAGCAGGGGGGCGACAGCTGGTTCCTGCTCACCGCCGACTACGCCTTCGGCCATGCCCTGGAGGGCGACGTGGAGAAGGTGGTCACCGACAACGGCGGCACCATCATCGGCAAGATTCGCCATCCGTTCCCGACCAATGATTTCTCCTCCTATATCCTCCAGGCCCAGGGGTCCGGGGCCAAGATCATCGGCCTGGCCAACGCCGGTGCCGATACCGTCAATGCCATTACCACCGCCAGCCAGTTCGGCGTGGTGCAGGGCGGCCAGCAGCTCGCCGGCCTGCTGATCTTCCTCAACGATGTCCATGCCATGGGGCTCGAGGCCACCCAGGGCCTGCTGCTGACCACCGGCTGGTACTGGGACATGGACGACGAGGCACGCGAGTGGGCCGAGCGCTATTACGAGCGCACCGCGCGCATGCCGACCATGGTCCAGGCGGGCATCTACTCCAGCACCATGCACTACCTGAAGGCCATGGAGGAGGTCGGCACCGACGATCCCATGACGGTCAAGGCGAGGATGGCAGGGACCCCGGTCAATGACTTCTTCTCCCGTAACGGTCGCATCCGCGAGGATGGCCGCATGGTCCATGACATGTATCTGGCCCAGGTGAAGTCGCCGGACGAGTCCACCGGGGAGTGGGACGTCTACGAGATCCTCGCCACCATCCCCGCCGAGGAGGCCTACCGGCCGCTTTCCGAGAGCCAGTGCGACCTGGTTCAGAACTGAGCAGAGCCCGAACCGGCGGCGGCCTCGGCCGTCGCCCCCTGACGGGAGGTCCATGCCATGACGATGATATTCGGGGTGCCGTTGGCGGTGTTCATGGGCCAGCTGATGCTGGGCCTGATCAACGGCGCCTTCTACGCCCTGCTCAGCCTCGGGCTGGCGGTGATCTTCGGCCTGCTGAAGATCGTCAACTTCGCCCATGGCGCCCAGTACATGCTCGGCGCCTTCGCCGCCCTGCTGGGCTTTCGCTACCTGGGCATCAACTACTGGGTGGCGCTGCTGCTGGTGCCCCTCGTGGTGGGGGGGCTGGGGATGGTGATCGAGCGCGTGATCCTGCGCCGGATCGCCCACCTCGACCACCTCTACGGCCTGCTGCTCACCTTCGGCCTGGCGCTGATCGCCGAGGGCACCCTGGTCAACCTCTTCGGAGTGTCGGGCTCGAGCTACCCGACGCCGGAAGCGCTGCAGGGCGGCATCAACCTGGGCTTCATGTTCCTGCCCATCTACCGCGCCTGGGTGCTGGTGGCGGCCCTGGTGGTCTGCCTGGGGACCTGGTTCATCATCGAGCGCACCCGCCTCGGGGCCTACCTGCGGGCTGGCACCGAGAACCCCGCGCTGATGCAGGCCTTCGGCGTCAACGTGCCGCTGCTGGTCACCCTGACCTACGGCTTCGGCGTGGCACTGGCTGCCTTCGCCGGGGTGCTCGCCGCGCCGCTCTACCCGGTGTCGCCCACCATGGGCTCGAGCCTGCTGATCGTGGTCTTCGCGGTGGTGGTGATCGGCGGCATGGGCTCGATCCTCGGCGCCATCATTACCGGCCTGTCCATGGGGTTGATCGAGGGGCTCACCAAGGTCTATTACCCCGAGGCCGCCAACACCGTGATCTTCCTGGTGATGATCCTGGTCCTGATGCTGCGTCCCGCGGGACTCTTCGGCAAGGAGGCATGACGACATGGCCACCACGCAAACCCTGACCCCGGCCATGGAGCGCCAGCGCAATGCCCGCCTGCGCCGTGGCCTGCTCTATCTGGTGCTGATCGCCATCGGCCTCGCGGCGCCCTTCGTCGCCTATCCGGTGTTCCTGATGAAGGTGCTGTGCTTCGCGCTGTTCGCCTGCGCCTTCAACCTGCTGCTCGGCTATGCGGGGCTGCTCTCCTTCGGCCACGCGGCCTTCCTGGCCACCGGCGGCTACGTCACCGGCTTCCTGCTGGCCAGTTACCCGGGGCTGACGCCGGAGCTGGGCATCCTGGTGGGTACCCTGGCCGCCTTGGTGCTGGGCACCCTGTTCGGGGCCCTGGCCATTCGTCGCCAGGGGATCTACTTTGCCATGGTGACCCTGGCCCTGGCGCAGCTGGTGTTCTTCGTCTTCGTCCAGTCGCCCTTCACCGGCGGCGAGGATGGCCTGCACGGCGTGCCGCGTGGCGAGCTGTTCGGCCTGATCAGCCTGCGCAGCAACCTGGCGATGTACTACTTCGTCTTCGCCGTCTTCCTGATCGGCTTCGCCATCATCCAGCGCACCGTGCACTCGCCCTATGGCCAGGTGCTCAAGGCGATCCGCGAGAACGAGCCGCGGGCGGTATCGCTGGGCTACAACGTCGACGCCTACAAGCTGGTGGCCTTCGTGCTGTCCGCGGGCCTGGCCGGCCTGGCGGGCTCCACCAAGACGGTGGTCTTCCAGCTCGCCTCGCTCACCGACGCCCACTGGCACATGTCCGGCGAGGTGATCCTGATGACCCTGCTGGGCGGGGTGGGCACCCTGTTCGGCCCGCTGGTGGGGGCCGGCCTGGTGGTCAGCCTGCAGACGCAGCTGGCGCAGTCGCCGCTGGGCAACTGGGTGAGCGTGATCCTGGGCCTGATCTTCGTGCTCTGCGTGCTGAGCTTCCGCAGCGGCATCGTCGGCGAGATCGCCAAGAGCGTGCGCAAGAACTTGAAGTGAGCCGTTCGGGCGCCCCGTGGGCGCCCTTCTTGGGGGGCCGGCGGTCAGGGCGATTGGCGCGGTGCCGGCAGCATCTCGCCGATATGCTCGACCAGGTAGTCGATGAACTGGCGTACCTTGGGCGAGCGGTGGCGGTGGCGGGGATAGACCGCCCAGACCGCGGTGTCGCTGTGGCGGTAGGCATCGAGCACCGCCACCAGGGCACCGCTATCCAGGTATTCATCGACGTAGTAGTCGGGCAGCTGGGCGAGCCCCAGCCCCTTGAGGGCGGCATCCAGCAGGGCCGGGCCGGAGTTGGCCTCCCAGGCCCCCTCGACCCGGACCTCTCGGCGCACGCCCTCGACATCGAAGCGCCAGTGGTCCCGGGAGCCGACCAGGCAGCGGTGGTGGGCCAGTTCGGCGAGCGAGTGGGGCTGCGAGATCCGGGTGAAGTAGGCCGGAGAGCCCACCACGTACTCGCGCCGCTCGCAGATCCGCCTGGCGATCAGCGTCGAGTCCTTGAGCGTGCCCATGCGGATGGCGATGTCGTAGCCTTCGTCGATGATGTCCACCTGGCGGTTGGTGAAGTGCATGCGCACCTCGAGCTGGGGGTGCTGGCAGAGGAAGTCATTGATCAGCGGCGCGATGAAGCGTTCACCGAAGGTGGTGGCCGAGGTCAGCTTGAGCACCCCGCGCGGGCGGGCCTGGAGGTCGTTGATGGCCGCCTCGGCCTCGCGGAAGCCGTCGAACAGATGGTGGCAGTGCTCATAGTAGAGGGCGCCGGCATCGGTCAGGCGGATCTGGCGCGTGGTGCGGTAGAGCAGGGTGGTACCCAACTGATTCTCCAGCTGGCTGACCAGCCGGCTGACATGGGAGTTGGAGACCTTGAGGTGGCTCGCCGCCGCCGCGAAGGTCCCCAGTCGCACCACCTCCACGAAGGCTTCGATTCGATCCCAGCGTTGCATCGGTGCTCCAGGGTGGAGGGATTATTGCTCGTTGGCAATAATGTAGTGTAGTTGGTGCAGTTTATCTCGTGCCGCCGGGTTATCTAGACTGAAAGCTGTCCTCATCACCCATGCCATCGCAGGAGAGTCACATGAAATCACGCGCCGCCGTCGCCCTGGCCGCGGGCCAGCCGCTGGAGCTGACCGAGATCGACGTCGAGGGGCCCAGGGCCGGCGAGGTGCTGGTGCGCATCGCGGCGACCAGCGTCTGCCACACCGACGCCTTCACCCTCTCCGGGGCCGACCCGGAGGGCAACTTCCCGGCGGTGCTGGGCCACGAGGGCGCCGGCATCGTCGAGGAGGTGGGCGAGGGCGTCACCAGCGTGCGCCCCGGCGACCACGTCATCC
>NZ_JAKVPY010000149.1:0-527 GCF_022487945.1 Halomonas flagellata
CACGGCGACTTTCGTAGATCGTAGTGCGTAGTTCGGGAAGCGTAGACGTAGTTCGTAGATATATCGCGAGCGTAGACGTAGTTCAAAGGTACTGAAACGAAGCTGGGGTGGAGACTTAGGGACCTTGGGACCGTTCCTAAGGTTGTACTCGCGGCGCTTTCCTGAGATCGGAGCTACAGGGGAACTGGTATTCCAAAGAGAGAAGCGTGCACTGAGGGGTCTCTCTCGTACATAGTAAACTACCTCTGACTAAATAGGGGAGCGTGAGGTGAACTAATCTTGCGCGAAGTGATCCTTACGAGTCCGAAATGTGTACTAAAACGCATGGACTCCGAAGTGAACACGAGGAGGATAGGAACTAATTAGGAACTGAAACAGGGGAACTACGAACGGTAGAAAGGTGACCAACTTCATTCACGAGGGCGGGATGACTATCCGAGAGCAGCCATGCGCCGTGATCACCTATCTTAGCGGGTGTTACTGTCGGGTAGGACTAGAGACGTGTTCGTTTTTTCTTTCCCTCTGTT
>NZ_JAKVPY010000150.1:0-522 GCF_022487945.1 Halomonas flagellata
CTTTGGTTTTGAAGAGGGAAAAATAAGGGCCTAAATTGATATAGGAAGCGTTGATGCTCAACGAATTTTCTCCCCACATTTGCGTATTTCCAACTCCTCCGCCAAGGGTCATAATGCTGATATCGGTTTTTTCCTGATCGGGCTGGTCTACGGAATTCAGTAAGAGCACGCTTGACAAGGCTTGCCCATATTCGGCAGAATACCCTCCGGTGGAGAATGTAATTCCTTTGAATAAAAACGGAGAATACCGCCCTCTGGTGGGAACATTGTTTGGTGTAGGTGTAAAGGGCGTAAACACCCGGATACCATCGATAAAAATCTGGGTTTCCTCTGCTTCGCCTCCTCTTACAAAAAGACGCCCATCTTCGGCAACTGTACTGGTACCGGGTAGCGTTTGAAGGGCACCGACAAAATCGCCTAGTGCACTTGCAGTGGTAACAACATCGAGTGGTTTTAAGACCGATACTTTGCTGTTATCCCCGGCTTCAAAAGTTCCCGCACTCAACACAACACCTGTAAGCT
>NZ_JAKVPY010000151.1:0-522 GCF_022487945.1 Halomonas flagellata
CATACGGATTATGGTTGCCCTGCACTTTCGCGATGCGCTCATCACGTTCACATTCCCAGGCGGTGACCGGGTACTGTTTATTCCAGGCGGTAAACAGCTGAGTTTGCTGGCGGGAAAGATTCAGCTGATAGCGGTCGCGCATATAGAAGTAGGTGCGGGCGATGGCGCCGCGAGCGCGGGCAGGGGGCTCGGCGATTTTATCTTTAAAATCGACCTTCATGGTGCACTGGCCGTACTGGCCTTCACCGCCGTTCCACTGGCTGTACATAAAGTTGCCGCGATCGCCATTCACTTCTCCCACCGCCGGCTGCAGGTTGTGCATATCGCTTTCCATCTTGCGGTATTCCGGATCTTTGGCGCAGTTTTTACGTCCACCCTCCTGCCAGCACTGACGCTGATGGCCGAACTGCCATGCCGGCACTACGTGCTCCCATTCAACCCGGCTGGCGCGGTTCTCATTTTTACGCACTTTATAGCCGCAGGATTCCAAACCGATAACGCCTTTTTTCCCCTGCCAGTGGA
>NZ_JAKVPY010000152.1:0-520 GCF_022487945.1 Halomonas flagellata
AGATGAAGATTATGATATTTCAGGCTCCATGGCCAAGTTGTATGCTTCGGAAGTTGCTATGAATACCACTATTGAAGCCGTACAGATACATGGAGGAAACGGCTACGTAAAAGAATATCATGTAGAACGACTCATGCGGGACGCTAAGATCACCCAGATCTATGAAGGTACTTCAGAAATTCAAAAAATTGTAATTTCGCGAAGTCTTTTATCAGAATAGCCCCTGGTAAAACAAAAGTTTTTTAAATAAAAAGTATGGTTTTTAAAACAACCCCCTAAAAAATAAGGGGTTTTCTGAAAATAATTAGTTTTATACCCAAACACTCTCCTGTTTACACGGTATAGTGATCAAATTATCAATAAAAAATGAAATAACCCCTCAAAATTATAGGGGTTAGCAATATTTTGATCTTAAATTAACAATTTGATAATTTGCCATACCCCAAAATTTTGATATTGAATTTTTGACAACAATTAATTCCTAACGATTGATTTATTTCATCTTTTGATTCAAAATCTT
>NZ_JAKVPY010000153.1:0-519 GCF_022487945.1 Halomonas flagellata
TGAAATGCTGAACATCGAGGCCATGAACTACTTTAGTGGCCAAATGAGCGCCGATGCTGCCGGGATTACCGCTTGCCTCTACCTCTATAGCCATCTGTCATTTCACACAGAAGGCGCTGACCAGGAGCGGTTTTCAAGGCTGTATCACAGCTTGCGGGATTGGGCTTGTGAGCATGACGAAAAAGAGGCCATCTTGGCCGCAATAGACTAGCAACAGAAAGCCCCGGTGATGGCCGGGGCTCTTAAAGGAGGTGCATAGGTAGAAAAAGAAATGGTGCCCCTGGTATGGCTGCAACCAATCACAGGGGCTTTCACCGGTCAATTTGAGGATAAACGCGATGAATACGGATATTGTATCACTTGCAAAACACATTGGCGACGCTCTGACGGCCCGCCGCCCCGTTCATATGCCGCGCATGAAGATGCGGGAGCTTGGCTTGCTCTTGATTGAACTGAAGGCGTATCGGGAGGCCGCCGCGACCGTTACCCATTGATAAAAAAGCCCCGCCATTGACCGGG
>NZ_JAKVPY010000154.1:0-517 GCF_022487945.1 Halomonas flagellata
ATTGCGCTTTACAATTAACTTTAACCGAACCTGCCTGTTAAAATCATTGACATCAAGTAAGTTTAAAGTTACCGTAAGCCGCTCTTGAATGGAGGTAGTATACTGCGAAAGCCGGACGCTATAAGGTTTGTGCATTTGTGTAGTAACACTTACCGGATATAGCTGGGCATGTACTTGGCCAGTGATCAGTACTATAAAAAGGATCAGTAGCTTTTTTATTCGCTGATATCTACTTGATTTATTCATAAAACATGTATGCTGGTTATAATTCTTTTATATTCCTCTTTAACTTCCTTGTTTTTGTATTTTGATATCTACGATGATATAGGAATCCTGTCCATCCGATACAAATTCCTTTATCTTAATAGCCCCTTTGCGCCCGTCCCTGGTCTGGAAGAGTACGATCCTGGGCACCACACTGTCGTCAAAATCCTGCATTCCCGCATTGGTATCTTCAATGGTAAGTCCTGATAGTATACTGCCGTTGCTCATGGCATCGAACTCTCCTGCGCTCAGC
>NZ_JAKVPY010000155.1:0-516 GCF_022487945.1 Halomonas flagellata
CTTGAGCGACTTTAGGGATTGGAAGCAAAAGCCTCATGCCAAACAATGGCTTTTGTATCCGGAGAACATTGGGCCTTGTCTCTCCATTGATGAAACGGCCCTTTCTAAAGGTGAATTCTACACGGTTATTACCAATGAGAAAGCTAAAGGCAAAAAGGGAGCGCTGGTGGGTATTTTTAAAGACACGAAGGCCGAGCCCATCATAAATCAATTACTTACCCTTTCTTCATCGGTTCGTAACAAAGTCCAGGAGATTACTTTGGATATGGCCCATTCCATGAAGCATATCGTCAGGGTATGCTTCCCTAAAGCCACTCAGGTAACGGATCGCTTCCATGTGCAGAAGCTGGCCATAGAGGCACTTCAGGAACTTCGTATCAAATACCGGTGGGAAGCCTTAGATCAAGAAAATGAACAGATAAAACAAGCGAAAGAGAAAGACTATATGCCTGTAATCTTCCCTAATGGCGACTCAGCAAAACAACTGCTTGCCAGGAGCAGGTATTTGGTGTATAA
>NZ_JAKVPY010000156.1:0-516 GCF_022487945.1 Halomonas flagellata
GTCACCAAGTATTCCACACTAAATAAAAAACAATCTATTAATTATATATTTTATGAAAAAACTAGTGCTAATTACTATAGCTTTTATAGGTTTTACGGCGTTATCCAATGCGCAAAAAATATCAGAAAATGCCATCGGATTAAGGTTTGGAGGTGGCAGTGCTTTTGGCACCGAGATAAGCTACCAACGTGCTTTGAGTGAAAACAACCGCGCCTGGAGGCCGATTTGGGATGGCAAAACCATAAAAACTTTAGTGGTGTAAAATTAGCAGGCATATACCAATGGGTCTGGAATATAGAAGGGGACTTTAATTGGTATGCTGGTTTGGGCGGTGGCTTTGGCTCATTTAAATGGAAGGCTAACGACTATAAAGAAACTGAGACCTTTGTTTTTGCTGCCGGTGATATAGGGATTGAGTATGATTTTGACATTCCGTTGTTGTTATCACTTGATTTTAGGCCTGAATTTGGGTTTGGAACAGACCACACAGATAAATTTGGTTACGGCGTGGCTTTG
>NZ_JAKVPY010000157.1:0-512 GCF_022487945.1 Halomonas flagellata
GTATTGATGCCTTAACATCGAAAGCGCGGAACCTGTCCCCCTCATCTCTCCCTAAAATAATTCCAACAAAATCGCTATCTATTGTGTCTCTGAGAACAATACCCAATACAATTTCGTCGGAATCTGCGTACCATTCAAGTTCCTCACTCATGTATGCTGCTGCAGGGCTTCTTGACTGTGCAGCTAATGCATTGAATCTTTTTATATCTAAGTTTTTTATTACTATTTTTTCCATAACAGCACTCCATTGATAAACTAACAACAATAAGAGATTTTTACTTACTTCTTTAATTTGGGTTTGACTTGAAGTTATTTATTAATAATTTTCCATCAAGGATATATATAGTTATCTCATCTTGATCCATAAGGTGTGTTAGTACGTTAAATCGATCAAGCTTGTTTTTTAATAGTGAAAATATTTTCTCATTAATTTCTTTAACGAAATTAATGTGTTCAGCTAGGTTTTTTTCTAATTGTTTTCGGTCATGGCCAGTTAAATTTAAATCTTCATC
>NZ_JAKVPY010000158.1:0-511 GCF_022487945.1 Halomonas flagellata
TTATACAACTTTAATTGTTTATCGTCTTGTGCCCGGTATATTTTATACCCCACGATTTCATCTGCTTTGGCCTTCCAGGTCAGGGTAATAAAACGCATTTCCCTATTAGCAAATCCGCTAAAGCGTATGTCCCCTGCCTTAATTATTTTCGCTTGGGTACGTACCGAGACCGGGTTTGCCGGGCTGCTTTCCAGATCGGCTTCGTCTATTGCCGTTACGGTATAGCTGCCGATGGCGCCATCGTCGGTCATATTAACCTTGCCGGTGGTCAGGATAGCCTTGTTGGTATTAACAAAGCTACAGCCGGAACAGGTGATGCCGTTCGGGTTGGCGATTACCACATCCGCTTTCTGACCGTTGACTTCGATAAAGCCCTTCAGGCTACTGGCGTTTTTGGAGGTCACCTCGTTCAAAATCACCGAAGCGCTGCCGGCGGTCAGATTATTGTTGCGGGCGATATTGCCAAATGTGCTGTGGCTGACATCATCGCCGCTGTTATTGAGGATGGTGC
>NZ_JAKVPY010000016.1:0-106860 GCF_022487945.1 Halomonas flagellata
GGCAGCAGCTTGGCCACCACGGCTTGTCGGCGTTCCTCGGAGTAGCGAGGCATGAGCGGCTCCTATCGCCCCCTGGATGTTAAGAACAGGGTATCAGAGGGCACGACACTCATCCTGACACTGGGGGAAGCCCGGATGGCCATGAATGAAAGGTCTCTACTATAGATATGGCTGTAGTACTAGGCGGCGTCGAGCTGTTGGGCCCGCAACCAGGCGATCTCCTCGGCCCAGATCGCCGGCTCGATGGTCTCCAGTACCATGGGGATATCGTCGATGCGCGGGTCGCGCATGAGGGTGGTGAAGGCGTCCAGCCCGATGTTGCCCTGGCCCAGGCTGTGATGGCGGTCGACGCGGCTGGCGAATTCGCTCTTGGCGTCGTTGAGGTGCATGCCGCGCAGATACTCGAAGCCGACCACGGCAGCGAATTCGTCCAGCGTGGCGGTACAGGCCTCCGGCGTGCGCAGGTCGTAGCCGGCGGCGAAGGCGTGGCAGGTGTCGATGCACACCCCGACCCGCGACTTGTCGTCGACCTGCTCGATGATTTCGGCGAGGTGCTCGAAGCGCCAGCCCAGGTTGGTGCCCTGGCCGGCGGTGTTCTCGATCACCGCCGTGACGCCCCGGGTCTCGCAGAGCACATGGTTGATCGAGTCGGCGATGCGGGTCAGGCACTCGCTTTCGCTGATCTTCTTCAGGTGGCTGCCGGGGTGGAAGTTGAGCAGGGTGAGCCCGAGCTGTTCGCAGCGCTGGAATTCATCGAGAAAGGCCGCGCGGGACTTCTCGAGCCCGGCGGCATCCGGGTGGCCGAGGTTGATCAGGTAGCTGTCGTGGGGAAGGATCTGCCCCGGGCCGAAGCCGTGCTCGCGGCAGGCCGCGTGGAAGGCCTCGATGGCCTCGTCGGTCAGCGGCTTGGCGTGCCACTGGCGCTGGTTCTTGGTGAACAGCGCAAGGGCGTCGGCGCCGATCTCCACGGCGCGCAGCACGGCCTGATCGGGGCCGCCGGCGGCACTGACGTGGGCTCCGAGATATTTCATGCGGCGTTTCCTTCCATCACGGCTCAAAGGTGGGCTTACGATAGCACCGTGGCGGGTCGCCATCAGCCGCTCAAGGCGCCGGTGCCCGCTCCATGCTCGGCTCGCACGCCACCGGGAAGTTGACCGAGTTGGCGATGAAGCAGAGCCGGTGGGCACGTTCATGCAACTGCTCGGCCAGGGCCGGGTCGCTGCCGGCGGCGATACCGACCTGCGGGCGCAGCGTCACCCGGGTGAAGTAGCCGCCGCCGTTACCGGTCAGGGCCATGCTGCCCTCGGCCTGGTCGGTGTAGCGCTCGACGACGATGCCGGCATCGGCACACAGGTGCAGGTACCACAGCATGTGGCAGGCGGAGAGGGAGGCGATCAGCATGTCCTCCGGATTGTGCCGCCCGGCGTCGCCCAGGAAGGCGGGGTCGGCCGAGCCCCGCAGCGTGGCCTTGCCGGCCACCTCGATCTCGTGGTCGCGCGAATAGGCGCGGTAGCCACGGGTGCCGCTGCCTTGGTTGCCGGTCCAGGTGACCCGCACCCGGTAGTCGTGCTGGTGTTGGCTCATCGCTTTCTCCCTTTGTGCCTGGCTCTCAGTCGCCGCATGACGCCTGTGCCGAGGGCGGCGGTGAGCCATGGAGTATCGCATGCACGAAGTCGCCCTTGGCCGCGGTATAGGCCTCCCTGTCCCGGCGATGTCGATCGACCAGCGACCGCTTGAGCTCGGCGTAGCGGCGGGCAAGCGCCGGGTCGGCACGCAGGGCATCGCGAAACTGGAGGCGCTCACGCCACAGGCGCTCACCCCACACCACCAGGGCGACCTCTTCCTCGCTGGCGCGCAGCAGGGATTCGCTCTCCGTCACGCTCGCTCCTCGTGGTTGGCTCGCCACCGCTAGGCTGGTGGCAAGTGGATGAACAGCTTCTCCCGGGGCCAGCGCACCTTCTCGAGGCCGGCATGCCGGTCGGCTTCGTTGTCACGATAGCCTAGCGCCATCAGCACGACGCTGCGCAGGTTCTGCTCCCTGAGCCCCAGCAGGTCATCCAGCCCCGCCGGGTCGAAACCCTCCATGGGCGAGGCGTCCACGCGCTCCGCGGCCGCCGCGGCCAGCGCCGTTCCCAGCGCCAGATAGGCCTGCTTGGCCGCCCACTGGAATTTCTCGTGGGCCGACGCAAAGCCGCCGACGGCCCCCTTGATGGTGCTCCCGTATGCCGCCAGGTCGTCCGGATGCAGGCCGCGTGTCTCGGCGGTGAGCCGGATCAGGTCGTCGACGTGGGCCTCCTCGACGGGATCCCAGGCGGCGAACACCAGCAGGTGCGAGGACTGGGTGATCTGCGGCTGGTCGTAGGCCACCGGGCTGATCCGCTCGCGCAGCGCCCGGTCCTCTATCACCAGCACGGAGTAGGGCTGCAGGCCCTAGGAGGAGGGCGCCAGGCGCACCGCTTCCAGGATCCTGTCGACCTGTGCCCTGGGCACTTGCTTGCCGTTCATGCGTTTGGTGGCGTAGCGCCAGGTCAGGGCTTCGATAAGGCTCATGATGACTCCTTGGTCGGGGGGACGTGTCGCCATCAGGTGGTCGTTGCGCCACCCGGGACGGAGGCGGCGCGGGCGCCGCGATGGAAGAGCACGGTGCCGAGCGCCACCAGCAGCGCGGCCAGGCCCAGGTTGGGGGGCGGGGCCTCGCCGAGTGCCAGCACCGCGATCAGCGTGCCGACCAGCGCCGCCACCGTGCCGATCTGGCTCAGGTAGACGGGGCCGGCGAGTTTCTGCAGCACGAAGTAGAAGAGGTAGAGCACCGAGAACACCGTGACCTCCACCGCGAGCAGCCGCAACACGGCCCCCGTGGTGAACAGCGCCGGCAGCTGATCCGGCTCGAGCAGCAGCACGAAAGGCACCAGCGTCATGGCGCCGCCGAGCATCATCAGCGCGGCCAGGAAGATCGGCGAGCTGCCTTCGGGCCAGCGCAGCGTGCGGTAGATGTTGCCCAGCGCGATCACCAGCGGCATGGCCAGCACCAGCAGCGCCCAGCCCGGGGTGCCGTCCGCGCCGCCGGCCTTGGCCGCGGCCAGCACCAGTCCGCCGGCGAGCCCCAGCAGCACGCCCAGCAACCGCAGGGCGCGCAGGCGCTCCAGGCTCAGCCAGACGGCCAGCAGCCAGGTGACGAGGATGGGGAAGGCGAAGCTGAGCGAGATGAAGCCCGCGCCGACATGGCGTACCGCGAGAAAGGCCAGGGCGTTGGGCACGGCGAACAGCGCCCCGGCCACGGCGGCGTACTCCAGGGTACGGCGGTTGAGCGCCATCGACCGACGTTGCAGCGTCCCGATGGTACCCAGCACGATCCCGGCCCCGGCCATGGCCGTCATCAGGAAGGTCAGCCGCGGCGCCCCCGCGCCGTCCGCCAGCTTGGCCACCACCAGCGACAGCGCCAGGAAGGTGCCGACCAGCAGCAGGCAGCCCAGGGCGTAAATCCCGGCCCGATCCGTACCCTTGCGCGACAGTGTTGCGTTCGACATCATCCCTTCTCCCGTAGCTTGTCGGAAAGTATCTTGCCGTCAAGTATCTTTGTATAAAGATAAAAGTATCTTAGCATCGAGATAAGTGGTTGGCAATGAATAGAGTGAAACTGGCGGTGAGCCAATGGCAGCGCGAGCTGCCGGACCTCGACCTGCTGCCCATGGAGGTGGTCGGCTACCTGAAGACCAGCCAACTGCTCACCAAGGGCCGAGTGGACGCCTTGTTCAAGCAGCACGGCCTGCAGGCGGGGGAGTTCGACGTGCTGGCCACGCTGCGCCGCGCCGGCACGCCCCATGCGCTGACGCCGACGCAGCTTTTCGAGGCGCTGATGATCTCCTCCGGGGGCATGACCAACCGGCTGGATCGCCTGGAGAAGGCCGGGCTGATCCAGCGCTCGCCCAACCCCGAGGACCGGCGCGGCACGCTGGTCTCGCTGACGGAGAAGGGGCTGGAACTGATGAACCGGCTCGTCCCGCTGCATGTCGAGAACGAGGCGCGCCTGCTCTCCGCCCTCAGTCGGGAAGAGCAGGAGACGCTGGGCAGGCTGCTCGGCAAGCTGCTCGATGGCCTGGAAATGGAATAGCGGCCGGCTCGCGGCCGCGGCAAGGCCCCTGGTGACGGT
This sequence comes from Halomonas flagellata, assembly GCF_022487945.1. Lineage (NCBI taxonomy): Bacteria > Pseudomonadati > Pseudomonadota > Gammaproteobacteria > Oceanospirillales > Halomonadaceae > Halomonas > Halomonas flagellata. The sequence continues at coordinate 4,151 of NZ_JAKVPY010000016.1, forward strand.
TCGCCAGGGGCCTGGATTCTCAACCCCGCTTGAGATCAAGCAAGAAGAAAGGGTCCTGCTGGGCCTTGCGTAGTGCCCGGCACTCCTCGAGGGCCTTCAGCGCATCGACCTGCAGCGGCAGACGCGATGCCCACAGGATGTCGTCGCGGTGGTGTCCCATGTCCTCGAGGATATGATCGTCATGGGCGAGCAGCGGCAGGAAGCGTCGCCGGAACTGCCGCCGGCGTCGGTAGACGTGCCACCAGTGCTCGACGGCAGTGATCAGCCCCAGGGGCGGCATGGCCGGCATATAGAAGTCCGGCGCTGGCGGTGGCGCCGGCTTGTCGGCGACGACTCTCGGGCGGCGAATCGGTTCGTACTGACTCATCTCGCACCTCCATCCAGGCGGCCGCCAGGCGTGCGGCTGCCGGTGTCTGCTTGCTCTTGGGTGGAGGGTCGCGACCTCTGGGTGACAGCATGGTGCCGCCTCTTTGATCAATCAAACGAAAAGGCCTACATTTACCTTTAAGAATTTCTTAAAGGTATCGGCCATGACACAGTTGTCCCTACCGACCGGCGGTGCGGCCCTGCCGCTGCTGGATATCGAGGTGCTGCGCACCTTCGTGACGATCGCCGAGAGCGGCAGCTTCACTCGCGCCGCCCGGCAGGTGTTTCGCACGCCATCGGCCCTGAGCATGCAGATCAAGCGCCTGGAAGAGACCCTCGGCCAGCCGCTGTTCGTGCGTGAGGCGCGCCAGGTGCGGCTCACCCCGGAGGGTGAGGTGCTGCTGGGCTACGGGCGTCGGCTGCTCAAGCTCAACGAGGAGGCGGTGACCCAGTTCCTGGCACCGTCGCTGGAGGGACGGGTGGGCATCGGGACCACCGACGACGTGGGCACGCGCATCCTGCCCGGCGTACTGGCGCAGTTTGCCCGCTCGCACCCCGCGGTCCAGGTCGACGTGGTGGTGGGCAGCAGCGCGGGGATGTTGGCGCGTCTGGATGCCGGCGAGCTCGACCTGGTGCTGGTCACCGCCGGCAACCCGGGGCAGGGCGTGCGTGGCGAGGTCGTGCACAGCGAGCCGCTGGTATGGGCCGGGCGCGAAGGCGGCATCGCCGCCCAGCGCTCGCCGCTACCGGTGGCGTTGGCCCACCACGGTTGTGCCTGGCGCGGGATGGCCCTCGACGCCCTCGACCGTGCCGGGGTGAGCTACCGGATCGCCTACACCTGCGAACACTGCGCCGGGCAGGAAGCCGCCATGCTTGCCGACCTGGCGGTATCGCCATTCCCGCTGGCCCTGATCCGGCCGCCGCTGCGCCGGATCGACAAGAAGCTGCTGCCGCCACTCGGCGATTACCAGCTGGAGCTGGTGAAGCGGGGCGGCGCGGGCCAGGCCAGCGAGGCCCTGGGGGGGTATGTGATCGAGGCGTTTCGCGATATGCACGACTAACGCGACGCAGCCGTCAGCGTGGCGCAACCGGTGGCGTCGGCCTACAGACACTGGCTGATAACGGAGGCGCAGGGTGTCTCGCCGATATCGGCCATGGCGATGGGCAGGGCATAGGCAGCAATGGAAGGGGAGGTGGCGGCCTGATCACCGACCGGAAACGAGGCTACCGATGGCGAATCAAGTCGCCTGCCCAGGGCGCCGCTTCCGAATACTCCTCGCCGTCCAGGATGAACTCCTGGCCGCGCGCCGCCGCGGTCAACTCGGTGTGATCGGCGTGCCGGTGCCAGCGCTGCCGGTTCGCATGGTAGGTCAGCGGCGTGCGGCCATTCTCCGGATAGCACCAGGCGGGCAGCCGCCAGGTGGAGGTGTTGGCGGCATCTGGAGCGGTCAACCGACGACCCGGCGAGAAGTGCGGGAAGACGCCGGCCCCTGGCAGGGCCTCGTCCAGCCCGTCGAGGCGTACTCGCCGGCTCGCCAGGTAGACCACGTTGTGGGGATCGCCCTCCCGCTGGAAGTGGGGGTGATAGGCCGCCCACTCGTAGTCTCCCGACCGGGCCTCGTCCACCGGCACTACCTTCGCCACTTGCAGCCAGCCCCAGATGACATGGCAGGGCCGGGAGTCGGGGGTCCAGCGCCAGGCTCCGTTGTGAGGCTCGACGCGCCGGAAGAGCCCGAAGAACAGGAAAAGATCCCCCGGCCCGACCTCCTGGTTGCGCAGATGCCCCTGGGCCTGGCCCGCTTGCCCGAAGAGGGGCCGCCAGCCGGGCTTCCGGGGCAGCAAAGCGCCGATCAGGTCAGGATCGAGATGGGCGCGGTCGTCCGGCGTCACCCTGCCCCGGGAGAGCTGGCCGACCAGATCGCCGAGCGAGCCGCCGTCATGGGCGATGTCCCGGTAGCGGATGATCGAGTTCCCGTCCGGGATGGGCAGGGCGACCATCCGGCCATCCGGAAAGATGGGGCTCGGCACGCCCCCGGCGGAGGAGTCGAAGCCCTTGCGGCTGAGGATCAGCTTCATTCCGTCGCCTGCTTTCCGTCGAGGGAGGCAACGCACTCTCTGTCGCCCCTGAGAGGCGCGCACTGTACGGCACAAAGATGCGTCGCCCGTGCTCCTTTATCCTGGCCCAAAGTGCTGCGGTTATTCTATGAATCCAGGGATTATCTGGTTGGCAGGGTAGAGGTCGATATCATTAGTGGGCTGGAAACACCACGCCTTTATTTAAAGGTGATTACGCTTCACTTGCCGGTGAGGGCTCAAGAAGGGCTGGATCAGCATGCGGTCCAGCCTGAGGTCTCGCACCTCCCTGAAGTCCTCGATACCAATCGTCATGCCGAGATGGCCAGCGGCAGGCTGGTCTCGGTAGGTGCCGAATAACCGATCCCACCAAGGCAAATTGAAGCCGAAGTTGCTGTCCGTTTCCCGACGGACGATGGAGTGGTGGACACGGTGCATGTCCGGTGTCACCACGAGAAGGCGCAGCAGGCGGTCAAACCGGGCAGGCAGGCGGACATTGCCATGGTTGAACATGGAGGTAGCGTTGAGCACGACCTCGAAGAGCAGCACCGCCAACGCCGGTGCTCCCAGCAGGGCCACCACGGCGAGCTTGATGCCCATTGAGATCATTATCTCCAGGGGGTGGAAGCGCAGGCCCGTGGTGACATCGAATTCCAAGTCTGCATGGTGCATGCGATGCAGGCGCCATAGCCAGGGAACGGCATGGAACAGCCGGTGCTGGAAATAGATGGCCAGATCCAGCACGACAACCGAGGCCAACACCGCCAGCCATACAGGAGCCGCGACCAGGTTGAAAAGACCCCAGCCTTGTTCGACGGCGATCAAGGCGGAGCCGACGGCGGCAAGGGGAAACACCAGACGGACCGCCAAGGTATCCAGCGCGACGATCAACAGGTTGCCTGGCCAGCGTTTTCGGCGAGGCACGTGTTGGGGTCGGCGCGAGGCAGCGACCTCCCAGAGGGCCATGGCCAGCAGGACGAAGGCGAACACGGCGCCCCGAAGCAGCGGCTCATGGGTCAAGAGCGTGTCACTCATGGCGGTGCCTCAGGTCACGTCACGGGCAGGCCGGCCGCTTTCCACTCCGGATAGCCTTCCTCGAAGCGCCTGACGCGATAGCCGAGTTGCCGCAGGCGTTGGACGGCCTCGTGCGACAGGGCGCAGTAGGGCCCACGGCAGTAGGCGACGATTTCCCTGTCCTGGGGCAGCTTGTCCAGCATGTCTTCCAGCTGTGCCAGAGGGATGTTGATCGCCTCGGGCAGGTGGCCGGCCTCAAACTCCTCCTCGGGACGCACGTCCAGCAGCGCGACCTTGCCGCTTTCCAGCCCGACCAGTAGCTCGTCCCGGGATACTGCCTCCAGGGCCCCCTCAGCATCGTCGTCGGCGAATAGCCGACTCACCAGACGCTCCATCTCGGCCAGGTTGGTCTCGGCGACCTGCCTGAGCAGTGCCATCAGGGTGACGATGCGCTCATCGGTCAGGCGGTAGATCATCTGCTTGCCGGAACGGTTGGCGGTCACGAGCCCCGCACGCCGCAGCTGCTGGAGATGCTGGGAAGCATTGCCTACCGTGAGGCCGGCGGTGCTGGCCAGCGTCTCCACCGCGGCACCGCCCTGGGCCAGACGCTCCAGCAGTGCCAGGCGATGGCCGTTACCCAGGGCGCGGGCGACCTGGGCCAGGGTATCGAGAAGTTGATGTTGCGACGTCATCGGGGTCATCTCTGAGGGTCGGAAGCGGGATGAAGCGGCGTATTTTGCCGCTTGACAGGAGGTTGCAGCCAGCACCATCATTCTATCACTTCATTGAATGATAGCAAGGATCCACGCCATGCAGACCCTCATCATCATCAACGATCCCCCCTATGGCACCGAAAGGCTCTACAACGGTCTGCGCCTCGCCCACGCCCTGCTGAAGCGGGATGGCGAGGTGACGGTCTTCCTGATGGGGGATGCCGTGGCCGGTGCCAAGACGGGCCAGAAGACGCCGGATGGCTTCTACAACACCGAGCGCATGGTCAAGCGCGTCACCTCCAGGGGCAAGGTGCTGTTGTGCGGCACCTGCATGGACGCACGTGGGCTCACCGATGACGAGGTGGTGAAGGGCGCCGAGCGCAGCACCATGGACGCCCTGGCCGAGGCCACCGAGCAGGCCGACAGGGTCCTGGTGTTCTGAACCGACCCACTCGCCGCAGGAGACAAGATTCCATGGAGCCGGCTCGCCACCTGGCGGCTCAAGGGTGGGGACTGACCATCGTGCCAGTTGATGGCATGGGGCGCGTGTCGGCCGAGGCGGTAGCCGAGGCCGTGCGTCCCGATACGGCTCTGGTCTCGGTCATGCTGGCCAACAATGAGGTGGGCACGCTCCAGCCCATTGCCGAGATCGCCACGCAACTGAGCGGCAGCGGCGTGCTGCTGCATACAGATGCCGCCCAGGCGGTGGGCAAGGTCGCCGTGAATGTCGATGCGCTGGGGGTCGACCTGCTGACCGTGGCAGGCCACAAGTTCCAGGCGAGCAAGGGCATCGGCGCACTCTACGTGCGCCAAGGCACCCCGATACGACAGATTCTGTTTGGTGCCGGCCATGAACGCGGGCTGCGTCCGGGTACCGAGAACGTGCCGGCCATCATCGGCCTGGGCGTGGCGGCCGAACTGGCCGCCAGGCATCTGGCACAGCCCGGGAGCACCCTGCGTGATCGCCGTGACCAGTTGCATGGCCGGTTGGGCGCTGCCATTCCTGGGCTCAGCCTCAATGGCCATCCTGAGGACCGCCTGCCCAACACCCTGAACGTGTCGTTTCCCCAGGTCAGCGGCCAGGGCCTGCTGGCCGCCGCCAGTGATGCCGTGATGGCTTCGGTGGGGGCTGCCTGTCATGCCGGTGAGTCTGCTCCGAGTGGTGTGCTGGGGGCCATGGGGCTCGACACGACACGCGCACTCGGTGCCGTGCGCCTATCGGTGGGCTGGCAGACTACAGAGGATGAGATCACCAGAGCATCCGATGCGCTGATTCACGCCTGGCAGCACCTCGCGACTGGGGGTTGACCACCTCATCACGCCAGGAGAGTGAAGCCCGGCAGCTAAAGCCTCTACTCGCCTGCCAGGTCCACCACAACATGCAGGAAGGCGCCGCCGTGGAGCCACGCTGGCCATAAACGCTCGCCCCGCCGGCCCTTCTGCCACCACAGCAGGCTGCGCCGGTTCAGCAGGCCCAGGGCGACGCCTCGACGGGCGACTCTCAGCATCTCCCGGACCGCCTGATGCTCGTCGTCGATGAAGCACAGCGCGGTGATCGATACGGCCAGATCAACGCTGTTGCCCGGGAAGGGCAATGCCCGAGCATCGCCCACAGCCGTACCCTGATCAAGCGGGGCAGGAGGCGCACGCCGCTCACCGACACCGCCCATGAGGCGGGCTATTTCGACCAGGCGCACTTCATTCACGACTTCAAGGCGGTGACTGGCATCACCCCGGGCGATTATCTCAGGCATGTGGGGCGCCGCTACGGCGAGGGTGGCCCGGGGCAAGGCGGGGCCGGGGTTCCATCAGGCGCGCGGGAAGCCATTCCTTTCACCCCGGTGGGACGGGTCGATACTTCGGCGTCACAGGATCGCCCCAACGGGTGAATCCCGGATGATCAGGATCTTCTTTGGGACAGGCTTCGGTAGGCAGAGCGGCCTTTCTCCGGGCAGGACATCCGCAGGCCGAACAGATACAGGACTCCTTACCCGTGAGCAGCTTCACGCCCTGGTAGATCATGTCAGGTGGGGGGGCGGTCAGGTACTCGCAGGCCTGGCAGGCCTTCCAACGTCGCGTGACCAGTTCCTCGTCGGCGACCCTGAAGCCTGTTTTAGCCCACTTGACCATGGCGCTGGCCACCCGGGTCGAGAGGCTAACCACCCCTTTGGTGGCCGTTTCCGCCTCGTTTGTCGTCGCTCTCGGCGTTTCGGATTCGGCATAGGCCCGAGTGCCGGGAGCGTTCAAGAGCTTGTCCCGCAATGCCGGGCTGTTTTGCGTCATCATCAGGTACATGGCGAACTTGGGATCGTCGAGGGCTCGACGAGTGGCCTCGTGGGACGCGGGAGCCTCGAGACCGAGCACTTCACCGAGGTGTGCCCGGGCATCCTCGAGGGTGGCCGCTTCCCGAAGATCAAGCATCTTGGCAAGCATTGATCGTTTCCTCCTCTGATGTCGGCTACGGCAAAGGTTACGGTGTCTGGAAGGAAGCCGTGTTCTGGTCGCGATCGAGGCGTTGCCCCCGCTCGCTCAGCACGCCCTTGACCGTCACTTCATAAGAGACCGAAGGCCGCATAGGCTGAGTGGTCAGGGTGACGCAGGTCTCGCCTTCGTTGTAGTCCGCCTGCAGTACCTCCACATCCTCGGAGATCGAGTAGTGGGCCGGATCCGTCGCCGTCGGTGCGAACAGGGTGGTGCTGAAGGACACTTCCACCTGGCCGAGGCGCGGCGCCTCGGCGCCGGTCACAGCGAAGGCGGGGGGCGGCTTCGCGCAAGACGGTGTGCCCCGGAAGGATTGACCGTTGGCGATGGCTTCTTCACGGCACTCCAGGGAAGGCTGACGACAGAGATTGTCAGGATTCTCCTTGGCGTATTTCGCGGGAACCTGGGCGAAGGTCGCCTGGATTTCGGCGAAGGCCTTGTCGAACTGGTCGAAATACAACTCGTCGAACCAGACCTCCCGGAACTGGATGGCGGAACCGTGATAATCGGCGTCACCCTGGCAGCCATGTCCTTCATGGTTGGCGATCATGTGACACATCACCATGGATACACCCGGGACATTCAGGGTGGGGAAGCGGAGCAGACCACCGGACAGGATGATATAGGGCTGATCGCCGGAGTTGAAATACCAGGCGTTGACACTGTCATCTGACCAATCGGCGGCAAAGTAGATTCCTGGATAGAAGCCCGAAAATAGCCGCTTCAGATACTTGAAGTTGGCCATCGCCTGTGAGTCACCCTGATTCTGGTCAGGCTCCGCCTCGGCCAAGGCGCCGGCCTGATCCTTGGTGAAATAGGCCAAGGAACTCGGCGGAATGTTGAACAGCGGTGGTGTGGTAGCGGCGAAGCCAACCGGCCACTGCTCGGGGTCATTGATGAAGGCCTCATAGGCCTGGGTGTTGTGCTTATCGAAGAATCCCTTCGAACCGATGGGCGGCACATTATCCTCTTGTGTCTCGACCATATCTGTCGAAAACTCTTCACCATAGAAGGCCATCTGAACGGCAAGATCGGCAGTAACCAGGCCGAAAGTGTTAATCAGATGTCCCTTGTAGGGGTCATCGGGATGTGCCTTCGGATCGAAGGGACCCAGTGCGAAGTTGCGTACCCCGCCGCTGAACTGGCCGATGGCGACGAAGGCAACGGTGGCCTTGGCACCATCGGCCTGAACCACCGTGTCACCGGGGCGAAGATCCTGAATGGGCTTGAGCTTGCCGTTGGGAAGGAGAAACAGGTGGTCGGCGGTGGTGACAAGCTGGCGGACTTCACCGTTCTCCAAGGTAAAGCGGCCGAAGTAGCAAAAATCCAGGGGAACGCCGGGCGCGATACCACCTAGGTCGGTGACCTCGTATTTTTCCCAGTTCTGCAACTTTCCGCCAGTGGCGAGTACGGTGTCGCCATCGCGGATCAACTCGATCATGCGATAGTTGCCAGGTGACACTTCAACAGGTGTTCCCCAGGCGGCACAGGAACAGCAGCACCAACATTTACCCCGGTCATCCACCTGCGGAACGGGGACATCGCCACCCAGTCCACTGTGTTCGCAGTACTCGTTGATGTCACCCTGGATCGAGGCGCAATGATTACCCTCGCAATAGCGTCCACCTTTCTTTTGGATGTTGTTCAAGCAACTTTGACTAGCCATGTCTATCTCCTTCAAGGGTACCGATGGAACACGGCGGCCGGTCTTCGGTCGCCGCAGCTGATGTCGTGTCCTAGGTCCGACCGGAGAGGAAGGGCACGAGCTGAATGTCCCGCAGTACGGCGGGGTCGAGGCGCTCCCCCGAGGCATCACGTAGGCTGGATGGGGTGTAGGCCGGGCGCAGGTCGAAACTGACGGCGATTTCTGCGTCCCCACCCTCGAGTGGAACGGGTCGTTCGAACATGGCGTAAGCTGTGCCGTCGGCCGAAGGCAGGAGGGTGACGGGATCTGCGCCGGCGATGGATATCGTCAGATAAGGGTGTTGCGAGCTGAGTGTGGTGCCTTCGGGTACCTCGAGACGGAGGTAGGCGCCGAGACATTCCGGCTGCGATGTGTTCGGTGGCACCAGACGCTGAGCCGTGAGGCGCAGCGTCTGTCGTTCACCTGTCACCGGGCCTGTCATGAAGGCACTCCAGTCAGGCTGGTACTGTAGCGCTGGCTGGATGAGTTCGGTCCACTGGCGTTCACGCAGCGCCGCCAGGCCTGCCACCTGTTCGGTGAACCGGGCTCCGCCGTCGACAGCGGTATACTGAATCTCCAGGATCACGTCCGAGATCGATTCGAAGTCGATCAGGTTCGATGGTTTCGGCATGCAGAGTTGCCAGGAAGAGACCACCCCCGTCTGCTCGAAAGGCAGGTAGAGAGAGTCGGACGCTTCTGGCTGGAACACGCCGGTATCTCCCTGTCCCTTGGACAAGGAGATTTTCTGGTAGGCGCGGACATTATGTTCGATCACTCCTGCCTTGACCTCCGTATCCTCGCCGAGGAGAAACTTCACGGCGTCGAGGTCCGGTTGTAGCACCACGCGGTTGGCGGTCTGAGTCAGGGTGGCGTGGATATTGCGATAGGGACCGACGACGGCGGGGAGTGACACCTTCACCGAGGCGATCCGTCGCTTGTACTGCCCTGGGAAGTCTTCGTCGAAAATACGCTCGGGAAGGTCGAAATGGGTTTTCCCGGTGGCGAGGAAGCTCAGGAAGGCAACCGGATCCAGGGCGCGCAGGGAAATGACCTTGGTGATGTTCTGGATCCGTGCCCCGGAGCGGATATAGGAGCCCTCGAGTTGGCTGAGGGCCTGGCCGAGCTGCTCTCCTGCGGTCAGCCCCTTGTGAAGGTCATCCCAGTAGCTCGCGGCGATGTAGGTGCTATCCGAGCGGTATTCGAACTGGTAGGCCCGTTGGGCCATGCGGGCAAATTCGAGGGCCAGACCATAGGCTTGGAAGTAGGTGCTGGCGAGTTTTCCCGCCATCCAGGAATAGAGGCTCTCGTTGGTGAACTTGGTCTTGTAGGCATCCTGGGTCGCCTGATTCTGGTCGATCTGAGAGGCATGAATCTGCAGGTCACGCTGGGCGATCTCAAGTTGTGCCTGGGTGGCGGCGATCTGCGCGTCGAACTGCGCGATATCGAACCCGGCCAGGCTCTTTTGTAGTTCCCACTCTTCCTTTCGACGGGCATGCGCCGCTTCAATGGCCAGGATCTGGTTGGCGGTCTCGAAAACATTCGCGAGCGCCGAGCTCCAGCCGGCGAGGTTCTGCAGACTGGCGCCCAGCTGATTACCACCATAGGTCATGGCGAAGGGCGACCCGACTTGTGGGAAGGCAGCCGACACCGAAGCCGCTGCTCCCAAGATACTGGCGCCCATCTTGAAGCCTCCGGCGATGCCCAGGGTCGTCTCTTGGGCAACTTCTGTCGGCAGCAGGCCGGCATCGATCAGGTCGGTATAGTGAGACTGACGCTCTTCGGCACCCGCTCTGGCATCCATTAGGCTAGCGATTTGTTCCTCGATCTGGGTAATTGTCGTTTCCTTGATTTCGGTCCCAAGGCTCAGGAGTTGGGCTTCATTGGTGAGTTGAAGCCGGGCCAGGGCCTCAGCATCCTTGCGCTCGAGCGCTGCAAGCAGGCCGGTACCGAGTCGCGTGACCTGATCGGTGAGCGACTTGGCCACCGAGACCAGGTAGCCGAAGCGGTAGTTGGGAATCGGGTAGGGTGCCGGAGGCGCACCACCGCCGATGTCTCCACCACTGCCCAATCCGGCGATCAGTGCGGCTGGATCGAGAGGAGGAGCGAACAGGGCCAAGGTGCGCCGCATGCCGTTGATATTCATGCAGTGACGGATCTTGTAGAGTCGATCGTCGATCGTCTCCCAATAGGTGCTCAGTTCTGCATTGTCAGGCACTCCGAAGTACGCATGGATGTCGTTGATTGGCACGTCGGCGTAGCCGGCCCCGGACGAGGCGCCGGATACGAAAGGGGTGTTCTCCAGGTCGATCAAGAATTGAGGAATGCCACCATCGGGATAATGGGACTTGATTTCATCGTAGGTCAATGGGGTTGACTGCTCGAATACTCCGACCACCTCCGGTTTCCTTCCCAGCAAGTCGCGCGCCAGGATGTAGAGGTTAGTCGCTTGAGTGATCGACTCACGGGTGTCCTGGGTAAAGAGAGCGTCACCCCAAGTAATCAGGTTGTCGACGTAGCGAAGAACAGTGTACTTGGCGTAAGCGGATATGCGAAGCCTAGCAATGGCATGTGGGTCGAACGGGTCGTTGTTGTAATGGTTTATTTCTAAAGTATTTGTCAGTATTTCCTGAAGCGAGGGGATATCCATGTGTTCACGGAACGGCCGGAATCGCCAGTACCGGTCATTTCCTGTGGCGCCAAGCGGATCGCTATTTGCCATAGGATTGAAGATATATTCATACCAGTCCTTCGCTTGCTGATGATCCTGGTTGATAGTCATCCAGTCGGCTATCAAGGTCGGAGCATGATAGAATATTTCCCAGAAATAAGGTCCATATGAGCCGGAAAAGTCCATAACCGGTTCCGGCAGATAGTTGCTATCAAGAGCCGGTGGCGGGGCACCTTCAGGCGTCGCGTAGTATTGATCGAACGGTGACTCGGGAAGAAACTGCGACTCTAGAGAAAGGAGTTGATCAATGCTTACATACAGCCGCTGCTTCAATGCCTGGCCAACACCAGTATTCAATCGTGAAATGCGATAGGTTTGTTCCTCGAACTCCTGACGGTCGAGGCTATAGGGTCCGAAGGTCATCTGTTTGTTGATGATCGACCCTGTGGCAGCCGAATCCCTTTGAGGGGCCTGGGTAAGTGAAAAGGTCTTGAGAACGACACCTGTTCCGACTTCGACAGGAGACGGGTTGTTGACCGTAATCAGGAAGGAATCTTCGTCGGTATTAAATATCGACCACCCTACCTGGTTATTAATAGCGATAATGGTGGCGTTGTCAGGGTTTATATGGTAGAGCAGTGCGCGATCTTTTTTGGTAAAATCTTGTTGGTTAGCGGTGCTTCCTGGGGCGCTGCTTCCCCAATACAATGATACTAGTGGGCGTTCGGATCTTTCTGCGAAGAGTGTCTGGTTTTCTCGGTCTATGGCGGTGCGGACCAGCTTTGATGTTTGAGATTCACTTTCAGTGTAGAAGGGTGAAAAAACTCGAATTTCTCTCTTGTCTAACGTGGGCGATAGCATGATGCTTCGATAACCAGTGATATCTCCATTGTCGGGAAGAAGGGGGTCGTTCTTTACAATATTGGTGAGGTTGATGCCATGGTAAAGTTCGGAGTTGAAGGCATTGCTGGCGGAAATAAACGGATCTTCACCAGGGTTGTTCTCATGCGGTGGTCCGGAGGGTAGCTCGCCATAATCGGTGTCAAGATCCAGGTTGGGGCCGAAGAACACCAGCAGTTTTTCGGCGCCGTCCTCACGCGGGATGATCTTGTAAGGCTTGCCGGGGTTGGGTGTGGTCAGGCCCCAAGTCCGAGTTACGGTCATCTGGTGATCATCGAAGATGGCGTTGACGGTACGGATTTCACCTTTCACTTCAATATAGTCGCCAACCATGAAATCGACCGTGAATCGTGTGTCGTCATCACCATTTACCACATTGAAGTTCTTTGCCACGTTGGCCAGTCCGGGGCCCGCGAAGGGGGCATAGCGTGTGCGTTTGCTATCCTTGGGGATGACGTTGAAGGGAGTGTCGTTGCCGTCGGTCACAAACTCGGTGCGCAAGACCAGAGACTGGTTCTGGGCGCCGATGCTTTCCACCTGGAGCTGTTGGCCATTGGCGACGATGAAGTCGCCCGCCAAGAGTTGACCCTCGAAGCGGGTTCCGTTCCCGTTGGCCGTTTTGGTGCCTTTGGTGAAACTCAGTGTTCCAGCACCCGGTAGACCGCGAGGCAGTGCCAGGGCCAGAGGCTGGGCCCAGTAGTGCTGGGTCGCCGTATACGACGATTGCACGTTCGGGTTCTGGGCCGGGGAATAGGTGTTCGGTGCGACACGTACGGCGAAGGGTTCACTCAGGGACTGTGGACTCAACCAGTCTCCGGTGGTCGTCTGGAAGGTGTAATGTGGCGTGATGCTCCACATGGATTGGGTACTGGAAGCCGTGTCCGATGACTTGGAGGTGATCGTGGAACTCTTGGTAGAATTGACTTCGTTCCAGAATACGAAAAGGCGCTCGAAGGCCCAGACCGGCGTGACATAGGGGGCGTCAACCTTGACGTCGACGTTGATCCAGGCGCGCCACTCTTCCAACTGTCGAAAGGTAGCGCCATTGGGCGCCTCGGGCAGGGTGCTGCGCGTGAATTCACGAACGTAATAGCCGTAGGGCGAGGTGTTGGTGCGTCCGACGATCAGTGTGGTTTCATCAATCTGGCCGCCCTCCAGGGCTCGCTGGTCTTTCTTGCAGGCGCCGATGGGGACTAGCTCGCTCAATTGCTCGAATGCATTGAAATACTCCATCAGCCGCTTGGCGATATTGGTTTCGGTCGGCCTTCCCTGTAGCAGATCAGATTCGAGTCGCTTGAATTCGGGAGAGGCCGACTTGCGATTAGTGGGATCCAGGTAGTTCTCCGGATAGAGAAAAATCTTGCGGTTGGCTTCCCATAGCCGGTAGGCATTCATCCAGCTCCACCAGACCTGCGGGATGTGATCCACGTCGATCCCTGGCTCCAGGGCCATCCGACAGCGTTGCATGTAAAGCTGCACCGAGGTGATGCCTTGGGCGATCGGAGAGGTGGTATCGCAACCACTCTGTTCCACGTCGATCAGCAGGTAATCGAACAGGCTCGATGGCATCGTGATGGTGGGAATGGTCTGGCTCAGAGTCCAGATAAGCGAATTCATCAGCGCATCGCGCTTTTCCACATCCACGCTGCGACGTAACTGATCTGCGGCGCCGGGAAAGGCGTCGTCGCCATAGCGGACGGCGACCACCCCCAGGGCAGCGGAAGACACGGCATTCAAGCGCGACCACTGGGCGGTGTTGACATCGCCTCCGATCGGGCCAAGAGGGGGGGTGTTGAGCATGTCGGCAACCTGGACGAGGAAGTGAGCGTTGGCCGTGGTGTCAGTGATGATCGCAAAGCTCGGGCCCAGCCTGGTTAGTCCATCCAGCTCGTAGGGGTTCTGGCCCGGGGCCGTGCTTGATGCTCGCAGGTAGGCGTCCAGGACCCGGGTGTCCTCTGGCTCCCAGCCCAGCGCATCGTGGAGGGCGGCGAGCTTGGCATCCTCGCCGACCACCTCGGTCCAGATCTCCAAATAGTTCGAGATGGCCTCAGGATCGGTGCCATGGTTTTTCGCCAGCGACTCAAGCGCACCCTCCCGGACCAGGTTGCTGCGGGCCAAGGGCTGGGAGAGATCCAGATCGTAAAGCCAGGGTTCGCGCGCCAACCCACTCCAGACCGAGTCTGTGAGGGTGATCTTCGTGCGGGCGAAGGTGAACCTGGAGAGACCATCGAGGATCTTGCCCGCCGCGTCTCGGTTGGACTCGGTGTCGCCACCCAAAAAGACCGGGATCAGGCGCCGTGGCCTGGGGTCCGCATCCAGATAGGTCATGCCCAGCAGCGCCTGGGCCGAAGAAATGTCCAGAACCTCGGCGCAGCCACTTGTCACCGCAGCGCTCTGGGTTGTCTGCACTTCGTTGATCACCTGAGCCAGATTGGCAATCTCGTCCTGACGGGTATCGAGGGCGGTGCATACTTCCTGCGTCTTGCTCTCGGCGTCGGGGTCTGGGACCAGGTACACCGTCATGCCGTCGTAGGCGTCGTCGAGATTAGAAGCGCGAGCGTCGAGTGTCAGCGTATCGGAGCTCGCGGCCTGGACATTGCCACGTGCCACTATTCGCTCGATGACGTAAGTTGAGGTATCGTCGGGGGCGGTTTCCCAGGCCTTGGCCACTTGAGCGACATGCTGGGCGCCGTCATAGGCAGAGATGAGTCGACGTTGCCCGGCACCGGGTCCGTCGGTGAGAACCACGTAGTCGTTCTGATAGGCGCCGTCGTCGTCGGAGGCGCTTTGCGCCAGGGTGATGTCGTCACTGCCACCGCCTTTGGCTTGTCCCTGGCTTTCCTCTCTAGCGATCTCATAGTAGGCGAAGGCGTCGGGAAGGGGTGACCAGTCCGAGGCGAGGGTGACGCGCCGCTCCGAGCCTGTGTAGGCACTCACCACCTTGGATTGGCCGGTAGCTTGACTGGTGAAGAGCTCCCATCCCGAGCTCGAACCGTCGTAAGTGGCGCTCAGATAGGCGAGATCTTTACTTTGCGTGGCGATCAATACCGCGGGGTTAACAGTCTGCAGGCACTCGAAAATGCGGCGCGACTGCGGCGTGCCGATTGTCTGTGTCTGAAAGCCCGTGGCCGCAGAAAAGGGAAGCAAGGGTGAGATGATCTGGCAGGCAGTCCTTTGTGCTACGCTATCCAGATAGGCGCTGATGTTAGCCTGCTTACTGGAAGCATTGGGCAAGTCGATACAGAGGAAGTCGAGAGTGTTGCCTGGTGGATAGCTGGCGGTCAGTGCCCAGGAGTCCGCTTTCGTAGATTGAAGATAGGCCGGGCGCAATTCGGTAAGGGTGGCGAGAGTAGCATCCACTTCCTTGGCGCTTAATCCGAGCATGCGCAGGCTCTCGGCAGTGATCGGAAAGTCGGCTGATGTCTGGATGAAGAGTTCGTCGTGGGGTAGCACGAGACCGCCGGCATCCAGCATCCCCATTTCCGTCAGTCCATGGATCAATTCCTCGCTAATGGTCCTGGAAAAACCCGCGGTGCTCAGCGTATCGGACGTGAGTCGAAGATTCGCTGTGGACGAAGCAAGATGCTTGAGAATACCTCCGGTTTGTTTGCGGTCGAAACGCGGCAGAACGTGGCGGGATAAGGTGCCATTCTCGATGTAGTCCAGCTCATACGCGGACATCTTGCGGGCACGCAACCATTCAATCATCGCGATGGCAGCGTGGGCATCATCGAGCGCTGTCTGGGTGTCGGTGGCGTAGACACCCGTCACACCAGCAAGGCGTCGGACCACCAGGTATTCGGTAATGGACAGTCGATAGGTGCTAGCCATTCGGGCTAATCGCCATAGCCCAGTTAGTGCAGAGAGATCGAGCGTAATGCCAGGCTCATCAGGAAAGTTTTCCGCCTGATAGTAGTCGCCAAGCATGGCTAATTCGCTCTGCCGTGTGGAGAGCGCAGCGGCCAACCTGTCCGTCAGGTCCGAGGTATTTACGATAGCGTATTCGGAGCGCTTATCCGGAGTGTCTTGCCAGTCTTCGTAGAGCGTCACCTGGCGGTCGGTGCCGTTGTAGGTGCGAATGATTCGCTTCTGACCGGCACCGGGCCCTTTCGTGATGGTAATCTGGAAACCATCGAAATGGCCGTCGCGGTCCGGCGCCTTCGTCGCCAAGGTCGCCGTCGATGCCGTTGCCGCCCGTAGGTTTCCGGTGACGCCGCTCCCGGTCAAGCCTCCAGGTGCCCAAGCCAGAGGGCGAGTGGGGTCGAAGGGAATCGGATCACGAGCGGTGTAGGGGTCGGCACCCTTGAGCAAGGAGGGCGAGTTGAAGACGTTGTCGAAGGGGGCGGTCGACGTCGGTCCATCGCCCTTACCCGACGTCTTGAAGGGGCCCGCCATTGCTGCCGAGGTATCCAGGTCCAGTCTGAGATCCTCGGCGAGTCGCTTGGTGGCGGTGAGGACAACCAGGAAGTCGGGGGTGATGTCTGAGGCATCGGCCACGCGCATTAACCAGTCGGCGGCCGTGGCATCCACGTTGCACCAGTTGACCAGACGGATGAAGCGACTGAGCCGGTCGAGCCGCTTCGGCGAGACGTTGGCAAGGCTGGTGACCACGTTCCCCAGCGTGGGGTCGCCCTGCTGCTGGGCCATGGGGTCCAGCCCCTCGTCGGTGTGGTTGATGAAGAAGGCATTGGCCTCCTTCGCAGCCCACTCCGCCGGGCTTAATTGTTGGGTGAGCAGGGTTTGCAGCCTTTGAAAACTCACTCTCCCGGCGATGTCGCGGAAGCACGAGGCATTGGTCAAATCGACGGGAAACCCGTGAACTCGGTAGGTCGTTCCCGCACTGTCCGAGACCCAGGGTACGTCGACGGTGATCTCTCCCTGCTTGGAGATGGCGGTCACCGTACGGAGCTGACCTTCGGTCTCGAGGCGTTGCCCGACGCTGAACACCTCGTCCAGGTTGACGTTCACGCCGGTCGCTGTGAATTCGCCCTTGGTGAAGGCGATCTGGCCATTCCCTTCCTTGGGCATGGCGTCGGACACCGCGCTCAAGCCGTATTGGGCGCCGATGGTGGCGTCATCGCTGTTGACCGTGGTCAGCTCCTCCACCTGTTCTGGACATAGGCCGAGCGCGGTCGTGGCCAGAGTGGAGCGCCTGTCGTTCGGTACCTCAGGCGGTGATGCCAGCATTGCCTGGCCGATGGCCTCCAGGGAGGATCCTGTCTTGGCGACGTAACGACGGGTTGCGACCCAAGGCCGGTTGAACGGCAGATTGAAGGGGTAGGGGGCGAGGGTGAGGGTTTCGTAAGGATCGCCGTCCAGCGCCGTGGCCAGCCGGGCTTCCATGATCTCGTTGACGAGGGAGATATAAGGCAGGGTGGCCGTGGTGGTGGCCGCATCGAGCTTGACCTGATCGAACAGATCGGGGCGCCGTTCTCTTAGGGTGAACCCCGATGGGATCGTTGCTTCGTTATAGTCGGTAATGTATTCATCGGTGATACGCATGATGTCGAGCAGATAGGCCGCTGGCCCGAAAATGGACGCACCATGAGGCACCTCGATGTAGTCGAGGGAACCGAATAGGCTCTGGTAGCTGGGTAGGGATTGAAAATACTCCGTGACCTCTGGCTCCGCGTATTTGACGACGCTGGAGGCATCGAAGGGCGAGGCCGCGAGGCTCCGTGCGTTGGCGAAGGCGTGACGGGCGGCGGCCATCACTTGTCCCGCGCGGCGTCGTACCTCCCGGGTAAAGGGAGCGTCACCGCCGAAGATCGAGAGGCATTCACGTTCAAATCGTAGTGGTGAGGCCGCAGCAATAAGGTGGGCCGAATCATAGCCGAAGTCTATCAGGCCGGCGGCGATACGCTCGATTGAGGAGGGGCCCTGCGTAGCGGCCAAGTGCTCGCTCAGTCGTTCGCTGGGAAATAGCCGGAAGAGACGCTGGTAGGGCTTGAGAGCCTCGAGGTGTTCTTCCAGGACCGCTCGTTCACCCTTCAAATCCTGACGGGCTTGTGGGTCGAAGAAGTCATGTGTCATCAGGTCGAAATCGTCGTTGTCTGCGAAGAAGTCGGTGAACCTGGGAGACGCGAGCTGTACCTTTACCCCGCTCATTTCCTTGATCCTCTATGACGGTTTTAAAAAGCGACATTGGCGGCTCTTTGTTGTATTTCTGGCTTCGTTTCTTTCAGTTTTCGGAAGACTTGTACCATTGGTATGCCAGATAACCTACGAGATAAGGAGCGAATATCTGTGGGCCAGATATGCGGGAAGCCAGAGTCGCTCCATTGAGAACCGTGCTGCGTGTGATAGCACCGTACCCCTGCGGCTTGAGGGTGTTGTAAGCCGCGGTGAAACCTTGGAAGATTCCCGTGTAGAGTCGTGCCGCCTGGCTTTGGGTCATGGCGCTACGCAGATTTCCTAGCGCCAGAGAGTAGTAGAGCCCCGCTGACCCGTAGTCCTTGTCCTTTATCGCCTTGGGGATCTTCAAGGTATCGGCGATGAAGCCGACCACCCCAATACGCTGGTGGGCCAAGTGCAGGGCATGATCCGTGGTCGCGAGGATCGTCCGATAGATCATGACCCCCTCGGCGGCGAAAAGCAGGTTCCCGGCGAAGGAAGTGACGTTGTAGGGGGTCACCCCTTTTTTCTGCATGTCGCGTGCGTAATAACCCGCGCCGAAGATGCCACCGATGGCCGCGGTTCCACCGAAGGCGACCGACTGGGCAGCAAGGAACTGCAGCACGGGGGATTTGAGGCTGGTAGCGACGTGGTGGATCGGTATGCCCATGAATTCGCCGATCGCGTTGGAGAAGACACTAACCTTGTTTGTGACCTTCATGCCCTTGAAGAGAGCATCACCGCCGCTTATCCGGTTGTCGCCGTCGCCGCCATTCTCGCCGCTGGGGTCGATCCGACTGATCGGATTGTTCTGAACGTAAGCAAACAGGTTCGGGCCATCGATGGTTCCCGCCGGGTCCGGGGTGAGCCAGCGCCCCAAGCTTGGTGAGTAGGCTCGGGCCGGAAAGTGGTAGAGGCCGCTCTCGGGATCCCATTCACGCCCGGCGAATTGGTAACGCTTGCTCTCGACCGCATCTGTCGCCGGCATGATGTAGATCGCTGTCTCGCCGAAGGGGTAGTAAGTCTGGCCATTCAATACCGAGCCGTCCGCGGCCAGTTCGTAGGCGACCGAGTGGATTCGGTCCGAGAGTTGGAGGCGGGGGGTGGCGCCGTTCGTGGAAGAGGCGCTTGGATAATGGACGACCGCCATGAGCCGGTCGCTCAGAAAGAGAGTCAGTTCACCGCGCCCCTGTGTGCCACCGGTGGCAATGAAGTTCTCCAGGTAAACGGTTTCTTCCGTCACACCGTCGTCTTCCGAGACCAGGGATTTGCGAACGCGCACACCATCGGCGCCGTACTGGTAGGTGCCCTGGGCCTGAGATGTTTGAACCCGCCTTAGTTGGCTCAGCGGGTCGTAGGACAGCATCACCCCCTCGGGCAATGCTGTCATCAGGCCGTCTGCATCGAAGTAGTTGTCCGGTGCGTTGTCCCGCGACATGGCTTCGGTGACGGCGTGATTTGATGAGGGAGAGACGCTGTAGACGGTCGAGAAGTCCTCGCCCGCGTCGTCGAGCCGGGCGGTCAGGTTGTTGGATGGGTCGAATGTATAGGTTCGTGCATAGCGCTCGGGCGTACCATGTCCAGTCCGGGCCTGGCGGCGGCCCGTCGCGTGGCGCAGGCGGTAGAGCGCGTCATAACGATAATGCCGTATGTCGGAATCGCCGCCCCCAATCGGTGTAGCGTCGACAATCTGGGTGACATTGCCGACGGGATCATAGATGTAACCAAGCTTAAGCAGGGCATTCCCTGACGACGTCCCTCCACGGGTCGCCGTCAGGCGTAACGTCGCTGGATCGTAGTCGGCATTCACCTCGGCGGCCCCGGGAAAGGTGAGTGTCCGCGGGCGTCCGTCCGTGGCAAAGGATGTAATCGTTGCGATCTCGGAGAAGGTGCCGGCGTCTGCGGTTGATGATGCTGCCAACGACACCGAGTTGGCCCAGCCGTTCAGCGTATACGAAGTATGCGCGCATGCGCCGTTCGGGGCCGTCTCCATGATCTGCTCGGATACGGCGTTCCAGGATTTGTTCCAGGCCCAGATATTATCCTGTAGGGGAACCGTATCTGGATGTTGCCAGTCGACAGAGGCTTCGGGATCGGTGGTGAACTGGCGTGAGAAGGCCATTGGCTCACCGAGGATCGTATAGGTATCCGTACGCAGAACACCTGCCTGGTCCCAGATCGTGACGATCCGGTTCACCGTGTTCGTATCGGGGTCGTCGCCGTAAGCAAAGCGCTGTACCACGACGTCGATATTCGCCCCGCGGACCCGAAGTTCGATAGGCTGGCGTAGTGCATCATAGGTGGTGTCGAGTCGATAGCCACGGCGATTCCATTCGGCGATGGGCTGGCCATCGCCATCGAACAGGCGCCGCTGCGCGATGCCGTCCTCGACAGTCTGCAGCGGGGCATTGCCGGAGTCGGCGCTTTTTTGCCAGACGCCGTGGCCGAGCATGTCGTACGCCACTAGATAATTATAATAGAACGGGTATTCTGGATTTTCTGCGTTGTAGAAGCGCGCATCGGCGAAGGCGGTTTCCTTATCCTGAGCGTTGTACCAGGCATAGGTTTTGAGCGCCTCGCCGAAAGAGGAAACGAGATACTGGATGGTTTGTGTCGTTCTGCCTAGTACATCACGGACTGTGACCAGAGGCGTGTTCTCGAAGTCTGCTGCTTGTCTTAGCGCTTCCTTTTCTGCCGCTGGCGTGTTCGGGTCGTCAATATGGTCGATGTAGTAGGGCGAACGGGTGACCAAATCGTCTTCGTCCCAATGGGTCTCGGACCAGGCGCCGTACTCGGTGCGGGTCAAGAAGCCCTTGGGTGTCTCAGTTTTGATTTCCCGATGTAGGCCATCGTGACGCAGGGACCAATGTGCCACGTCGGGACGCGCCTGATACGCGGGCACGGTAGCGAAATAGGGTTGATAACGAGTGACGACATCGCCTCGATTGTCGTAACGCACTTGGTGGGTGATCCGCCATTCGGTCGCCTGGGCGGCGCCGGCGGAGGGCGGTTGTGTCGCCAGTCGTGGCGTGCTGTCACCGAAAAGTGGGTAGGGAGGTTGTCCACTCACCAACTCCGCGGTAGCCAGGTCCCGGCCAGCACCGTCGAAGTACCGGAGCGTGATGGCAATGGCATCTTGCTCACTCTCGTCCTCGTACACTGTCCGAGCGAACTGGCGACGCTCCAATTCCAAAGTGAACGGTGGCAGACGAGGATGGTGATTCCAAGCCTCGAGATCATAGAGGAAATATCGGCCCGCCCCTTGGAGATACTTGGCTGGGTCGGCCAGGACCTCCCCTGGCGAGGCCACGGGATGAGGGCTGTAATCCGAGAGCGGGCGGTCGCCGATGATGGTGTCGCCCTCGGTGCCGTACACGGCACGCAGGAGAACTTCTGACAGAGGGTCGTAGGCGAACTCCGTGGCATTGTTGTTCTCGTCGACGATTCGCGCGGGTGAGAGCGCTCGGTAGTCATAGACGGCGCTCACCTTGTCGCCCTTGGCATTGACTCGCTGGATGATGAAGAGGTCATAGGCGTCGTGTTTGATCCGCATCGTGGTGCCAAACGGATCGATTGTTTCGGTAGGGAGGTGATGGCCTGTCAGTCCTGCGTAATGGACGGTATCGCCTGTCCACCACCAATAGCCATCCTCATGTACGTAACCGCCTTGGTCGGCGAGCAGTGCTTGATCCACTTCGCCACCGTAGTAGGACGATACGAAGGCATCGGAGAAGGTGGCCTTTGCCGTATGATGAACCAGGGCTTGGGGGCCCGTTTGCTGTAAGGCAGCGGGTGTTGTCTGGTCCGTTTCCCAGTAGAAGATCCGAGTCCAGTGGAAGAGTTGTGCCTCGGCCTCGCCCGTGAAGGGTTCCCCATAGGCCAGCACTTTTTGCAGGCAGTCAGCTACGACGGCTACGGCGTCGTTGTAGCTGAAATAGGGGATGGGTTGGGGGAACCCAGCCAGTTCGAAGGATTGCTTGGCGAAGGGCAGGCCAACGAAATGGGATGAGGTGCCATCTTCTGTCGCCAGTGGGGTTGCCGTTCCGCCGCTGGCGTTACGATAGGCGCCATCCACATGATTGATCAGCCCACGCGTGGTCAGGCGCAGCCCTGTACTCGCCTGGCTGGGCAGGATGTCCCGGTCTTCCATGGGGAAGCGCGCGTAGCCGATCTTCAGTGAGCGAGTCCATTGCCCGAAGTCATCGAAGGCGGTCTTGAGTACATGGAAGGTCTGGGGATCATCGGCCTGGCGCTCGTAGCTGGTGCGGGCAGTTTCGCGCGCGAGCACCTGGACCACGGCAGGTTGGCCATCCATGGCAGGTTGAACGAGGCGTACAGCGTAAGCGCTCTGATCCACCCCGAAGGGAGTCGACGCGATCATTCCGTCCGCATCGACAGGAAAGGCTTCAGAGCGGATCGGGTGGTTGGCCAGTGCTCGCCAGGCAAGGCGTCGGGTCTCGGCGTCGGCGCCGTCAATGAGTGGATCGAAGTAGGGGCGGGGAAGCACCAGGGGCTCCGGGCCACCGCGATAGGCGTGTTTCAGCATGGACTCGCGCAGCACGCTGGCGTGGCTCATGTCGCCTACATGGGACCATGTCCGCGTAAACAGGGGCTCGACACCAGGTTCCAGAGACGCCTGGGCGAGGTGCTGGGGCGGTGTGAATTGCCAAGCTTCCGGGTCCATCACCGGATGGTCGCGCACCTGAGCGTAAGCGAATCCTGCAAACTGGCGATCAACGGGATCGAAATAGCCGTCCCGGTACTCGATGAATCGAGTCAGGGTTGCCCCCGAGATGGCATCCCGCTGGGCGACACTTTCTACCACGTTCACCGGAAAGGGCGAGCGGATCTGCCACGGTTTTCCCGTGGCGCGGGCCGCGAAATAGTAGGCGGTGGAACTTCGGTAGGTCAGCTGGGTCTGGCGTCCCATGCCATTGTCGATACGATTCAGTAAAAACGGCTGTATGCCGTTGGCGAGATCAAGGGTCCACTGCGCCTCGCTGGGAACACCTGTGCCAATGATGATCCGTGATACGCCGATACCGTCGAGATCGGCGGCGCTCATCGAAGCCAGGCGAGAGTTATTCATGGGGAGGGGTAGGGTTCGAACGTGGGAAAAACGCTGTCCGTAGTGATTCTGGTAAATCGTGATATGCGTTGGCCCGAACACGCAGATGTCCGTACCGCCTGCACCGGTGAGGTCGGCCATCAAGATGTCCTGCGTGGTCACCGACGTCGGAAAGCTTCCGATGGATACATCACGCGGTGGCCCGAATCGCCCTCCGCCCAGGTTGGGCCAGATTCTCACGCATCCGCTCGATATCCGGACGAGATGAGACAAGCCGTCGCCGAAGACATTGGCGAACTGGATGCGTGCGGCCTCGCCCGCTTCGCCATAGTCGAAGGCCCCCTTGGGGGGAGAGGTTGGCCGGGCCGGCTGGTAGCCCACTCGGCCCTGGCAGTCGTTGATGCGCCAATCGGCCGGGCCATTGCTGACGAGGTCAGGCCGGCCATTGCCGCGCAGGTCCACGAAAGCCGCTGATGGGTCCTCCAGGCCTAGAGGTGCGTCTTGGAAGGCTTGGAAGGCTGCCCAAGTGCCGTCACCGTTGTTGCCGAAGTATCCCGACTGGCCTGCCGTCAGGGTTACCGCATCGAGATGGCCGAGTCCTGAAAGGTCCAGCAATGCGTGCCGTGTTGGCTTGTCCAGGGCGCTCACCGGCGCACTCGGTAGTGGCGTGGGCGGACCGAGCATGCCGCCTCCCTCCGGTGGCCAGTAATGGGCGCTATCGGATTCACTGGCCTGGCTCAGCACTCCGGGCACCCCTTCACCGAGCAGATCTGCGAAGCGTAAAGCTCCGTCGCGGTTATCCGAGGGGATGGGGCATTGTGGGGGGGAGTTCAGGAGGGCGAAGGCGGCTTCTTCTGGCTGCCATTCGGTGAAGCCTAGGGAAATCGGAGGGCTGGCCTTCTCCACGTTGGGTGACTGGCTTGTGCCATAGCCGACGCGCGTGACGGACTCCAGTAGGGACAAGTCCCAGGCTTCGGCATAGGCTAGGCGGACTTCCTGAACCCGGACCGGCTCGGGCCCGAGGTCACCAGGGAAGTAATGCTCCAGGCCTATCGCGGTGCAACGCCGTGCCACCCGCAGTTCGAATCCGGGACGGAAGGAGATGACCACGTCGGGTCGGGAAGAGGGCGCGCAGCTTTCACTATCGCCGTAATCGAACACATAGCGATAGGCCATTGCCTCGTTGTCCTCGTCGGGGAATGGCGCGAAGGCGATGGTGGTGGGATAGAGGCTGGCGTAGCGGGACGTGTCATCTTTGTCGTATCCATGGGTGATCCAATTGCCCTTGGCGTCCCGACGTTCCTCAATCATCCATCGAAAGATGCGCTCTGGTGCGTCTGGGTCAACGAGCCGACTGGCGTCAGTGCGGCCGAAAACCGAGGTGACGTTGTCGTGATCGGTGATCGTCCAGAACGCTGCGGGTCCTTGAGTGCTTTCCCAGTATTCGATCCGGTCAAAGGTGGATTCGATACGCCGACGATAGTCGGTGACCCGGTAGGTCACGCCGTCCCGGGTTTCCCAGCGACGGACCCGTTGCCAACTACCATGGATCAGGGCGCGGCGTGGTGTCAGGACGTCGCCGGATTCGGTGACAAAGTGATCGGATTCGTCATAGCGCGGAACACCCAGGGCCGTGCGTCGCGAGATCGCGGGTAGATCCATCCCGACCCCTAGCCCGAAAAGCCCGTTCTCGGTACCACCGCGGTAGACAAGCGCGAGTTCAGGTGCCAGACCTCGTGCCTCTGGTCCCGGAAGCGGGATCTCGAATCGTGCCGAGCCCGATGCCGTGTCGAGGCGGAAGCGTTCCGCACCCCCCAAAGACCCTCCTCCCTCCGGTTTGGGGATTTCCGGTACTTCGTAAGTGCCATCCGCGTCCGTTGGCGTAGGAGAATCTTCATACATCGAGGGTGATTCCTTGAGAAACCTGGGATGATGAAAACGTGAAGGCGTGGTTGTGAGGATGTCAGTGTTGATGTAATCGATTGATTTGCGGAAAAAGTGATAATGGCGTTTAGGGGGTAAGTGCGCAGATATTGGAGTGGATTCTTGTGTTTATTGAAGTATTTTATTCCGATGTATGGCTATTTTTATGATAACAGAGTGGTGATTTTTTAGGTTTTTTTGGTCATGTTTAAATGGTAGTTGTTGCTGTTCGTTGTTCAAGCCAAATATGGCGATGTCGTTGATCTCTTACACTCCAAGGCGGCAATGTCTTAGAAAACCGGTTGGAGTGCGAAGAAGCTCTCGCCGGGCCTATCGAGGGCCCACATCTAGACCTCTGACAAGAGGCCCGGCGTCGTGCCCGATCAACCGTAGGTCGGCCGCTGCGGCCAGCCCGGCGGCGAGTCCTCGAAGTCCTCCTGCCGGCTGTAGGGCGTGGTGTCGAGCAGGGCGTAGGCGTCGGTGAGGCTCTCGCAGCCCCGGGCGTAGGTCGAATAGCTGTGGAAGAGCTCCTCGCCCAGACGGAAGAAGACGCTCAGCCCGTGGCACTCGCCGCTCATGAAGTGGGGCTCGCCGGTGCGCGCCTCGAGTTCCTCCCGGCTGCGGTAGTTGTACTCGGGCGGCGCAACGGACGCGTCGAGGGTGACGTGGAAGTCGTAGTTGAAGTCGCTGTCGAGCGACGACACCCAGGGCCAGTGCCAACTCTGCTCGGCCTTGTAGGCCTCGAGCTTGGCCAGCGGTGCCCGGGAGACCAGTGCGAAGCTGGTATCGCGCTCATGGAGCAGCGATAGGTCCCCCAGGGCGTTGACGAACCCCGTGCAGCCGCTGCAGCCCTTCTCCCACTCCGGAGCGAACATGAAGTGGTAGACGATGAGCTGACGCCGCCCCTCGAACAGGTCGAGCAGGCGGGTCTTGCCGGCCGGGCCGTCGAAGACGTAGGCCTTGTCGAGCTTCACCATCGGCAGCCGCCGGCGTGCGGCATTCACCGCGTCCCTCTGGTGCGTCAGGGCCAGCAGGGCCTTGCGGGCGGTCAGCCAGGCGTCGCGGGTGACGATGGGGGGATGGGGCGGGTCGTGTTCGTGCATGGCGGTGTCTCCCGAAGGGGTCATGACGGCGCCTCCTCCCGTTCGCAGTTGATCATCCAGGACACGCCGAAGCGGTCGACCAGCATGCCGAAACGCAGGGCCCAGAAGGTCTCCTCCAGAGGCATCACGACGCTGCCGTTGTCGGCCAGGGCGGGAAAGATCCGCTCGGCCTCTTCGGGGGTGTCGACGCTGATCGAGACATGGGCCCCCTTGATGCCTTCGTAGGGGGCGGGGCATGCCGGGGTGGTGTCGGAGCCCATCAGGACCTGCCCGTCCACCACCAGCCGGGCGTGCATGATCTTGTCGAGATGCTCCGGCGGCACATCCTGGGCGCACTCCTCTGGCGCCTCCGAGTAGGGGTGCAGCGCGGCGATCTCGCCGCCGAGGCAGCGCTGGTAGAACTCGAAGGCGGCGCGGCAGTCGCCGTTGAAGATGAGGTAGGTGTTCAGCAGCATGAGGGGTTCCTCCGTATCGATGTCCTCTCTCTGGTCGAGCGAGGCCCCGTCGTTTCGACAGGGCAGGCGTTATTTCGCCGGTGCGTATTCGTCGTGGCGTTTCACCCAGTCCATCAGGTTGTGGTAGTCGACGGCCGGCCAGGTCGAAGGCTTGGTCGCTTATGGCATCGCTCCCTGGTGTCAGCGTCCCGGCGTGGTGGGATCGTCCGGCATGTTGGCTGCGGCGCCGGGCAGCTCCCGTTGGGAGTGCAGGAAGAACAGGTGCCGTTCGTACTGGTCGAGGATATCGGCGATCAGCTGTTCCCGGGTGTAGCCATAGACGTCGTAGCCCTGGCCGCCCTCGCCGATGTGCACCTGCAGTCGGTAGTAATGGGTGCCGGCGCGCGTGTCGCGAATGGAGAAGGCGGGCATGGCGCACTGGTGGGGCCAGATCTGGTAGGTGAAGTCCGGCTCATCGCCGAGGCTCACGTTCAGGGCCAGGTGCTCGTGCTCGCCGCTGCCCTCGACGATCTCCACCGGGAAGCCCTTCTCGCTCAGCACCTCGCGGATCTCCTCCATGGCCGGCTTGCCCACGTCGGCGAGGAAACGGCTGGCCTGCCCATGATTGGGGAAGCTGACGGCGCGGGCCAGGCGCTGGCGCCAGTTGCGGGCGGCACCCTCACCTGGCGCGGTACGGCCCGACAGGTGGCCGGCCATGCTGCCGCGGTGGCTGTCCTCCTTGAGGCCTTCCACCTTCAGGGCCTTGAACAGGCCCAGCATCATCAGGAACAACACGAAGGCGAAGGGCAGGCCCATGATCACCACGGTGCTTTGCAGGGCGCCGAGGCCACCGGCCATCAGCAGGGCCAGGGTCAGTACCCCGATGACGGCGGCCCACAGGATGCGCATCCAGGCCGGCGCGTCGTGGTTGGGGTCGGTGAGCACCGAGGTCAGGTTGGAGAGCACCAGGGAGCCGGAATCGCCCGAGGTCACGAAGAACACGATGGCCAGGAGGGACGTCACTACCGTGGTCAGCCCGATCCAGGGATAGCTCTGCAGGAACAGGTAGATGGCCGAGCCTGGATTGTTCATGGCCTGCTCGCCGAAATCGACGACGCCGGTGTCGTTCATCACCAGGTCGATGGCGCTGTTCCCCATGATCGACATCCACGCCATCATGAAGGACAGGGGCAGGATCAAGGTGCCGGCCACGAACTGGCGGATGGTGCGGCCGCGCGAGATGCGGGCCAGGAACAGTCCCACGAACGGCCCCCAGGCGATCCACCAGGCCCAGAAGAACACCGTCCAGGCATTCAGCCAGTCGGTGGGTGGATCGAAGGCATAGGTATTGAGCGACAGGGTGACGAAGCGGCCCAGGTAGTCGCCGACATTCAGCACCAGGGCATTGAGCAGGAACAGCGTCTTGCCGCTGAACAGGATGAACAGCATCAGCAGCAGCGCCAGCAGCATGTTGAACTCGGACAGCCGGCGGATGCCCTTGTCGACCCCGGTCACCGCCGAGATGGCGGAGAAGACCACGATCAGGATCGCCAGCGCCGCCTGGGTGACCGTGCTCTCCGGGATGCCGAACATGTAGTTGAGGCCGAAGTTGAGCTGGATGATGCCGATGCCCAGGCTGGTGGCGATGCCGAACACCGTGCCCAGCACCGCGGCGATATCCACGCCGTGACCGAGCGCGCCGCGGATGCGATGGCCGAAGAGCGGGTAGAGCGCGGAGCGGATGGTCAGCGGCAGGCCGTGGCGGTAGCTGAAGAAGGCCAACGACATGCCCACCAGGGTATAGATGCCCCAGCCCGACAGGCCCCAGTGCAGGAAGGTCAGCTCCATGGCATGGCGGGCGGCCGCGGCGGTGCCGGGGTCGCCTTCCGGCGGCGCGAGGAACTGGGTGACTGGTTCGGCGATGCAGAAGAACAGCAGGTCGATACCGATGCCGGCCGAGAACAGCATGGCGGCCCAGGTGACCATATTGAAGTCGGGTGTGGAGTGGGCCGGACCCAGCCTGAGCTTGCCATAGCGCGACAGGCCAATACAGATGACGAATACCAGGTAGAGCACCACGGCAACGAAGTAGAACCAGCCGAAGCTGTCCGAAACCCAGGCCAGCACGGCGTTGATTACTGCGCCGGCCGGTTCCGTGAAGATCATGGCCCATAGCGCAAAGGCCACGATGCCGATGGCCGAACCGTAGAAGACCACGGGGTTGAGGCGGTCGCGCCGCTGCCCCGATGGCTCTCGTGAGGCGACGGGCTCGTTCGCCATCTTCCCCTCCTTCGGCATGGATCGGTGCCCGCCGACGTCATGTCGTGTCCCCGGACCCGCGACGTCCTTGCGCCTGCCGCCTGGGCAGGCAATGGCGACACCGAAGATGGCGCATCCTGTCGATACCGCGCCGCCAGGCGAGACCGGCAAGGGCGATATGCCTTTGTGGTATAGAGGGGGAGGCGCGGGCCTGTCCAGTGATCGACGGCGACGCGGGTGGCGTTCGACACGTCGCTGGGATGGGACCCACGCCGCCACGAAAGGGGCCCGCCGGATCGAAGCACGGCAGGCCCCAGCGAAGGGCCAAGGCTCGTCAGGCCGTGGCGACGGGCAACTGGGCCTCCTCCCACTCCGCCTTGCCGCCCTTGAAGACGGCAACGTCGGTATAGCCCATGGCCTCGAGCTGGTTGGCCACCATGTCCGAGTTCTGGCAGGTCGCGCTGGCGCAGTACACCACGATCTCGGCATGCTTGTTTGGCAGCAACTCGGGCGCGCGCTGCTTGACCTGGTCGTGGTTGATATTGACGGCATTCGGCAGGTGCCACTCCCGGAAATACTTCTCCGGCAGCGCCTCTACCAGGGTGGGGTGCTCCCGGCTTTCGAGGCGGGCGGCAAGCTCTTCACGGTGGATCGTCTTCATGGTGGGACTCCTGCTGTCGGCGATGTGAATCCGTTGCCTCGGCAACGTGACGACCAGCGTAGGGTTTGCGCATCGGCAATGAAATCGACAAAACTTGCATAGGATCATTGCAGAGTTGCAAGGCATGAACTTCGACTGGGACGATCTGCGGCTTTTCCTGGCGATCGCTCGCGCCGGTAGCCTGGCCGGGGCGTCGCGTACGCTCGGCGTCAACCACTCGACGGTGTTCCGGCGGCTCAAGGCGCTGGAGGCCGGCCTGGAGGTGCGCTTGTTCGATCGCTTGCCGCAGGGCTATGTGCCCACGGCGGCGGGCGAGATACTGCGCAAGCACGCGGAACGGGTAGAGGAGGAGGCGCAGGCCATCGAGCGTGAGCTCGGTGGGCGCGACGTAAGGCTGTCGGGGCGGGTCGCCGTGACCACCACCGATACCCTGGCCAATGCGTTTCTCGCGCCCGTGTTCCAGGGCTTCGTCGAGCGTTATCCGGGCATTGAGCTGGAGCTGTTGATCGTCAGTGCCTTTCTCGACCTGGCCCGGCGTGAGGCGGATGTCGCCATTCGCCCGACGCAGGCGCCGCCGGAGAACCTGATCGGCCGCCGGCTGGGCACCATCCGCTGGGGGGTGTACGGCGCGCGCGACTACTTGCGGGAGCGTCCGGCGCTCGAGGATCCGGCGCGCCCGACGGGGCACCGCTTCGTCGGCGGCAACGAGATGATCCGCCATCTCGCCAGCAGCCGATGGCTGGACGAACGGGTGCCGCCGGAGGC
The DNA here is from genome assembly GCF_022487945.1 of Halomonas flagellata. NCBI lineage: Bacteria > Pseudomonadati > Pseudomonadota > Gammaproteobacteria > Oceanospirillales > Halomonadaceae > Halomonas > Halomonas flagellata. The sequence goes on from NZ_JAKVPY010000016.1 coordinate 34,377, forward strand.
CTTCGCGCTACGCACGAACAGCGTCGTCGCGGCGCTGGGGGCCGCCCGGGCCGGCGCGGGGCTCGCCGTGGTGCCGCATTACATGGCTCGCCGGGAAAGCGAACTGGAGTGCGTGCTGGCAATCGGCCCGGAGGTGGCGACCGACCTGTGGCTGCTGGTCCATCCGGACCTGCGTCGCAGCGCCCGTGTCCGCGCCTTCATGGCCTTCGCGGTCGAGGCGGTCAGGCAGCGGCAGGCCGAACTGGAAGGCCTCTAACGAAGGGGCTCGTCGAGGGTCAGGCCCGGTGCGGCGATTCGTGTTGGCAACCGAGGAACAAGCCCGCTGTCGGGTATGCAGCAGCCTGGTTATGCACTACGACGCGATGTGGATTGACGCTGCGGCCGGGCATGCTATTTTCTAATGCGTAGTCGCATCCAGGCGGAACTGTTCATGACCACCTCTGCACGCTTTCCTCTTTCCACGATGGTGGCCACTCCGGTCGCCGCCGTGGTGCGTGCCGCGACTGCTCCCCCCCTGTCATCTGTTGCCCCGCCGGTCGGTGTCTCTCCGCCGGTGGGGATCGCCGTGGCCGGTGTTTCCCCGCCGCCCGCGTCTGCCCTGGGCTGATCGCCAGCCCGCCAGGCGGCTCCAGTAGTCGATTGCCTCTTCGCAGCGCTGGCCCGATAGGGCCGCTGGAGCCTGTGCGTCTCTCGACAGGTGACTTTCCTCATGACATTCCACAACACTGCCTGGGCCGTCTACGGCTCCACGGCGCTCTTCGTGCTGCTGTGGGGCAGCGGCGCCATCTTCACCAAGTGGGGGCTCGATCACGCCTCCGCTTCCGCCTTCCTGGTGCTGCGCTTCGCCCTGGCGCTGACCGTGCTGATGGCCATCGGGCTGTACCGACGACGCTGGTTGCCCGCGCCCAGCACGCGCTTGCGCGTCGCCTTCACCGGGCTGCTGCTGGTCGGCGCCTATGCGATCTGCTACTTCCTGGCACTGGCCCAAGGCATTACGCCGGGCGTGCTGGCCACCGTGCTGGGGGTGCAGCCGATACTGACGCTGGTGCTGCTGGAGCGGCGCTTCCCGCTGGTGCGGGTATTGGGGCTCGGCCTGGCGCTGACCGGGCTGGTCATGGTGGTCTACCAGAGCATCGGCCTGGCTCGCTTCTCGCCGGGAGGCATGGGGTTCGCGCTGGGGGCCCTGGCCTGCATGACCGGCGGCGCCATCCTGCAGAAACGCATGCAGCAGTCGCCCATCGAGGTCCTGCCGCTGCAGTATGCCGCCAGCCTGCTGCTGTGCCTGCCCTTCGCGGCGTTCCAGCCGCTGTCGTTCGAACTCTCGGTGGGGTTCCTGATCCCGCTGCTATGGCTGGCCCTGGTGATCTCGGTGGTGGCGCAACTGCTGCTGTACCGGTTGATCCAGGCCGGCAACCTGGTCAATGTCACCAGCCTGTTCTACCTGGTGCCGGCGGTCACCGCGGCGATGGACTACCTGTTCCTGGGCAACGCGCTGTCCGCGCTCAGCCTGGCGGGCATGCTGGCCATCCTGCTGGGGTTGGTGCTGGTGTTTCGGCAGCCCGGGGCGACAGACTCCGACTAGGCGCCCCCCTCGCCTTGTGCGATCGGGTTCACTCCGCTTCTTGCCGTCAAACGGGCCGCTTTGACAGCGTGTCGACGTCGGAGACAGCTGGCTGGTTTGAAAGCAAGAGACGGAGTGCGAATGGAGGCCGGCTGGCCCATCCTCGATGAACAGAGAATCGGGTAATGGAAGGGGACCCGTCATGACCCATGATCGCGTTGATCCGCCCTGTACCTTCACCACCGATGAGGCGAGGTGGCAGGCGGTCCTGAACCGGGACACTACGGCGGACGGTGCCTTCGTCTATGCGGTTCGCTCCACCGGGATCTACTGCCGGCCGACCTGCTCGGCGCGGCGGCCGCGCCGTGAGAACACCGAGTTCTACACCGACGGGGACGCGGCCGAACGAGCCGGCTATCGGGCGTGCAAGCGATGTCGACCACAGGCAACATCGCTGGCGCAGCGACACGCCCAGGCGGTTGCCCGCGCATGTCGCCTGATCGAGGCATCCGAGGCCCTTCTCTCCCTCGACGATCTGGCAGACGCCGCGGGATTGAGTCGCTTTCACTTCCACCGGGTGTTCAAGGCGACCACCGGCTTGACCCCGAAGGCATACGGCGCCGCGTGTCGCGCCGAGCGGGTGCGGGAGGAGCTGTTGAGCAGCGAGACGGTGACCGAGGCGATCTTCGATGCGGGCTTCAGCTCCAGCGGCCGCTTCTATGCCGCCTCGTCCGGGATCCTCGGCATGACGCCGGAGAGATACCGTTCAGGAGGTGAGGGCATGGAGATCCGCTTTGCCCTGGGCGAGTGTGCGCTGGGATCGATCCTGGTGGCCGCCAGCGACGAGGGGATCTGTGCCATCTCCCTGGGCGACGACCCGGACCAGCTGCTGCACGAGCTCCAGGAGCGTTTCTCGGCGGCCAGGCTGATTCCCGGCGATGCGGGCTTCGACGAGTGGGTGGCCCGTGTCGTGGGGTTCGTCGAGGCCCCGCGGCTCGGGTTGTCGCTCCCCCTGGATATCCGCGGGACCGCCTTCCAGCGGCGTGTCTGGCATGCCCTGACCGAGATACCGGTGGGCTCGACCGCCAGCTATGCGGAGGTGGCCGAGAGGATCGGGGCACCCCGGGCGGTGCGAGCCGTCGCCCGGGCTTGTGCCGCCAATACGCTCGCCATCGCGATTCCCTGCCACCGGGTGGTGCGCACCGACGGGACGCTGTCCGGGTATCGCTGGGGTGTGGAGAGAAAACGCGCCTTGCTCGAACGGGAGGCGGGCCACGGCGAGGTGGCGTCGCCGGGTGCGGCCATCGAGTGATCGCCTTCCTCGCGGCCTGTGCCGTGGTGTCGTCCATCCTCATCCTGCCGGCGCTGGGCATGCGACGGCCCAGCCTGGTACCACGCGGTCCTCACCCTTGAGGGGGCGTGGCGATGTGTGGCCGTGACGGTTCGAGCAGGCGGCGAATCTCGTCGGCTTCCAGGGTTTCATGCCGTTCCAGGGCGTCGGCGAGCGTATCGAGATGATCACGGTTGCGTTCGAGCAGCTCACGGCCGCGGGACTCGATGTCCACCAGGAGCCGACGGATCTCGTCGTCGATCACGGCGGCCGTGGCTTCGCTGTGCTCGCGTCCCTGGCCGAGTTCCTTGCCCAGGAACACATGCTCATGGCTCTGCGGGAAGGCGGTGGGGCCGATGCGCTCGTTCATGCCCCAGTGGGCCACCATGCGTCTGGCGAGTTGTGTCGCTTGCTGGAGGTCGTTCTCCGCGCCACTGCTGACTTCGCCGAAGACGATGGACTCGGCCAGGCGCCCGCCGAACATCACGGTGATGCGGTCTCGCAGGTAGGACTCGTTGTAGTTGTAGCGCTCTTCCTCGGGAACCTGCGCGGTCACCCCCAGCGCCTGGCCGCGCGGGATGACGGTGACCTTCTCCAGTGGGTCGGCGTGGGGCAGCAGGTAGGCCAACAACGTGTGGCCGGCCTCGTGATAGGCCACGATATGCCGCTCTCGCTCGGAAAGGGCGGCTTCCCGGACTTCGCCGAGCAGAATGCGGTCGCGTGCATCGGCGAAACACGCCCAGTCCACCTCGTGTTTCTCACGACGCCCGGCAAGCAGGGCCGCTTCGTTCGCCAGGTTGGCGAGGTCGGCGCCGGAGAAGCCGGTGGTGATCTGCGCCAGGCGCTCCAGGGAAACGCCTTCGGCCAAGGGGATGTTCGCCGTATGCACCTGGAGTATCGCATGACGCGCCTGCCGGTGGGGGCGTTCCATGGTGATCTTGCGGTCGAAGCGGCCGGGGCGCAGTAGGGCCGGGTCGAGCACGTCGGGGCGGTTGGTGGCGGCCAGCACCACCACCGATTCCTCTACCTCGAAGCCATCCATCTCGGCGAGGATCTGGTTGAGGGTCTGTTCGCGCTCGTCGTGACCGCCCCCCATGCCGGCGCCACGGGTGCGGCCCACGGAGTCGAGCTCGTCGATGAAGATTACCGAGGGTGCCTCCTCCTTGGCCTGCTTGAAGAGATCGCGTACCCGCGAGGCACCGACACCGACGAACATCTCGATGAACTCGGAACCGCTGACACTGAAGAACGGCACGTCGGCCTCGCCGGCCACGGCACGTGCCATCAGGGTCTTGCCGATGCCGGGCGGCCCCATCATCAGGATGCCGCGCGGAATCTTGGCACCGAGCTGACGGAAGCGAGCCGGGTTCTTGAGAAACTCCACCACTTCGGCGATTTCCCGCTTGGCGTTGTCCGAGCCCGCCACGTCACTCATGCGCACGTGGCTGTCTTCGCGCCGGATTCTTTTGGCCTTGGACTGGCCTATGCCGAAAAGCCCGCCTCCCGACATCGCTCTCTGCTGCATGCGATACCAGAACCAGAACAGCAGGCCGAGGATCAGGATCAGCGGCAGCATTCCCATCAGCAGCTGCTGCCACCAAGGCGATTCGGTCGACAGCGCCTTGATGTTCACCCCATGCTGCTCGAGTCGGTCGAGCAACCGCTGGTGGTCCATCTCCGGTAGCACGGTTTCGAATGCCTGGGCGTCACCGACTTCCAGGTTCCTGCGGCCTTCTTCGGTCAAGGTGCCATCGACTTGCTGGCCCCGCAGGGTAACCTCGCTGACATAGCCATCCTCCACGGCTTCCACGAATTCGGAGTAGCCGAGTTCGGCCCGTGTCGGCTGCTGCTGAACGTCGATGTAGTAGAAGAAAAGCAGGAGCCCCACCAACAACCAGACGAACATCATCCACTGTTGACGGATCTTGTTCCGAAGCTCCTCGTTCGGGTCGGGCTGGCCATTGTCTTGCTGCATGTGGCCTTGCCGCTTCCCGTTCCGCCGATCGTCCCGCTGTGTCATGGACACCCCATAGGCAATCAGGCTTTACTTGAACCATGGTGCCGTCAGCGAGGATTTACAAGGCATTTTCCGGTCCTGGATCATGGCGCCGCGGTTACCGGTGAGGTGTATTGTCATGCCACTCAACGCCTTCCATTCAGCTGTCCAGGCCTGGTTCGAGCGCGACCTCGGCGTGCCCACCGAGGTCCAGGCCCGCGCCTGGCCGGCGATCGGCGCCGGCGGCCATGTGCTGATCGCCGCGCCCACCGGCTCGGGCAAGACCCTGGCGGCCTTCCTGGCGGCCATCGATGGTCTGGTGCGTCGCGGTCTGGGGGAGGAGCTGCCCGACGAGACGGTGGTGCTCTATGTGTCGCCGCTGCGGGCGCTCTCCAACGACATCCAGCGCAACCTGCAGGCGCCGCTGGCGGGGATTAGCGAGGAACTGGCGGCAGAGGGCCTGCCAACGCCGGAAATCCGTGCCTGGGTACGCACCGGAGATACGCCTGCCGGGGACCGCGAGCGCATGCGCAAGCGGCCGCCCCATATCGTGGTCACCACGCCGGAATCGCTCTACATACTGCTGACCTCGGCGTCGGGCCGGCGCATGCTCTCCAGCGTGCGCTCGGTGATCGTCGACGAGATCCATGCCGTGGCCGGCACCAAGCGCGGTTCGCATCTGGCGCTGTCGCTGGAGCGGCTGGCCGCCCTGACCGATGAGCCGCCCCAGCGCATCGGCCTCTCGGCCACTCAGAAGCCGGTGGAGGAGGTCGCCGCCTTTCTCACTGGCGGCGCCGAGTGCACGGTGATCGACACCGGCCATGTGCGCGAGCGCGATCTGGCCATCGCGGTGCCCGGCTCGCCGCTGGCCGCGGTGATGGCCAACGAGGTGTGGGAGGAGGTCTACGACCGCCTGGCGGCATTGGTGGAGAAGCACCGTACCACCCTGATCTTCGCCAACACGCGGCGCGTCTGTGAGCGGGTGGCGCGGCGCCTGGCCGATCGCCTGGGCGAGGCGGCGGTGACCTCGCATCACGGCAGCCTGGCCCGCGAGCATCGCCTGGACGCGGAGCAGCGCCTCAAGAGCGGGGAGCTGCGCGCCCTGGTGGCCACCGCCTCGCTGGAGCTGGGGATCGACATCGGCGAGGTCGACCTGGTCTGCCAGCTCGGCTCGCCGCGTTCCATCGCCGCCTTGCTGCAACGGGTGGGGCGTTCCGGCCATGGCGTCGGTCGTTTGCCGAAAGGGCGGCTGTTCCCGCTGACCCGCGACGACCTGCTGGAGTGCACGGCGCTGATGGGGGCCGTGCAGGCGGGCGAGCTGGACCGCCTGCACATCCCCGAGGGGCCGCTGGACGTGCTCGCCCAGCAGATCGTGGCCGAGGTCGCCGGTGCCGGCGAATACGACGAGGAAGCGTTGTTCCGGCGGCTGACCGCGGCCTGGCCCTATCGGGCGCTGCCCCGGGAACGCTTCGACGACGTGCTGCAGATGCTCGCCGATGGCTACACCACCCGCCGCGGACGGCGTGGCGCCTATCTGCACCGCGACCGGGTCAACGGCCGCCTGCGCCCGCGGCGAGCCGCGCGGCTGGTGGCGCTGACCAACGGTGGCGCGATACCCGACCAGTTCGACTACGACGTGATGCTGCAGCCGGAGGAACTCCGGGTCGGCACGGTCAACGAGGACTTCGCCTTCGAGAGCATGCCGGGCGATGTCTTCCAGCTCGGCAACCAGGGCTACCGGATTCTCAAGGTGGCGACCGGGCGGGTGTTCGTCGAGGACGCCAGGGGCGCGCCGCCGAGCATTCCCTTCTGGTTCGGCGAGGCGCCGGCGCGCAGCGAGGAATTGTCCCAGGCGGTGTCGCGGCTGCGGGCCGGCGTGGATGAGCGCCTGGCGGAAGAGGGCGAGGACGCCGCGCGCGAGTGGCTGGAGTCGACCCATGGCCTCGCTGGCGAGGCGGCCGAGCAGCTTGCCGCCTACCTCGCCCGGGCGCGGGCGGCGCTCGGCGTGGTGCCCAGCCAGGCGTATCTGGTGCTCGAGCGCTTCTTCGACGAGGCGGGCGACATGCACCTGGTGCTGCATGCGCCCTTCGGCTCGCGGCTCAATCGCGCCTGGGGGCTGGCGCTGCGCAAGCGCTTCTGCCGCAAGTTCAACTTCGAGCTGCAGGCAGCGGCGCTGGAAGACACCATCGTGCTGTCGCTGGGCCCCACCCACAGCTTCCCGCTCGACGAGGTGTGGCACTACCTGAAGGCCAGGACGGTGCGCGAGGTGCTGGCCCAGGCGCTGCTCGACGCGCCGATGTTCGGCCTGCGCTGGCGCTGGAACGCCTCCATCGGCCTGGCGGTGCCGCGCACCCGCATCGGCCGGCGGCGCCCGCCCCAACTGCAGCGCCAGGATGCCGAGGACCTGCTGTCGGTGGTCTTTCCCGACCAGTTGGCCTGTGCCGAGAACCTGGCCGGTATGCGCGAGATTCCCGATCATCCGCTGGTTTCCCAGACACTGCATGATTGCCTGACACAGGCCATGGACGTGGCCGGCCTGGAACACTTGCTCGAACGACTGGAGGCGGGCGAGATCGCCGTGTGTGGCCGGGATCTCGCCGTGCCCTCGCCGTTGGCGGAGGAGGTGGTCAATGCGCGGCCCTACGCCTTCCTCGACGACGGTGCCCAGGAGGAGCGGCGCACCCTGAGCGTGCGCACCGGCGATGCGCTGGACGTGGCGGAGACGGCGGCCTCGTCGCGCTACGATGCCGAGGTCATTCGCCGCGTGCGCGACGAGGCCTGGCCGGTACCGCGCGACATGGACGAGCTGCACGATGCCCTGGTGCTGTGCGGCTTCCTGACCGCGACGGAAGCCGAGCGGGAAGGGCACGAGTGGCGTGCCTGGTTCGCCGAGCTGGCCGAGGCGCGGCGCGCCACGGCGGTCTCCATGCCCGAGGGCGAGGTGCTGTGGGTCGCCGCGGAGCGGCTGGCCGAAGTGCGCGAGGTCCAGCCCCGGGCAGCGCCGACGCCCGCGATCGAGGCGGTGGGGCCGGTCCCCGAGAGCGCCGACACGGCCTTGATCGAGCTGCTGCGCTCGCGGCTGGAGGCGCTTGGCCCGGTGACCGCCGCGACCCTGGCCGCGCCACTGGGCATGTCGCCGGCACGGGGCATGGCGGCGCTGGCGCGACTGGAAGCCGAAGGCTTCGTGCTCCAGGGCCGCTATACCGGCACCACGAGTGAGGTCGAGTGGTGCGAGCGGCGGTTGCTGGCCCGGATGCATCGCTATGCCATCGATCGCCGGCGGGCCGAGATCGAGCCGGTCAGCGTCCAGACCTATCTACGCTTCCTGCTCGACTGGCACGGCCTGACCGATCGCCCGCAGGGGGCCGAGGCCTTGGCGGGAGCGGTGGAGCGGCTGGAGGGCTTCCCGGTGGCGGCGGGGGCCTGGGAGCCGGACGTGCTGCCGGCCCGGGTCGCGGACTATGCCCCCCACCTGCTCGACCAGTTGCTCGCCAGCGGGCGTTTCGTCTGGCTGCGCCTGGTGTCGCCGCGCCTGGCGGCGGACGACGGCCGCCAGCGGCCGGGGCCGCTGCGCAATACGCCCATTGCCCTGGTGGAGCGTCGGGCTCTGAACGACTGGCGGGCGGCGACACCGGCCCCGGATCCCGAGGCGCTGCCGCTGTCCGGGGGCGCGCGCCGGGTGCTCGAGGCGCTGCAGGCCGGCGGGGCGATGTTCTTCGCCGACCTGCTCGGCCCAACGCGGATGCTGCGCACCCAGGTGGAGGAGGCGCTGGGCGAGCTGGCGGCCTGGGGGCTGGTGACCTCGGACAGCTTCACCGGGCTGCGCGCGCTGATCGCCCCGGCCCACAAGCGTCCACCGATCGATGCGGGGCGACGGCGTCGCCGCCGCCAGGCCCCGGGCGTGGATGCCGCCGGTCGCTGGTCGTGGCTGCCGGCGCCGGAGCGCGAGGCAACCACGGAGCGACGGCGGATCACCACCGACCTGGAGAGCCTGGAGCATATCGCCTGGGTGCTGCTCGGCCGCTACGGCGTGGTGTTCCGGCGGGTGCTGGAGCGCGAGTCGGCGTTGCCGCCGTGGCGCGAGCTGCTCTACGTCTACCGTCGCCTGGAGGCGCGCGGCGAGATTCGCGGCGGGCGCTTCGTGCAGCAGTTCGCCGGCGAGCAGTTCGCGCTGCCGGAGGCGGTTGGCGCGCTCAAGGCGATGCGCAAGCGCGAACCGGACGACACCCGCGTCGTGGTGTCGGCCGCCGACCCGCTCAACCTGCTGGGGATTCTCACCCCCGGTTCCCGCCTGCCAGCGGTGGCGGGCAACCGCCTGCTCTACCGCGACGGGGTACCGGAGGCGGTACTGCACAACGGCGAGGTCCACTGCTTGGAGGTGCTGCCGGCCGCCGAGCAGTGGCAGGTGACGGAGCAACTGCGGCGCGGCCCCGGCTATCGGCCGCTCTCCCCCGAGGAGCGGGCCCCCCGCCTGGCGTGACCGCTGGGGGAACGATACCGGGGCGACGGGGGTCTCAATTTATTGACACCAAGCTATCGTCGCGGGAGTACCGCACGCGTTGCGGTGCCCCCCACCCGGGTGCCGGAAAGCGGTGTGCGCGCTTGACGCGGGAACCAGCCGCGTGGTTTTCCCCTGCTCAGGCCTGCCCGCCGAGGAGGAGTGACCATGCGCGTCTTTGCCAGGCTGGTGCTCGCCCCCTTGCTGCTCCTGTTCATGGCGGTATCCCCCCTGCCAGCCCAGGACCTGTCTATCGAGGAAGTGTCACCGACGTTTCATTCGGCCGAGACCGACCAGGGGCTGGCGCCGATCCATCCCGATGCGTTGCCGTCCCGGCCCCTGATGGTGGCGAGCTCTCGGGCGCATGTCGGCATCCTGTGGCGTTCCGGGGGCCGCGTGTCCACGCAGTTCTCCTTCGGCACCTTCGACCGGCACCACCGCCACGGGGTGGTGCATCGGCATTCGCCGGGGGCGGTCGTGATCGCCCCGCGACATCGGGCACAGCAACACGACATCCACCGCGGGCGTCACGTGCCGCGGCATTCCGGCCGAAGCATTCGGCATCGAACACGGCGGCATGATGGCGTGAGGTTCGGGACAACCGGCCGGATTCACTCGCCGGCGTTCGACATCGGCCCACGTCGGTTCGAACGCGAGCGGTTTGCCCCTCCCCGCCGCGGCGTTGCGCCCCATCACTTCCAGCGGCGAGCGCCCATTCACCGGGGCATCGAGCCCCATCACTTCCAGCGGCGGAAGGACCTTCGCCGCGGCCTTGCGCCCCATCGCTTCCAGCGGCGAGAGCCCATACGCAGGGGCATCGAGCGCCAACGCTTCCAGCGGCGGAAGGACATTCGCCGCGGACTCGCGCCCCATCACTTCCAGCGGCGAGCACCCATTCGCCGGGGCATCGACCGCCATCACTTCCGCGGACGGGGCAGGCAGTAGCGGTGGTTCGTTCCTCTGTTTTCCCTACCGCCTGCTACCCTGTCTAGAGACAGTCGCGTATCCGCGGCATGGAACCGCAGCGGAGTTGCCAGGAGATGCCCGAGCTATCCCCCGAACGTATCCGCAATATCGCCCTGGCCGGCCCGGCCGGTGCCGGCAAGACCACCCTGGCCGAGGCGCTGCTGGCGGCGGCCGGTGCGGTCGACGGTGCCGGCAGCGTGGAGAAGGGCTCCACGGTCAGCGATACCACCGCTCAGGAGAAGGCGCTGCAGCACTCGATCGGCGCCTCGGTGCTGGGCATCGAGTGGCGAGAGACCTGGATCAACCTGATCGATACCCCCGGCCTGGCCGACTTCCAGGGGGCGGCGCTCTCCATCCTGCCGGCCGTCGAGACGGTGGCGGTGGTGGTGAGCGCTGGCCGCGGCATCGAGGCCGGCGCCCGGCGGATGATGCAGTGGGCCGGCGAGCGGGGACTGTGCCGGCTGATCATCGTCAACCAGATCGATGCCGAGCCCGCCGCGCTGCCCGCCCTGCTCGAGGAGATCCGTGCCACCTTCGGCCCCGAGTGCCTGCCGCTCAACCTGCCGTCGCAGGGTGCCCGGGGGGTGGCGGACTGCTTCTTCACTCCCGCCGGCGAGGCGGACTTCTCCTCCGTGGCCGAGACCCACGAGATGCTGGTCGACCAGGTGGTGGAGCTCGACGAGGAGCTGATGGCGCTCTATCTGGAGCAGGGGGAGGAGCTCGATCCCGCTCAGCTCCACGACCCCTTCGAGGCCGCGCTGCGTGACGGGCACCTGGTGCCCGTCTGCTTCGTGTCGGCGGCCAGTGGCGCCGGGGTGCGCGAACTGCTGGAGATCTTCACGCGGCTGATGCCCAGTCCCCTGGAGGGCAATCCGCCGCCCTTCCTGCGCGACGACGAGAAGGGCAGGCGGGAGTACCATGCCCGCCCCGACCCGGACGCCCACGTCCTGGCCCACGTGGTCAAGATCGAGCACGACCCCTTCCTCGGCAAGATGGCGGTGTTCCGTGTCCACCAGGGCACCGTCACCCGCGATACCCGGCTGTTTGCCGGCGAGGCTCGCAAACCGTTCCGGGTCGGCACCCTGTTTCGACTGCAGGGCCGCGAGCATCTCGACGTCGAGCGCCTGGGCCCTGGCGAGATCGGCGCCCTGACCAAGGTCGACGAGGTGACCTTCGACAGCGTGTTGCACGACTCCCACGACGAGGACCATATCCACCTGCGCCCGGTGGCACTGCCCGCCCCGGTGTTCGGCCTGGCGATCCAGGCGACCCGGCACGGTGACGAGCAGAAGCTGTGGGAGGCACTGGCCAGGATGGTCGAGGAGGACCGGGGCCTCGAAGTGACGCAGGACGCGACCACCCAGGAGATCGTGCTGCGCGGGCTGGGCGAGCTGCATCTGCGCACGGCCCTGGAGCGGCTTGCCGAGCGCTTCCGGCTCGAGGTCGAGACCAGCACGCCCTCCATCGCCTATCGGGAGACCATCGGTGCCTCCGCCGAGGGACACTGCCGGCACAAGAAGCAGACCGGCGGGGCCGGGCAGTTCGGCGAGGTGTTCCTGCGCGTCGAGCCGCTGCCGCGTGGGGCCGGCTTCGAGTTCGTGGATACCATCCGCGGCGGGGTGATTCCCGGTTCGCTGCTGCCGGCGGTGGAGAAGGGCGTACGCCAGGCCATGGCCAGCGGGGCGGTGGCCGGCTACCCGCTGCAGGACATCCGGGTCACCGTGCACGATGGCAAGACCCATCCGGTGGACTCCAAGGAGATCGCCTTCGTCATCGCCGGTCGCAAGGCGTTCCTCGACGCGGTGCGCAAGGCGAACCCGGTGGTCCTCGAGCCGGTGGCGGAACTGGTGGTCGAGGGGCCGAGCAGCGCCATGGGCGATCTCACCGCGGATCTCGCCGCGAGTCGCGGGCGCATCCAGGACACCCGCAACCATGGCGACCAGGTCAGCATCCAGGCGATCGTGCCGCTGGCGGAGATCGCCGACTACTCCAACCGGCTCAATGCGCTGACCGGCGGCGCCGGCAGCTACACCCTGCAGTTCAGCCACTACGAGCCGGCTCCCGACGCCGTCCAGCGCCGCCTGATGCAGGCCTATCGGCCCACCGAGGAGGAGTAGCGCGCCGACCACGTCGAGCGGGTCGCGTCGATGATTCGAGGGTTGGCGGTGGGGGGATCGGGTAGGGCACGGCCATGCCTTCAGGCTCGCGGGTGGGCCTGGTGATACGGGCCTTATTCGTGGAAGTGCTCGGTCATGCGCCTGGGTGCCTTGTTGCGCCAGGCGGCGATCAGGGCGGCGCGCACCTGGTGGTGATCTACCGAGGCCAGGTGCACGCTGGTGCAGCCCTGTTCGCCCCATTCGCCCGGCGCGGGCTGGAACCCTTCGGGGTTCTCCGCGATGAAGTGCTGCTGTTCCTCCGGCGTCAGCATGACCATGCCCCAGGCTTCGTCTGGGTAGCCCAGGGAGGCGAAGATCTTGCCGCTGACCCGGAAATCGGGGTGGTTCATGTGGGCGTGCTCCACCGCCCCGGGCAGCCCCACAGCGAGCGTGCGGAAATCCGTGTCTATCATGACGGTCTCCTGGCGGCCATTCGGGCTCCTAGCTCTCAGAATAGAATCGAATCGCCCGGCTTTCCTTGCCGGGCGCGTTGTCTTTTACTGCCAGGAGCGATTCCTGTTTCTGCCCAGCCACCGTGACAGAGGGATGCCCGCCGTGCCCTGCGCGAACGCGGCACCGATCAGCTGCTAGTCTGGAGAGTGGAGGGGAAGGAGCGAGGGGATGACGATGCTGCAGGCGGTGCTGCTCGATATCAGTGGGGTGCTGTACGAAGATGGCGTGCCACTGCCCGGTGCCGTGGAGGCGGTGGCGCGGCTGCAGGCTTCCCGCCTGGCGCTGCGTTTCGTGACCAATACCTCCCGCAAGACCAGCGCCACCGTCTATGCCGAGCTACTGGAGATGGGCTTCGAGCTGGAGCGGCAGCAGGTCCTCACGGCACCGGCCGCAGTCCGGCGCTATCTCGAGCAGCACCGGCTGCGCCCCTACCTGCTGGTTCACGAGGCCCTCGAGCCGGAGTTCGAGGGGTTGAACCTCGCCGACCCCGATGCGGTGGTGCTGTGCGATGCCGAGCATCGACTGGACTATCGGCACCTCGATGAGGCCTTTCAGGTGCTCCAGCAGGGCGCGCCACTGCTGGCCGTGGGCACCAACCGCTATTTCCGCCAGCGCGGTGGCCTGCACCTGGATGTCGGCCCCTTCGTCAAGGCGCTCGAGTACGCCGCCGACACCGAGGCCGTGGTGCTGGGGAAGCCGGCGGCGGGCTTCTTCCGGGCCGTGCTCGAGGATATCGGCGTGGGCGCCGCGGATGCGCTGATGGTCGGCGACGATGCCGAGGCCGATGTGGCTGCGGCCATGGACATCGGCATGCGCGGCGCACTGGTCCAGACCGGCAAGTATCGTCAAGGCGACGAGGCGCGCACGCCCGGGGCGTCGGTCGAGGCCAGCCTGGCCGAGCTGGCGGCACGGTTGCTGTGACCCTGCCGCCGACGATATTGCACAGGCTGACCACCAGCAGATTGCCGAGCGAGCCGGCAAGTGACACCACCCCTTGCCCATCCAGGACCAGCCCCAGGGGCAAAAGAACCAGTTGGCGATGGAGTGCTCGAAGCCGAGGGTCACGAAGGCGCTGATGGGCAGCACTATGGCCAGGAGCTTGTCGGTCACACTGTGCCTGTTCACGGGCTCCACGCTGCTAAGCTGAGGGCAGGCAGGTCGCCGCCTGGCCATGGGGGAGAGATGCATGTTGCCGGAACTGTTGATGGTGGTCGCGCTCGGCCTGGAGCCCGATCCCTTGTCGGCGGCCCTGTCGCGCTTCGAGCGGGTGAATGCCTACCAACTGACCGTGCGCAGCGAGGGTCGGCGTGGCGAGGAGATCATCCGCTACGCCTACCGTCGCCCCGGCTTCATCCGCATGGACATGGTCACGCCCTACAGCGGGGCCGTGCTGATCTACAGCCCCGAGACCCGGCGAGTCCGGCTCTGGCCCTTCGGCTCCCCCGAGCGGCGTGTCGGTCTGTCCCTCAGCCCTCTCAACCCCTTGGTACGCAGCGCCCGGGGACACCGGGTGGACGAGTCGGACGTGGGCACCCTGCTGCGCAACGTGCAGCGACTGCAGCAGCAGGGGGAGCTGCATCATCTGGGTGGCGCCGTGGTCGATGGTCGCCGCAGCCATCATCTGGTCGTGCAGGGCGAGGAGGGGCACCGGGTGGGCGAGGTGGCCCGCTACGAGCTGTGGCTCGACGAGGAGACCCTGTTCCCGCTCAAGGTCATCAGTTCGGACCGGCTGGGGAGCGTGATCGAGAGGGTGTGGCTGGAGGAGATCGTCATCGATCCCGACCTGCCGGAGAGCTTCTTCTCGCCCTGAGCACCTGTCTTGAGCGCAGGCAAGGACCCCGAACATGGCGGAGTTCCGGTTCGTCACCACCTGGCGGTTCGAGGCGCCGATCGACGAGGTGTATCGGGCCATCAGTTCGTCGCTATGCTGGCCGGCCTGGTGGGAGAGCCTCTGCTCGGTGGAGGAGCTGACGCCGGGTGATACCAACGGCATCGGCCGGCGGTATCGCTACACCTGGAAGAGCCGCCTGGGCTATCGCCTGCGCTTCGAGATCCGCGTCACCCGCGTCCGGCCGGGCCGATCGATCGAGGGAATCGCCAGTGGCGACGTGCAGGGTAGCGGCCGCTGGCAGTTGACCGAGGAGGGGCGAGTCACCCGGGTGCGATACGAATGGCGGGTACGCCCCGTCCGGCGCTGGATGGCCCTGGTGGCCCCCGTCGCGGGGCCGCTGTTCGCCTGGAATCATCATGCCGTGATGCAGGACGGTGCCACCGGGCTCGCCCGGTGGCTCGGCGTGCGGCTGCTCGGGACCACCCGCGAGTGAGGCGGCCATCGACCTCGCCGGCGCACTCGATGCGCTGTCGATTCTCACCACCGTCGCTCGACCCTTGTGCAGGCAGCGCCTAGGCTGCTTGGCAACCGAGGAGATTTCGACATGCAATACATGCTGATGTGCTGTATCGACGAGGCCCTGTGGGAGGCGTTGCCCGAGGCGTCGCGCGACGAGGTGATGGATGACTACCATGGGCTGATCCAGGAGATGGTCACCAGCGGCCACTACCGGGGCGGAGCACGGCTGCAGTCGGTGGCCACCTCCACCACCCTGCGCGAGCAGGACGGCAAGGTGGTGACCCTCGACGGCCCCTTCGCCGAGGCCCGCGAGCAGTTGGGGGGCTTCCATGTGGTGGAGTGCCGCGACCTGGACGAGGTCCTGGCCCTGGCCCGGCGCATCCCGCCGCTGCGGGTGGGGGGCGCGGTCGAGGTGCGGCCGGTGGACCCGGCCTATCGCATGTGATGGGGACGCAGCTCGACCTGGCCGCCCTCTATCGGCGTGAGTATGGTCGCCTGCTCGCCGGCCTGATTCGCCGCTTCGGCGATTTCGCGCTGGCCGAGGATGCCCTGCAGGCGGCCTTCGAGGCCGCCATGGCGCAGTGGCCGGCCGAGGGCGTGCCACCGACCCCGGTCTCCTGGCTGGCGGCCACCGCCCGGCACAAGGCCGTCGACCAGCTGCGCCATCGGCAGATGCGCGAGCGCAAGCAGGGCGAGCTCGCGACCCATCTGGCGCTGCTGCTCGAGTCCGCGTCGGGTGGCGACGAGCCCGAGCCGCTGGACAGCCTACGGCTGATCTTCACCTGCTGCCATCCGGCCCTGTCCCGGTCCGCCCAGGTGGCACTGACGCTGCGCACCCTGGGCGGGCTCACCACCGAGGAGATCGCCCGGGCCTTCATGGTGCCGGTGCCCACCCTGGCCCAGCGGCTGGTGCGCGCCAAGGCCAAGATCCGCGATGCCGGCATTCCCTTCGAGGTGCCGGACGACGACGACCTGGCCGAGCGTCTGGAAGCGGTGCTGGCGGTGATCTACCTGATCTTCAACGAGGGCTATGTCGCCAGCTACGGCGATCGGCTGATACGCGTCGAGCTGTGCCATGAGGCGATTCGTCTCGGCCGCCTGCTGGTCGGGCTGCTGCCCGCCGAGCGCGAGGCCCGGGGCCTGCTGGCGCTGATGCTGCTGCATGACGCCCGGCGCGAGACGCGGACCGATACCGCCGGCGACATCGTGCTGCTCGAGGAGCAGGACCGTACGCGCTGGGACCGGGAGGCGATCGCCGAGGGTGTCGCCCAGGTCGAGCTGGCCCTGCGAGGCCGGTCGCCGGGGGCGCGCTCCCTGCTGGCCGGGTCTTACACGATCCAGGCGGCGATCGCCGCCCTGCATGCCCAGGCGCCCACGGCGGCCCGGACCGACTGGCGGCGCATCGCGGCGCTCTACAGCCTGCTCCACGGCCTCCAGCCCACTCCGGTGGTGGCGCTCAACCGTGCCGTGGCCATCGCCATGGCGGACGGTCTGGAGACGGGCCTGGACCTGCTCGAGGAGATCCACCTGCCCGGCTATCACCTGCTGCCGGCCACCCGGGCCGACCTGCTGCGTCGGCTGGGCCGATACGGCGAGGCCGCCGCGCAGTACCGCGAGGCCCTGCGCCTGGTGACCCAGGCGGCGGAGCGGCGCTTCCTCGAGCGGCGTCTGGCCGAGGTCGAACGACGGCGGGACTGAGCTCGCTCGCCGGCTCAGACCAGCCAGGCCAGCGCCAGCCCTGCCAGCAAGGAGGCGAGCATCGGCAGGGCGACCCGCTGGCCGAGCCGGCGAGTGCCGAAGCCGGCCGCGAGGCCGGCCTTCACCAGGTTGTTCACCGCGGCGGCGATGACGATCCCCAGCACCGCGGTGGAGGCGTCGATGCGCCCCAGCGACATGCGGGTCAGCGATAGGGTGATGGCGTCGACATCGGCCAGCCCGGAGGTGGCGGCCAGCAGGTAGATGCCGGCCTCGCCCAGCCACTCCCTGAGCCATTCACCGAGCAGCATGATCAGCGCCAGCAGGGCACCGAACAGCAGCGCCGTGCGCAGTTCCAGCGGGTTCTGGATCAGCGCCGGTCGGTCGAGCTTGAGCGCCCGATGCTGGGTGCGCCAGAGGTAGAGGGCCGGGGCATAGAGCAGCACGCCCATCACCGTGACCGGCAGCAGTAGTCGAGGCAGCAGGCCGGGGCTGACCACCGCGGCGTAGATCAGGATGCGCGGGAACATGGTGCCGCAGGCGAGCAGGATGCCGGCGGCCAGCATCGCCTGGACCTCCTGGCTGTGGCGCGACTGGCGGGCGAAGTGCAGGGTCAGGGCGGTGGAGGAGCTGAGCCCGGCGAACAGGCCGGTGAAGAGGATGCCCTTCTCGGGGCCACCGACACGGATGGCGAAGTAACCGACGAAGGAGATCGCGGCGATCAGCACCACCATCCACCAGATCTGGTAGGGGTTGAGGGCCTCGCCCGGCCCCATCCCCTGGTTGGGCAGCAACGGCAGCATCACCACGGTGATCAGCAGCAGCTTGAGGCCGGCATCGAGCTCGTGGGCCTGCAGCTTGCCCAGCAGGCCGTGGATCTCGCGCTTGTTGTCGAGAATCACCGCGGTGATCACGGCACAGGCGGTGGCCAGGGCCAGGTCGATGGCCACCGCGATGGCGCCGAAGCAGAAGGTGAGCAGCAGTCCGATCAGGCCGGTGATGCTGTAGTCGCGATGTTCGCTCACCCGGGCCCGCCAGGCCACCAGGCCGATGGCCGCCACGGCCAGGAACAGCAGCGGGAAGGCCCAGGCGATGAGCCGTTCGGCGAGCAGCGCGGCGATGCCGCCGAGCAGTCCCACCAGGGCATGGGTACGGATGCCGGCGATGCGTTCGCCGGACTTCTGCTCCCGTGCCACCCAGCCCCGCTCGATGCCGATCAGCGCCCCCAGCAGCAGCGCCACCGCCAGTCGGAGGGCGGTCTCGTTGGCGGCGATGAACTGGCTGGCGACGTCGTCCATGGGCGATGCCCCTGCTTCTGGCGTGGAGACCCTATGATCAGGGCGTGTTCACGAAGTCCATCCGGCTCCTTGACCGCATACCGGGTTACCGGGAAACGGCTGCCCCCCAGTAGTTGAAACCGGCCCATCTTGGGACCTTCGGCAGATAGCCTGTCTCCATCCGGTGAATACCGAAGCCGCCATGTTCGATGAGTTCGGGTATCGGCCGGTTGAGATTGCACCCGCCTGCCATCTTGCGCCACAGGGGGTTAGCGCGGTCTTGCCACTTGCGCACACTCTCATCCGGCGCCGTGCCATGTTCACAGAACAACAGCTGTCCTCCCGGCTTGAGGACACGGCGCATCTGCTCGAGCGCCCGATTCCAGTCCGGAATCGTACACAGGGTATAGGTGAGCACCACGCTATCCGCACTATTGTCCTCGAGCGGAATTTCCTCGCCCGGAAAGTCCAGCCAGCGCACCTCGAACGGTGCGTCGGCGACGTTGTGGCGGGCCTTGCGTCGCATGCCTTCGGAAGGCTCGAGCCCCCAGACCAGCTCGACCTTGTCTGGATCATAGTGAGGAATGTTGATACCGGACCCCATGCCCACCTCCAGGACACGACCCCGCGCTTCCGGCACCACTGCCGCCCGCTGACGATCGACCACCTTGTTGCCACACGCCAGGTGGAGGAGATGGGGCAAGATATGCTTCTCGTAAAAGGACATCAGGTATCGTCACCTGTTCGTTGGATGGCGTGGTGAGATTCAGTATCGACTATCCCAGCGTCGCCAGGGACGGGAAGAGATCGACCATGATGCTGGAGAGACGCGTCATGGTACCCGAGACGATAGCGATGCCCATGAGGATCACGATCGTGCCGGCGACCGGCCGAGCATAGGCGCTCCACCTCCCCAGACTTTGCCGATGCAGGGCGAATCGATTGATCAGCAGGGTGCTGGCGAGAAAAGGCAGCGCCAGGCCCACTGAATAGGCGCTGAGATAGATCATGCCGGCCTGGGCACTGGCGGCACTGGAGGTGGCCATCAGGATGGCGCCCAGGATGGGGCCGATACAGGGTGTCCAGCCGATGGCGAAGGATACCCCGAACACCGTCGCCGACAGCGGGGAGCCGCCCTGGACGTTCGGTGTGAACTGAAGGGTGCGCTGGAAAAGCGACAACCGGAACACGCCGGTCATGAACAGGCCGAGCACGATCACCACGGAGCCGGTGATCCAGTTGAGCTCCTGGCGATAGCCGCGCAGCAGTTGACCGATACCGCTGGCGCCGAGCCCCAGCACGATGAACACGATGCTGAAGCCGAAGATGAAGAAGGCACTGAGGATCAACGCCTCAAGCCGTCTATCGGCCTTGCCGGCACTACCGCCCGTGACCACCGACAGGTAGGCCGGTAGCAGCGGCAGGGTGCAGGGAGAGAAGAAGGAGATCAACCCGCCGGCGAAAGCACCGATCAAGCCGATAGAAGAGAGAGATTCCAAGGCATTACGCTTCCTGGGGGTGTCAACGCACGAGGCGCGAACCGGCCTGCGGCCGGCTGCCTGCTTCGCATTCGGTTCAGTGAACGATTCTAGAGGTTATGTCCACTTCAAGGTCAACCATGAATAGTTGAATAACAATATAAGTATTTAGAATAATCGCTATGCCGAAGGCGCTTGACCTTAAAGTTGGCTTCAAGGTTATCGTGCGCAGTACATCATCGTTTCGCTGTCGCCATTGGGGACCCCAGAGTGCGCTTCTCCAGGATTGGGCTGTCAAGACGACCTGCCTGCGTCGTGCGCCAGCGGGACTGACCAGGGCCACTGTTCCTGAACCCGGCAGCCCGACCCCATAGGTCTGCCTGAAGGTCCGATTCACAGTGTCGTGAGGTGAAGCCATGCAAACCATCAGTATCGGCGAGCTTGCCGAACTCAGCGGGGTCGCCAGCCAGGCGATTCGGTACTACGAGAAAGAGAAACTCATGCCCGCCCCGCAGCGCACGGACGCCAACTATCGGCGCTATCCCGTCGACGCGGTGGCCAGGCTGCAATTCATCGTTCATGCCAAGCAGTGGGGCTTCACGCTCGACGAGATTCGCGAGCTGCTGATCCTCCAGGATGCCAACGGCGACCGAGCCCAGGCCAAGCGCATCGCCGAAGAGAAACTGCACAAGATCCGCGAGCAGATCAAGCATCTCTCCCGAGTCGAGGCCGTGCTGTCGAGAACTCTCATCGAGTGCTCAGGAGAGGGGCCGATGCAGGAAGGTTGTCCGATCGTCGAGGCCATCGCCGATAAAGCCGATGAGCGGGAGCGAAACCACTGACAACGCAATACTGATACCCATAACTCGCGTGTCTTGTCGGGTGGGTAAGGGAGAGGGGAAGGCAATCATGGCTGAAAACGTCGACATCGAGATTCGTGGCATGTCCTGTGCGTCCTGCGTCGGACGGGTGGAGCGTGCGCTCGGCAAGCTGCCGGGGGTCATCCACGCCCAGGTAAATCTTGCCATGCAGAAGGCTGCCATCGAGGTGGAGGGAGGCACTCCTACTGCCGGCCTGCTCGACGCCATCGAAGCGGCGGGCTATCAGCCGGTGGTGGAAAGCAGCGACATTCCCGTTACCGGCATGAGCTGCGGATCCTGCGTCTCGCGGATCGAGCGAGCGCTCGGCAAGCTGCCCGGCATGGTGGAGGTGAGTGTCAATCTCGCCACACAGAAGGCCTTCGTACGTTACCTGCCGGGGGCCGTGTCGTTGTCGCTTATCCATCATGCCATCCGGGAGGCGGGCTATGAGCCGCAGGCTGGCGATGCGCCACAGCAGGCGGACAGCGAGGACCGGGAGGGAGCACAGCTTCGCAACCGGGTCGTGCTCGCCGCGGTGTTCACGATCCCGGTGGTCATCATCGCCATGGGCAAGATGATTCCGGCGCTGGAGACGCTCTTCTCGAGCCTGATGCCACACCGTGGCTGGATGGGGATCGAGTGGCTGCTCACCACTCCCGTCCTGTTCTACGCCGGGGCGCGCTTCTACCGCGCCGGCTATGCCGAACTCCGACATGCCAATCCGGGCATGAACAGCCTGGTCATGATCGGTTCGAGCGCCGCCTATTTCTATTCGGTCGCCGCCCTGCTGATGCCCGGATTTTTTCCCACCGGGACCGCCGAAAGCTATTTCGAGGCGGCGGCGGTGATCGTGACGCTGATCCTGTTGGGACGCTACTTCGAGCACCTTGCCAAGGGCCGTACCTCCGAGGCGATCAAGAAGCTCCTGCAGCTGCAGGCGAAAACCGCCCGCGTCATCCGTGACGGCGAAGCGGTCGAGGTGCCAATCGAGGCCGTCGTACCCGGCGATCGCCTCCTGGCCCGCCCGGGCGAGCGAATCCCCGTGGACGGCGTCGTTGAAGACGGTCATTCCTACGTCGACGAGTCGATGATCAGCGGTGAGCCGGTGCCGGTCGCCAAGCAGAAGGATGCCGAGGTCGTCGGCGGTACCATCAACAAGAACGGTGCGCTCACCTTCCGTGCCACGCGGGTCGGCGCCGACACGCTGCTGTCACAAATCATCAGGATGGTGGAAGCGGCCCAGGCCGAGAAGCCCCCGATCCAGCAGCTGGCCGACAAGATCGCCGGCGTCTTCGTGCCCGTGGTGATCGCCATCGCCCTGATCACCTTCGGGGTGTGGTTCGCCGTCGGGCCGGCCCCGGCCCTGTCCTTCGCCTTTGTCACGACCGTCAGCGTGCTGTTGATCGCCTGCCCCTGCGCCATGGGCTTGGCCACGCCGACCGCGATCATGGTCGGCACCGGCAAGGGTGCGGAAATGGGGGTGCTGTTTCGCAAGGGCGCGGCGCTCGAGACACTTGCCAAGATGGATACCGTCGTGCTGGACAAGACCGGCACGCTGACCCGGGGGCGCCCCGAGCTGACCGACTTCGAAGCGATCGACGGTCACGAGAACGAGGTGCTGCGACTGGTAGCGGCGGTGGAAGCGCAGAGCGAACACCCCATTGCCGAGGCCATCGTGCGCGGTGCCAGGGCGCGCGGGCTTGAATTGCCGGCCGTGAGCCATTTCGGCGCTGAGCCTGGCTATGGTATCGAGGCCGACGTCGCCGGTCATCGGCTTCACGTGGGTGCCGATCGCTATATGAACCGGCTCGGGATCGGGCTCGGCAAGGCGGAAGAGCGCGCCAAGGCGCTTGCCGAAGACGCCAAGAGCCCCCTCTATGCCGCGGTGGACGGTCGGCTCGCGGCGATCATCGCGGTGGCTGACCCGCTCAAGGAGGGCTCGGCCGAGGCCATCGCGGCACTCAAGGCGCTGGGGCTGGAAGTGGCCATGCTCACCGGCGACAATCGCGCCACGGCCGAAGCCATTGCCCGGCAGGCCGGTATTCAGCGGGTGCTCGCCGAGGTGCTGCCGGACCAGAAGGCGGCGGAGATACGGCGCCTCCAGTCGGAGGGCAGACGTGTCGCCTTCGTGGGGGACGGGATCAACGATGCGCCGGCGCTGGCCCAGGCCGATGTGGGTATTGCGATCGGTACCGGTACCGATATCGCGATCGAGGCCGGCGATGTGGTGCTGATGCGTGGCGACCTGCGAGGCATCGTCAATGCCACGGCGCTCTCCAAGCGTACCCATCGGACCATTATCGGTAATTTCGTCTGGGCTTATGGCTACAACCTGGCCCTGATCCCTGTGGCGGCAGGCGCGCTCTATCCATTCGTCGGCGTATTGCTCAACCCCATGCTGGCGGCTGCCGCCATGAGCTTCTCCAGCGTCTTCGTGCTGACCAACTCGTTGCGGCTGCGCCGCTTTACGCCGGATATCGACGACGCTTCACCCATGACACGTGGTGAACCCCAGGTGGGTCAAGTCCACCACCAAGCCTAAGCAGCGAAAGTCAACGGGAGACAGAGATGATGGGAAGCGAAGCATGCATGTAGGGTATGGCGGGGATGGGGCTGATTTCCATCCTGCTGGTTATTGCACTGATACTTGGCGTTGCTGCGCTCGTCAAATATCTCTTCTTTAACAAGAGACACGAGAAATAAAAGAAAAGTGTAGGCATGAGGCTAAATCCCGATGGCCTAATGAAAGGATTCGGCACACCACATGAGACGAATATGGCAAGCAAGCTTGGTGTAAAGCCTAGACTCGTCGTGGGAACTGCTGTGCTGATTGGCTTGGCAGCTCTCTACTGGGCCCTGATGGAGACCGGTGCCTTATCGATATTCTCTGATAAGAGCGCCTTGCGCGAGTGGGTTGGTCAACTGGGTTTCTGGGGGCCGCTGGCCATTATTGCCATGATGATAGCGGCCATTGTCATGAGCCCGATCCCCAGTGGACCGATCGCCATGGTGGCCGGTGCGACCTACGGCCCTGTTTGGGGGACGGCGTATGTGGTCATCGGTGCCGAGGCCGGCGCTCTGCTCGCCTTCGGCATTGCCCGCCTGCTCGGCTATGAGGTGATCCATCGCTGGTCGCGTATACGTCCCATGTTGGACTGGCTGGGAAAGGAGCGTTCTCAGACGGGGTTGATGCTCGTCGTTTTCGCATCGCGATTGGTGCCATTTATTTCGTTCGATGCCGTCAGTTACGCGGCGGGCCTCACACCGCTCGCCTTCTGGCGCTTCTTGATTGCCACGCTGGCCGGGGTAGTTCCGACGGCGTACCTGATCGTCATGTTCGGCGACGTACTGATTACCGCCGATTCCAGAGGTCTGACAGTCGTCTTGATTCTGATCAGCGGTGTCACGCTCCTGCCGATCCTGGCGAAACTCATTTGGACTCGGCATGCATGACTGGTGATGGCGCTGGCAACCTCGGCCATCGAGGTGCGCGTCTCCTTCATCGAACGAAGCCAGGCGACCTGGTCGGCGAGGCGGGACCGGTGACGCTCGGTGAGTCCGATTCGCCGGTCGACGTCACCATCGATCATGGCGTTGTGTAAGCGAGGTCTATCGCAAATGCTAGCTCGGCGACATGCATTGGTTGCTAGAACATAAGGAAGACTCATGCTGCAATATCCTCAGATCGATCCCGTGGCCATCTCCCTGGGGCCAGTACAGATTCACTGGTATGGCCTGATGTACGTAGTCGGGCTGACCGCCGCCTGGTGGCTAGGGCGTCGTCGTGCCCACCGCCTGGGCCTGAATCACGATGATATCGGCGATCTGATTTTTTACGCTGCCGTGGGGATCATCTTGGGTGGCCGCCTTGGCTATGTGCTGTTCTATGGGCTCGAGCAACTCCTGGCCAACCCCTTGTGGCTATTTCGGGTTTGGGATGGAGGCATGAGTTTCCATGGCGGGCTGGCCGGTGTGTTGATGGCAGCATGGCTGTTTGCCCGCAAGCACCGCCTGGCCTTCTTTCAGCTGACCGATTTCATCGCCCCGCTGGTGCCGATCGGCCTGGGCGCGGGGCGCCTCGGCAATTTCATCAATCACGAGCTGCCGGGGCGTATCAGCGATGTCCCCTGGGCCATGGTATTCCCCCCCATGATGGGGCTGGGGCCGGAGCCGCGTCATCCCTCGGCGCTCTACGAGTTCGCCCTGGAAGGGGTGGTACTGTTTGCCGTGCTGTGGTGGCTGTCGAGCCGACCACGCCAGCGGGGCATGATCTCCGGGCTGTTCCTGACGTGCTATGGCGCCTTCCGCTTCACCGTGGAGTTCGTGCGCCTGCCCGACCCCCATCTGGGGTTCATCGCCTTCGGCTGGCTGACCATGGGGCAGCTGTTGACCCTGCCGATGCTCATCGCGGGCCTTGCCCTGGTCGTCTGGGCGAGGCGTCAGCCGGTGAATGAGGCGAAAACGGCGGTGGCCTCATGAAAACGGCCTTCGCTTTTCTGCTGGTTCTGCTGTTCATCGCCACGCCGGTATCGGCCCGCGGGGAGTTTCCCGTGGGCCGTGACAAGAGCAATCCCTTCAGTGACCCGGTTCAGGGAAGATTCCTGCCGGCTAAAGAAGCCTTCCGGGCCAGCGCCTGGCGAGACGATGAACGCGTATATGTCGGCTTTATCAATGCCGAAGACTATTACCTCCACCGGCATCAGTTCGCCCTTGACAGCCGCGACCCGGGGGTCAGTTTCGCTGAACTGGCCTTGCCTCCCGGCGAGCTCATGGTGCATGCATCTCTGGGGGAGATCCATGTGTTCTATGACCGGGTGGTATTCAGTGCGCCCATCGAGGCGAGCGACGCCGCTACCGAGCCGCTGACCATCACGGTGACCTTTCAGGGCTGTTCCGATCAGGGGCTTTGCTATCCGCCCGAACAGATCGAGCTCGAAGCGCTGTACGGTTCGCCTCCGGCAGCCTTCACCACCAGCCCCTCCCATGACACGGCGGATGGCCCCAAAGGAGCGCTTTGAATGGATCCCGCCGACCTGAGCCTGCCGCCGTTGGCGGCGGCCTTCATTTTCGGCCTGCTGGGGGGAGCGCACTGCATTGGTATGTGTGGTGGGATCATGAGTGCCCTGACCTTTGCCGTGCCCCCCAGCATGCGGCAGCCAGGACGCCTGGCCGGCCTGTTGCTCGGCTACAACTTGGGTCGTATCACAAGCTACATGATCGCCGGCGCCCTCGTGGCGTTGCTCGGTTCCGTGCTCAATCATGCCCTGGATGGTATCGCCCTGGCGCTGCGTATCCTGGCGGCTGTCATGCTGGTTCTGATGGCGCTGTATATCGCCAACTGGTGGAAGGGTTTGGTTCATGTCGAGGCCCTGGGGCGCGCTCTCTGGCGTCGTGTCGAGCCCTTTGGCCGACGCTTGATGCCAGTCGTGAAGGTGCCCCAGGCCTTCGCGCTGGGCTCGATCTGGGGCTGGATGCCCTGCGGGCTGATCTATTCAATGCTGGCCTGGAGTCTGGCCGTGGCCGAGCCGTTGCGCGCCGCGACGATGATGGGAGCCTTCGGGCTCGGCACCCTGCCCGCCGTCCTGGCAACCGGCGTGGCAGCCCGTCGCGTCTCGCTATGGATTCGTCATCCGGCGACCCGCACGATGGCGGCATTGCTGATCATTTCATTTGCCGCCTGGCAACTCTGGCATCTGCAATCCATGACCGGAATGGACGATATGGCCAGCATGACGCCGTCGCATCACTGATCCACGCGCCCACGAGCACTCTACAACCTCAGGGCAGCCCAAGGGCAAGGCCCCGGTTGTCGGCCCATGTCGGGAGTTCCCTCCCGGTGCTGAGATTCCAAAATGAGGGCTTGACCTTGAAGTGGGCTTCAAGGATACCTTTTCAGCTAGCAGCCCAGCTGCTGAAGGGAAGCCGTAATCAAGCCTTGACACCTGCCTACCTGGCGGCAAGGTGCTTCACGGGAAAAGGAAAGTGTCATGCGGAATCGTCGTACTGCGATCTTGACCGCCGCCATCATCGCCACCAGCGCCTTCGGGGCCGGCTCGCTTTCCTTCGCTCACTCCCTCGACGAGGCCGAGGAGACATTGCAGGAACGAGAGCGCTACGCCCAGTTTGTCGACCAGCCGGCTCCGGCATTCTCCTTGACCGATGTTGACGGCAATATCGTCTCTTCCTCCGACCTGGAAGAGAGCGTCGTGGTGCTCAATTTCATCTACACGCGCTGCAGGGAAGCCTGCCCGGTGCATATGAACCTGATTGCCGAGGTACAGGAGCAAGTCAACGACGCCGGCCTGCATGAAGACGTCGAATTTATCACGATTGCTACCGATAGCGAGGACATCGCTGGCACGCGCGACAACATGCGGGCCTATGGCACAAATTTCGACTTCGACCCCGCAAGTTGGCGGTTTCTTTATCGGGGCGAAAACGAGCCTGCCGACACCACACGCCAGGTCGCGGAAGCCTATGGCCTCAAGTTCGACGATGTGGCCGAGGGCGTCCAGAGTCATGGCGTCGTGACTCATGTCATCGATCAGTCGGGGCGTATGCGCGCCCGCTTTCATGGTCTGGAATTCGCGCCGGAGCACCTGGTCGATTATGTAGAAGTGTTGGTCAAGGGGCCGGAGGCACTGTCTGACAGCTTATGGGGCCGTATCCATCATTACGTTACCAATATCTTCAATTAATGTTGTGAAAATATAGCACAACAAACCATTGAGTGTTATCCATGACTTTTCAGGAGACCCCACAGATGAAGCACTTGAAGACACTCACCATGGCTGCGCTGATGACCTTCCCCTTTGCGGGATTGGCAGCCGAGACCTCGGCGACTCTCTACAAGAACCCCAACTGTGGCTGCTGTGCCGAATACGCCAAGTATCTGGAAGAGAACGGGTTCGACGTGGAGACGATCGATACCAATGATCTCGCCCAGATGAAAGCCGAACACAACGTCCCCGAGAAGCTGCATGGTTGCCATACCACGCTCATTGGAGACTACATTTTCGAAGGTCACGTACCCGTGGAAAGCGTAGCCAAGGTACTTGATGAGGAGCCCTTCATCCAAGGGCTGAGCGTACCGGGGATGCCGCTTGGCTCACCGGGAATGTCGGGAGAGAAACGCGGCCCACTCGAAGTCTATACCTTGGCCTTCGAGCCAACCGGTACCCCCGAAATTTACGCCACCCACTGAAGGTGAGCTTTGGTGATGGGAAAACTGACCGGAGCCAGTTGGCTAGCAGCGGCATTGTGGGTAGCGATCACCTCTTCGGCCGCCGCCGAACCTCCCGAACGTGTAGGGCCGAATGGATTGCTTCTCTGGGAAAGCCCGCGCGACGTGTCGGACATCAGTTTCGAGGATAGCGATGGCACCCCTCTGACGCTGGCTGACTTCGAAGGGAAACTGATCCTGCTCAACGTCTGGGCGACATGGTGTGGCCCCTGCCGCGAGGAAATGCCCACCCTGGATGCCCTCCAGGTTGAATTGGGTGGGATGGACTTCGAGGTCGTTGCGCTCTCGATCGACCGCAAGGGCATCGAGGTCGTCAACGAATTCTATCAGGAGGTGGGTATCGAGCATCTTGCCCCCTATGTCGATCAAACCGGCATGGCCAGCGCGGACCTGGGTGCCGTGGGTATTCCCACGACGCTTCTGCTCGACCGCCAGGGCAAGGAGGTCGGACGCCTGGTCGGGGAGGCCGAATGGAATACCCCCGAGATGATCGAGTTTCTTACCGAAACGATAGCAAGCACCAACGAGGAAGCGCCATGAGTTGCTGTGACGACAAGACCCCGCAGGGGCAGGAGACCTCCGGACTGAAAGGCTGGGTGACAGGGCCACGCCGCTGGATGCTTTTGGGTGCCGTGGTGGTGGCTGGTGGCCTTGCCATGGGCTGGGATCAACTGGTCCTGCTGGGTATCGCGCCTATCCTGGTGAGTATCTTGCCTTGCCTCGTCATGTGCGGAGCAATGTGCATGATGAAATGCAAGGACAAGAAAGGTAAGGCTACCGACCAGGGCGAAGCCTCTGGCGTCCAAGCCAAAGTGGAAGCCTCTCCTATAGCGTCAAGGGCGACCGACACCACCACTCGCCACGAAGCGGATCACAACGTGCCGACCGAGCAGCCCGTGTCGAGGCTCCAAGCCTAGCCGCGGGGTAAGGAGTGATGTGGGAAGTTGCCAATATCGGCCTGGCCACTGCCTTTCTGGCGGGCCTGATTTCGTTCGTTTCGCCCTGTGTCTTGCCGCTCGTGCCTGGCTATCTCTCCTTCGTGGCCGGGCGCTCGCTGGGGCAGATACGGGAAGCGGACCGGCGCGAGCGGCTCCGGGTGTTGACCCAGTCGATATGGTTCGTGCTCGGGTTCTCCACGGTATTCCTGATGCTTGGTGCCAGTGCCACGGCCATCGGTCGCCTGCTGCTGGTCTATCGCCAGGAAGCCAACCTGGTCGGCGGTATCATCGTCATCCTGTTCGGTGCCTTCATGACCGGGCTCATCCCGCTGCACTGGTTACAGCGAGAGTGGCGGTTTATCGGCAGGCTCAAGGAAGAGGGTGGCGGGCGCGGTGCGGCTTATCTGCTCGGCGTGGCGTTCGCGTTCGGCTGGACCCCCTGTATCGGCCCGATCCTCGGCGCCATTCTGACCGTCAGCGCCTCGACGGCCAATGCCTCGAGCGGCGTGGCATTACTCGGCATTTATTCGCTGGGCCTGGGTGTGCCCTTCCTGCTGAGTGCCATTTCGCTCGACCGTTTCTTGCACCACCAGAAATTCCTGCGCCGCTGGGGCCGGGTCATGCATCTGGCGGCCGGGCTGATCATGATCCTGATGGGTATCTTGATGATCACCGGAAAACTGACCGAGCTGTCCTATTGGTTATTGCGCACCTTCCCTGCCCTGGGCAGCATTGGCTAGGCTTTGTCCTAAAACTGCCTGCGCTCGCCCATACGGCGTTAAAAATCAGCTTAAAATGCTCATTTACACCCACGTAAACTCCGCTTTTTCGCTGATTTTTGCCTTGTCTGGCCATCGCTCGCCGACTTTTCGGACAAAGCCTAGCCGTTGTTCAAGGAAATATTGATATGAGAAATATCGCAAGTCGCTTCTTGCAGGCCCTGTCATTGGCGAGTGGGGTCATGGTTAGCCTGGGTATCGCCGGTGTGGCCGGGGCTGCCGAGAAGGCATTGCCGTCGCTGAGTTATGACCGGACGAGCGAACGGCTGCTCAAGGTGGATGCCAACCAGCTTTCCCAGAGCATGAATGGCGGCGCGACCTGGCAAGAGATTCCCTTGCCTGACGTGGTGAAGGATGGACGGTTGGTAACGGCATCGGTTCCGGCAACAGCCGAGAAGGCGCTCTACATCGCAGGCCCCTCCATCGGGGTGCAGCGCAGCACCGATCATGGAGAAAGCTGGCATGCAGCCGATGAGGGCCTACCTAGCCAGGACGTCATCGCTTTCACCGTGCACCGTAACCAGCCAGAAACGCTCTATGCGGTGATCGCCGCCGACGGTCTCTACCAAAGCGAGGATGCCGGCACGACCTGGAAGAAGATGGATAGCGGCCCGACTCAGGCCATTCGCCGCCTCGTCCACTCCGACATGGAGGGCAGCATGCAGACCGGCTGGCTCTACGCGGTCTCCGACGATGCGGTGCGCCTGTCGATGGACTGCTTCTGCGGCTGGCGACCGACCGGGGAGCTCGATGCCGGCAGGGTCTATGATATGGCCTACGATCTCGACGATCCCGAACGCGTCTATGTGACCACGGAGCAGGGCCTGTGGCGCAGCGACAGTGGCGGCCAGGTATGGCAACGGGTGAATGACGACGGCACGGAGAAAGTCGCGCTCGCTCTTGCCCCGGCGGGAACGCTCTATGCGCTGGATCGCGAGGGGGAGCTCATGCGTAGCGAAGACCAGGGACAGAGCTGGACACCCCCCGATGCGTGACCGCTGGCTCCTCGTCACGACGTGGCTGTTGTTAAGTGCTGCCGGTCAGGCCATGGCGGAGGGTGGCCCCTCTTCGAGCGATGCCTCTCCGCTGGAAGACGGGGAAAGGATCTACCTGCAGTATTGTGCCAGCTGCCATGGACCTCAGGGCGAGGGCATGCCGAACTGGGAGCGCCAGAATGCCCAGGGCGAACTGCCGGCTCCCCCGCACGGGCCGGAGGGCCATACCTGGAAGCACTCCGATGCCATGCTCTACCGGATTGTCTCCGAGGGGTGGCGCGACCCCTGGAACAAGACCGAGCGACTCACCATGCCGGCCTTCAAGGATCTCCTGAGCCCTGCCGAGATCCGCGACGTGGTGAACTACCTCAAGACATTATGGACGCCGGAGCAACAGCGCCATCAGGCGGAAGAGAGCGAGGGAGCCCCATTTCCGATGCAAAGTGAGTAGCGATGCTCTCGGTCGATATTTCCAATCAAGGATGAGTGCCATGGCAACTTCCCGACAGCGGTACTGGATGTGCCTACCATTGGTGCTGCTTGCGACGTCTGCGATGGCGCATAGCGATGGCTCGTTGGCGGCTAATGTCTTGTTTTCCTGGTCCTTTGATCTGGATTTCATGCTGCCCTTGGCGCTGGTGTGCTTCGTCTATCTACGTGGTATACGGCAACGCCAACAACGCGGACGACTAACGAGTCATCGAGAGACCTCTCTTGTATTTCTGGGACTCTTCATGCTTTTCCTCGCCCTCCAGTCGCCCATCGATCCGCTCGGCGAGCGAAGCTTTTCCATGCACCAGGTGCAGCATCTCTTATTACGCACCCTGGGGCCCATGCTGCTGTTTCTTCCCTCCCCACAGACAACCTTCGTATCCGGCCTGAATACTC
This sequence comes from Halomonas flagellata, assembly GCF_022487945.1. Classification (NCBI taxonomy): domain Bacteria; kingdom Pseudomonadati; phylum Pseudomonadota; class Gammaproteobacteria; order Oceanospirillales; family Halomonadaceae; genus Halomonas; species Halomonas flagellata. The sequence continues at coordinate 65,840 of NZ_JAKVPY010000016.1, forward strand.
ATGTTCGGCGGGTGTTAGGTCGAGTGGGGCGCTTGACGGGACTCGGCGTACTGGCGCATCCGATCACGGCAACCCTGTTGTTCGTAGGCCTGGCTTATGTCTGGCAGTATCCACCGTATTTCGAGCTGGCCTTGCGTAATGACATGGTGCATTACCTGATGCACGTCACCATGCTGGGGTCCGGGCTGTTGTTCTGGTGGTGCATCTTCGATACCCGCCCCTCGAGCACGTGCTATGGAACTCGACTGGCCATGTTGTGGATTGCCACGACCGCTAACATTGCCCTGGGTGCCTACCTGACGATGAAGACAGGCGTATTATTCCCGGTCTACGATGAGCTGGGACGGTTGTGGGTTGATGGCGACATGGATGAACTGCTGGGAGGGCTCATTGTCTGGATCCTTGGCAGCATGATGTCGCTGGTGCCGTTTCTGGTGATTATCAGACGCTGGGGCTATAAGAAAGACCGAATGAGAAAGGCAAGGATGACTGTCACCTCTGCGGGTAGTGATGCGGTTCGTAAGGGTTCGAGAGAGACAGCCGAAAATACCCTGCGCCTGGGCTGGATGCTAGGGCTATTCAGCGGGGGAATCTTCCTTGCCTTGATATCGGTGATGCTTCTTTCCCTGGGGATCAGAGTATAATATCCCTTTATCATGGAAGCCGGGTCTCGATTTCCCGCAAGATTTCGATCCACTTCTGTAGTAAAAGGAGCCTCTGTCAACGTGTACCTGCTCGACATTAGGCCTTGCTAACCTGCTGGGTCTCGTCGTGGGTGGCGTGGATCAGCCTCTTGGGTATCAAAAGGTGCCGGCCAAAATACCTTTTCCTCGACACAGTGCAAGCTGCAAGTCGCATCTTGCTTTGCAAACGGCAGATTCGCCTGCAGTGGCATAAGCAGTTCACCCACGACCAGGCCGTTATCGACAACGATCAGGAACTGGCCTTGATCGCTCGGTAAGATGTGCCACTGAGCCGAACAAGGCGCACGGCATTCGCCAGCCAGTAGCGGAGCATTACGCCGACATCGCCGGGCCCTCGAGCCCGGCGATGTCGCGCTGGACGCCGCCGGCCCGTCGGTTATGCCATTTGTCGATGGCCAATAGAAATGACCCACCAGCGGCCGTTGATCTCGCCCAGCAGCAGTGGAAAGGAAAGCTTCCCGGTCTGAATCAGCTCCGAACACGGGGGCTGGACCGCCTATGGACACCTCCTCGTTTGCCAAGCGCCGTGGTCTGCCGGATACTGTGTTTAAATATAGTATTGTCGGGAGGTGCCCATGTCGTTCGCTTCTCTGGTGTGCGTGATCGGCCGTGCCGCCCCCGCAGCCGGTAGCGGGGGGCAGCCACTGATGGGCTGCCGGGTGCGGGCCGGCTTCCCCAGCCCCGCGGATGACCACCTGGACGTCGAGATCGACCTGCATGCCCATGTGGTGCGTCGGCCGGCCTCGACCTACTTCGTGCGTGCCGAGGGCGACTCCATGCTCGGCGACGGTATCCACGACGGCGACCTGCTGGTGGTGGATCGCAGCCTCGAGCCGCAGCCCGGGCGGGTCGTCATCATCGCCGTGGACGGCGAGCCCACGGTCAAGCGGCTGGCACGACTCGGAGGCCACACCGTGCTGATGGCCAGCAATCCGCGGTTCGCGCCGATCCCGCTGGAGGGCCGCGAGGCCCACGTCTGGGGCGTGGTCACCCATGTCGTCCACGCGCTGCCGAGGGCGACGCCGTGATTGCCCTGGTCGACTGCGACAACTTCTATGTCAGCTGCGAGCGAGCCTTCGCCCCGCGGCTCGAGGGCCTGCCGGTGGGGGTGCTCTCCAACAACGACGGCTGCGTGGTGGCGCGCTCCCGGGAGCTCAAGGCGCTGGGGGTGGCCATGGGGGCGCCCCTGCACCTGTTGCCGCCGGCCATCCGCCGCCAGGCGGTGCTGCTCTCGAGCAACTATGCGCTCTACGGTGACATGTCGCGGCGCGTGAATCAGGTGCTGGCCGAGTTCTCGCCTGACGTGGAGATGTATTCCATCGACGAGAGCTTCATCGGCTTCGCCGGTTTCGATACGGCGGGGCTGGAGGCGCACTGCCACCGGCTGCGTGACACCGTGTGCCGCTGGACCGGCATTCCAGTGGGGGTGGGGCTGGCGCCCACCCGGGTGCTGGCCAAGGTGGCCAACCACCTGGCCAAGCAACAGTCGGCCTACGAGGGGGTCTGTCGGCTCGAGGCCGACAGTGCCGTGACGCGCCATGTGCTCGAACGGTTGCCGGTGGTCGAGCTGTGGGGGGTGGCGCGCCGAACCGGCGAGCGGCTGGCGCTGATGGGCATCGACACGGCCTGGCAGCTGCGCCAGGCGGACCCCGGGCGCATCCGCCGGGCCTTCTCGGTGGTGCTGGAGCGGCTGGTCTGGGAGCTGCGTGGCCACCCCGCCATCGACCTCGACGACCTGGCCGAACCGCGCCGGTGCATCCTGGTGTCGCGCTCCTTCGGGCGCCTGACCGGCGAGCCCGGCGATCTGCAGGCGGCGGTGCGCCAGCACGCCGCCCGGGCGGCCGAGAAGCTGCGTCGCCAGGGCAGCCTGGCTCGGGCCGTCCAGGTGTTCCTGCGCACCAGCCCCTTCCAGGTCGGCGAGCCCCAGTACCGCAACAGCGTGGTGGTGCCGCTGGCAGGACCCACCACCGATAGCCGCGACCTGTTCGAGGCCGCCGGTCGCGGGCTCGCGGCGATCTTCCGCGACGGTTACCGCTACCAGAAGTGCGGCGTCATGCTGCTCGACCTGGTGGACGACCGGGCGCGACAGCTCTCGCTGCTGGAGGAGTCCCGGAGCGAAGCCGAACGCGACCGTAGCCAGCGGCTGATGGCGACGGTCGACCGGCTCAACCGCGAGATGGGGCGCGATACCGTGCGCTTCGGCCTGCCTGGCAAGGACAACGCCTGGGCGCTGCGCTGCGAGCGGCGCACCTCGCGCTATACCACCCGCTGGGACGAGTTGATGAGGGTCAAGATCGGCTGAGCAGCGTGCGGCAGCAGGGCGGTCGAACGGCCCGGCATCAGCGCCGTTCCGGGCTGGCCCGAGGCCGGCTTGGCGATGCCTGCTGCCTGAATGGCGCAGCGGCGACGAGGCTGCCATTCTGAAAGGGCATTCACTCAACCGCCGGCACGACCCTGCCCAGCCGTCGGGGTCGGCGGTCGCGAGGCGCCCCATGTCATCCCCCCGCCTGCCTACCCTGCGGCGCCTGCTGGCGCTGCCGCTGCTCGTCGTGCTGCTGGTTGCCTGGGGGCAGGCGGCCGCACGGGAGCTCGCCGCCGACCCGGACACCATGGTCGAGGTGGAGGTCGCCACCATCGGCATATCCGGGGTCGGTGGCGTACCGGTGGTGTTGCTCCGCGAGCCCGGTGCTCGAGAAGTGATCCCGATCTTCATTGGCCCGGTGGAGGCCGGTGCCATCCTGCGGGGCCTGCGCGGTGACCGGCCGCGCAGGCCGATGACCCATGAACTGCTCGGCGACGTGCTCGCTGGCATCGAGGTGAGCCTGGAGCGGGTCTACGTCGACGCCATCGTCGACAACACCTTCCTCGGCATGCTCGAACTGCGCCTGGAGGGTCGCGATGACCCGATACGCATCGACAGCCGGCCCAGTGATGCCATCGCCCTGGCGCTCACCGCCGGGGCGAGCATCCTCGTTGCCCCCCAGGTGCTGGATGCCGCGCGCGAGATCGAGTACGAAGGATTCGCCGACCAGGCGGTGGTGGCGCTCGGCATCACGGTCACGCCCCTCGACGACGACCTGCGCGAGGCCCTCGGGTTGCCGGACGATACCGGCCTGCTGGTCAGTGACGTCAGCGGCCCGGCCGAGGAGGCCGGCATGGCGCCGGGGGCGCTGCTGCTCGAGGTGAACGGCGAGCCCCCCGAGAACCCGATGCACTTCCTCGAGCTGGTGCGCGACACTCCCGAGGATGAGGATGCCCACCTGCGCTACTGGCAGGAAGGCGAGGAGCACGAGCTCGACCTCTCCACCGATGTGCCGGCCCCTCGTTCACGCCGCCGCGAGCCGGCCACGCCAGGTATCGAGACCTGAGCGCTCCCCGTGCAGACGAAGACAGCCGCGCGGCATCTGCCGGGCGGCTGTCTCGTGGTGACTTCTGGTGCCGGTGATAGGAGTCGAACCTACGACCTACGCATTACGAGTGCGTTGCTCTACCGACTGAGCTACACCGGCCTTCGTTGGCGATGATAATGACAACTCCGGGGCATTGCCAGCAGCCGGAAGGGGCGGTGCTTCAGCGTAGCCGCGTCAGCCCCTCCTGGGCGGTGGAGGCGACCAGACGGCCCCGGCGGTCGTAGATGCTGCCGCGGGCGAAGCCGCGGGCGCCGCCGGCCCAGGGGCTGTCCATGTCGTAGAGCAGCCAGTCGTTGAGCTTGACGTCGTGATGGAACCAGAGCGCATGGTCGAGGCTGGCGATCTGCAGGGCCGGGTCACCGAAGGTGATGCCGTGGGGCACCAGCGCCGTGGTCAGCAGGTTGAAGTCGGAGCTGTAGGCGAGCAGATAGCGATTGAGTGCCGGGTCGTCCGGCAACTCGCCGGCCAGGCGGAACCAGAGCCGCTTGCGGGCGGGCTGCCCCGGCTTGGCCTCATCACCGAGATGAAGGAACTCGATGGGATGGCCGGGGAAGCGTTCTAGCCGGGCATCAGGGCTCTCCAGCGCCTCGGGGAAGGGCGCCTCGGGCATCGCCGGTTGATGGGCGAAGCCCCCCTCCTCGCCATGGAAGGAGGCACTGCAGAAGAAGATCGGCCGCCCCTTCTGGATGGCGGTGACCCGGCGGGTGGTGAAGCTGCCGCCGTCGCGCACCGCATCGACCTGATAGACTACCGGGCGATGGGCGTCGCCCGGGCGCAGGAAGTAGCCGTGCAGCGAGTGGGCGCGTCGCGCGGGGTCGACGGTCCGACTGGCGGCCGACAGGGCCTGGCCCAGCACCTGGCCGCCGAACAGCTGGGGCAGGCCGAGATCCTGGCTGGTGCCGCGGAACAGGTTCTCCTCGAGGGCCTCAAGGCCGAGCAGGTCCACCAGGGCATTCAGGGCGTCAGGCATGGTCGCTATCCTCCAGGGGCCGCCGGCATGGCGCGAGGCCGACGTTATCATACGATCGTTTCATGGCGTTCAGTCTACCGGAGTCGATGCCGATGCGCAGTGACGAATTCTACATGCACCGGGCTCTCGATCAGGCCCGCGAGGGGCTCGCCGCCGGCGAGGTGCCAGTGGGCGCGGTGGTGGTGGACGCCGCCGGCGAGATCGTGGGGCGCGGCTTCAATGCCCCGGTATCGGGCCATGACCCCAGCGCCCACGCCGAGGTGCGTGCGCTGCGCGCTGCCGGCGAGCGCCTCGGCAACTACCGGCTGGACGGTTGTACCCTCTACGTGACCCTGGAGCCCTGCCTGATGTGCACGGGAGCGATCATCCATGCTCGCCTCGCCCGGGTGGTCTATGGCGCCGCCGAACCACGCAGCGGCATGGTGGAGTCGAAGGCCAATCTCTTCGCCCAGCCCTGGCACAACCACCGCGTCGAGGTGGAAGGCGGGGTGCTGGCGGCGCGCGCCACGCGGCTGCTCAGGGAGTTCTTCGCTGCCCGGCGGGAAGGCGAGGAGGCCGGCTGACCCGCCCTACATGATCGGGGGGATGAGTTCGAGCACGCCGCTCTCCTGCTCGTCGGGCAACCGGGCATTGAGGCGATGGAACTGCTGCTGGCTGCGATCCACATAGGCGAGGATCTCGTAGTAGCGACGGATGTTGCGCACGTAGATCACTGGCTCGCCGCCGCGGGCATAGCCGTGCCGGGTCTTGCTGTGCCACTCCCGCTCCTGCAGCAGCGGCAGTGCCTCGCGCACGTCGGCCCAGCGATCCGGATCGCCGCCGCGCATCTCGGCGATGTCACGGGCGTCGTAGAGATGCCCCAACCCCACGTTGTAGGCGGCCATGGCCATGAACAGCCGGTCGTCTCCCGTGATCGACTCGGGCAGGCGCTCCTTCAGGCTGCGCAGGTAGCGGGCCCCGCCGTCGATGCTCTGCTCCGGGTCGAGGCGGTCGTCGACGTCCAGCTCGCCGGCGGTGGGCAGGGTCAGCATCATCAGGCCGCGTACCCCGGTGGGGGAGGTGGCCTCCGGGTCCCAGTGGGACTCCTGATAGCCCAGCGCGGCGAGCAGTTTCCAGTCGAAGCGGGTATTCCGTGCGGCTTCGCGGAACAACTCGGCATACGTCGGCAGGCGCTGGTGCACATGGTTGATGAAGGTGCGGGCGCCGACATACTCGAGATAGTCGTCGTGACCGAAGTAGCGGGCCATCAGGTCATCCAGTTCACCCCCTTCCCGTAGTTCGTCCAGGAAGCGGTTGGCGGCCTCCACCAGCCCCAGGCCGCGCCCGGCGGGAAAGGCCCAGGCCATGGAGAGTGGCTCGCCCAGCTCAAAGCCCCGCTCGACGCCGGGAAAGAACAGCCGGTTGAGGCGGAACTGATGGTCGAAGACCACTGCGGCGTCCAGGGTGCCGTCCTCCACCCGGCCGAGCAGTTCGGCCACTTCCAGGTCGGTGGACTCCTGCCAGCTCAGCCCGGGGTGCTCGGCCTGCAGCTCGCGAAGTACCAGGTCGGTGCCGGAGCCGCCCAGGGTGGCGATCGCCAGGCCGTCCAGGTCGTCGAGGCGCTTCACCGGAGGCAGTCCCCGGCGGTAGACCAGCAGCGGCCGCAGGTCGAGGATCGGTCGGCTGAAGATCACGCCTTGCCGGGTCGGGTCAAGTGGCAGGGCGGCGGCGCCCAGGTCGCCATCGCGCCGGACCGCCTCGATCACCTCGGGGATGTTGTGACTGGCGTCCAGGGTCAGGCTGACGCCGAGGTAGTCGGCGAAGCGTCGCATCAGCTCGTACTCGAAGCCGGTGGGACCCTGGCGTCCCAGGTAGTAGGTCGTGGGAGTGTTGCGGGTGTGCACGCTGATGAAGTCACGTGCCAGTATCGCCTCGAGATGCCGGCCATCGGGCACGCCGGGGCGCTCGGGCAGCAGGCCCAGGAGCAGTGCGACGGCCGAGGCGGCATAGCCGCGCCATGAGCGTCGGAGGTGGTCGGAAAGGGCTGTGGGCATTCGGCTGCTGGATGACGACGGGGACCCGTCACCATAACCAGTGGACGGCGGGCTGTCATCTCCACGATTTCTCGCGCCCGGTGCTTTCCAGTATCATGTGCGCTCGTTGCCGCAGCGCCGCGGCCCCCCGATATATCCGTTTCAGAGGCTCCAAGACATGCTCGAACTGCGAGGCGCGCCCGCCCTTTCCGCCTTCCGTCATGCCAAGCTGCTGGCCGCCCTGCGCGACACCGTTGCCGCCGTCGAGTCGCTGCACGCCGATTACGTGCACTTCATCGACCATGACGGCGAGCTGGCCGATGATGACCTGGCCGTGCTGGAGCAGCTGCTCGACTATGGTTCCCGGGGCGTGGGTTCCCGGGGCGAGGAGGCCGCCGGCAGCAGCGAGGGCCGTCTCTTTCTGGTGGTGCCGCGCATCGGCACCCAGTCGCCCTGGTCCTCCAAGGCCACCGATATCGCCCGTAACTGCGGCCTGGCCCGGGTGCGACGCATCGAGCGCGGCATCGCCTACCGGGTGAAGCTCAAGGGCATGCTCTCGGAGAAGGCCTTCGCGGGCATCGTCGCCACCCTGCACGACCGCATGACCGAGAGCGTGCTGGCCGATGCCTCGGATGCGGCCCGGCTCTTCGCCCACCATGAACCGGCCCCGCTGGGCAGCGTCGACATCCTCGCAGGCGGCCGGCAAGCGCTGGCGACCGCCAATGTCGAACTCGGCCTGGCCCTGGCCGAGGACGAGATCGACTACCTGTGCGAGGCGTTCCGGGGGCTGGGGCGCAACCCCTCGGATGTCGAGCTGATGATGTTCGCCCAGGCCAACTCCGAGCACTGCCGCCACAAGATCTTCAACGCCGACTGGGTGATCGACGGCGAGGCGCAGACGCACTCGCTGTTCAGGATGATCAAGAACACCCATGAGGCCTCTCCCGAGAACATCCTCTCGGCCTACAGCGACAACGCCGCGGTGATCCGGGGCTCCGAGGCGGGACGTTTCTTCGCCGCCCCGCTCACCGGCAGGGCCGCCGACAAGGCCGTCTACGGCACCCACCGCGAGCCGATCCATATCCTGATGAAGGTGGAGACCCACAATCACCCGACCGCCATCGCGCCCTATCCCGGTGCCGCCACCGGTGCCGGCGGCGAGATCCGTGACGAGGGCGCCACCGGCATCGGCGGCAAGCCCAAGGCGGGCCTGACCGGCTTCACCGTCTCCAACCTGCGCATCCCCGAGTTCGTGCAGCCCTGGGAGGCCTTCGACTACGGCAAGCCGGAGCGCATGCAGTCGGCGCTGTCGATCATGCTCGACGGCCCCATCGGCGGTGCCGCCTTCAACAACGAGTTCGGCCGGCCCAACCTGGCCGGCTACTTCCGCAGTTACGAGCAGGACGCCCTGGGACATGACGGCATCGAGCGCCGCGGCTTCCACAAGCCGATCATGATCGCCGGTGGCTACGGCAATATCCGCGACGGCCATGTCCAGAAGGGCGAGATCCCGGTGGGCGGCAAGCTGATCGTGATGGGCGGCCCGGCGATGCTGATCGGCCTCGGTGGCGGAGCGGCCTCGAGCATGGCCTCCGGCGCCTCCAGCGCCGATCTCGACTTCGCCTCGGTGCAGCGCGAGAACCCCGAGATCGAGCGCCGTGCCCAGGAGGTGATCGACCGCTGCTGGGCGCTGGGCGAGGGCAACCCGGTTCGCTTCATCCACGACGTGGGCGCCGGCGGCCTCTCCAACGCCCTGCCGGAACTGGTCAAGGACGGCGAGCGCGGTGGCCTGTTCGACCTGCGTGCCGTGCCCAACGCCGAGCCGGGCATGAGCCCGCTGGAGATCTGGTGCAACGAGGCCCAGGAGCGCTACGTGCTGGCGGTGGCCCCGGAAGACCTCGACACCTTCGATGCCCTCTGTGCCCGTGAGCGTTGCCCCTATGCGGTGGTTGGCGAGGCCCTCGCGGCGCATCACCTCGAGGTGCGCGACGGCCACTTCGAGAGCAAGCCCGTCGACCTGCCGATGAGCGTGCTGTTCGGCAAGCCGCCCAAGATGCTGCGCGAGTTCAGCCGCGAGGCGAACGATCTTCCAGGGGTGATGCTCGACAACCTCGACCTGCGCGAGGCCATGGACCGGGTGCTGCGCCTGCCCACCGTGGCCTCCAAGAGCTTCCTGATCACCATCGGCGACCGTTCGATCACCGGCCAGGTGGCCCGCGACCAGATGGTCGGTCCCTGGCAGGTGCCGGTGGCCGATGTCGCCGTGACCACGGCCAGCTTCGACACCCATGCCGGCGAGGCCATGGCGCTCGGCGAGCGCCCGCCGGTGGCGCTGATCGACCCGGCGGCCAGCGCCCGCCTGGCGGTGGCCGAGGCGATCACCAACCTGGCCGCGGCGCCGATCGACAAGCTCTCCGACATCAAGCTCTCCGCCAACTGGATGAGCGCCGCCGATCATCCGGGCGAGAACCAGGCCCTGTATGACGCCGTGCACGCCGTGGGCATGGAGCTCTGCCCGGCGCTCGGCATCGCTATTCCGGTGGGCAAGGACTCCATGTCCATGCGTACCGCCTGGCAGGAGGAGAACGACGAGGGCGAGGCGGAGGAGAAGAGCGTCACCTCGCCGCTGTCGCTGGTGGTGACCGGCTTCGCCCCGGTGACCGATGCGCTGAAGACCCTGACCCCGCAGATCAACCTGGAGCAGGACGAGTCCGACCTGATCCTGATCGACCTGGGCGGTGGCCGTAACCGCCTGGGCGGCTCGGCACTGGCCCAGGTCTACGGCCAGGTGGGCCACGACTGCCCCGACCTGGACGACCCGGAGGACCTCCGGGCGTTCTTCGCGGTGATCCAGGGTCTCAACGCCGAGGGCAGGCTGCTCGCCTACCACGACCGCAGCGACGGCGGCCTGCTGGTGACCCTGCTGGAGATGGCCTTCGCCGCCCACGCCGGCCTCGAGATCAAGCTCGACTGGCTGGTCGACGAGCCCGCCGAGGCGGTGGATGCGCTGTTCGCCGAGGAGCTCGGTGCGGTGATTCAGGTCAACCGCCGGTACACCGAGGAGGTGCTGGCCCAGTTCGCCGCGGCGGGCATCGAGACCTGCGGTGTCATCGCCCGCCCGCGCTACGACGACCAGGTGCGGGTGACCCTGTTCGAGGAGCCGCTGCTCGAGACCACCCGGCTGCTCACCCAGCGGACCTGGGCCGAGACCAGCTACCGGATGCAGGCGCTGCGCGACAACCCCGACTGCGCCAAGAGCGAGTTCGACGGCCTGCTCGACGACCGCGACCCGGGCCTGTCGGCGAGTCCGACCTTCGAGGTGGACGAGGACATCGCGGCACCCTACCTCAACAAGACCCGCCCGGCGGTGGCGGTGCTGCGCGAGCAGGGCGTCAACGGCCAGGTGGAGATGGCCTGGGCCTTCGACCGCGCCGGTTTCGAGGCCATCGACGTGCATATGAGCGATATCCTCGAGGGGCGTGTGAGCCTCGAGGCGTTCCAGGGCCTGGTGGCCTGCGGCGGCTTCTCCTACGGCGACGTCCTGGGGGCCGGCGGCGGCTGGGCCAAGTCGGTGCTGTTCAACCCCCGCGCCCGGGAGCAGTTCGCGACCTTCTTCGGCCGCGACGACAGCTTCGCGCTCGGTGTGTGCAACGGCTGCCAGATGCTCGCCCAGCTCAAGGAGCTGATTCCCGGTGCCGATAACTGGCCGCGCTTCGTGCGCAACGAGTCGGAGCAGTTCGAGGCCCGGGTCTCCATGGTCCAGGTCGAGAAGAGCCCGTCGATCCTGCTCGCCGGCATGGAAGGCTCGCGCCTGCCTATCGCCGTGGCCCACGGCGAGGGGCGCACCGAGTTCCGCGACAGTGCCCACCTGCGCCGCATGCAGGGCAGTGGCCAGGTGGCCCTGCGCTACGTCGACAACTATGGCCAGGTGACCGCTCACTATCCGGCCAACCCCAACGGTTCACCCTCCGGGATCACCGGCCTGACCACCCCGGATGGCCGGGTCACCATCATGATGCCGCACCCCGAGCGGGTGGCGCGGGCGGTGACCAACTCCTGGCGGCCGGCCGAGTGGACGACGGACGGCGCCTGGCTGCGTCTGTTCCGCAATGCCCGGGTGTGGCTGGGGTGATCCTCCGGCCGTGGCGACCGGCACAATGACAAGAGGCGGCCCAGGGCCGCCTCTTGTCGTTCAGGGCGCGCGAGGGCTAGCACAGGGCGGCGGGCTGGGTGAGGCCCTCGCCGCTGGTCAAGCGCTCGCTGAGCACGCCGAGCTCGGCCTGTTTCTGTTGGACGATGGCGGCCAGCAAGAAGTGAAGGCTGGCGGGGCTGGCCTCACGCAGTTGCTCATAGAAGCATCGTGACGCCTCGGCGTCCATCAGGGCCTGGGTCAAGGCGTCGATGGCCATGTCTTCGCTGCCGATGAAATGGCAGGGAGCGGCCTCCTTCTGGCGCAGCTTGGCGTGGAGCTTGGCATAGTAGCGCTCGCTGCTCGAGAGCGGGTACAGCAGCTCCAGCCGCTGGGCGATGTGGGCCAGTTTCTTCAGGCGCGTTTCGCATTCGATGCCCAGGCCAGCCAGCAAGCGGCTGATCGCGGTATTGAAGGTCAGGAAGCTGAAGGCGAGGCGGCGGTAGCGAGTGAGCTCGGCCAGCTCGTGGCTGCCGGCAAGGGCCAGCAGCTGGTCGACACGCCAGGGGTTCTGGCGGGGGGAGAGCGGGGGAGGCGTGGGACTTCGGGTGGATGTCGTCGTCGGCATGGCGGTGTCCTCTCGTTGAAAGGGAGTGACATCGAGTATTCCGACAGCCGCATGCTGAACAAGGGCGACCGGCGGGGGGATGCCCGTCAAGTGTCGAGGATCAAAGTCCCTTTGATCGGTGATCTCCTACCTCTGTGATGAGAAATATCAGACTCCAGTGATGAGTATCGCCATCACGTCTTGGACATTGGTCTGATACATGGCGGTCTGCTCACTATAGTCCAGACGCCGAGGTTCACGGATGAAAGTTCTTCAAGGCGAAAGCTCTTCGGCTGCGCGTCAGGAATGTTGCCGGCCGTCGGCCACGCTTCTGCCCCCTGACGGGGGCGGTGGTGGCGGGTAAGATGGCGGCGTTTCCTCGCCATCCCGGTTCCGCCATGCCCGCCGAGTTCGTCGCTACCTCCCCGTCGCCCCCTGCGTTGCGTCCTTATCAACGGGAGGCGGTCGGCCGGGTGGTGGCGCACTTCCGCGCCGCGGACGACCCGGCGGTGGTGGTGTTGCCCACCGGCAGCGGCAAGTCGCTGGTGATCGCCGAGCTGGCGCGGTTGGCCCGGGGGCGGGTGCTGGTGCTGGCCCATGTGCGCGAACTCGTCGAGCAGAACCACGCCAAGTACCTCGCCTACGGGCTCGAGGCCGATATCTTCAGCGCCGGCCTCGGCCGCAAGGAGGCGGCCCGCCAGGTGGTGTTCGGCTCGGTGCAGTCGGTGGTGCGCAACCTCGAGAGTTTCGACGACGGCAATTTCACCCTGCTGGTGATCGACGAGTGTCACCGGGTCGCCCTGGACGAGGAGTCGAGCTACCGCCGGGTGATCGACCACCTGGGCGCCCGCAATCCGCGCCTCAAGGTGCTGGGGCTGACCGCGACGCCCTATCGGCTGGGTCAGGGCTTCATCTACCACCGCCACCACCACGGCATGGTGCGAGGCGGGGAGGACTGCTTCTTCCGCGACTGCGTGTTCGAGCAGCCGCTGCGGCTGATGGTCAAGCAGGGCTACCTGGCGAAACCGACGCGGATCGATGCCGCCGTCGAACGCTACGACTTCTCGCGGCTCACCCCCTCGGCCGACGGGCTGTTCCGCGAGGAGGAGCTCAACCGGGTGGTGGCCGGCCACCGTGCCACGCCGGGCATCATCGCCGAGGTGGTCGTGCGTGCCCGCGAGCGCCGGGGCGTGATGCTGTTCGCCGCCAGCGTGGCCCACGCCGAGGAGATCCTCGGCTACCTGCCGGCCCAGGCGGCGGCGCTGGTCACCGGGGCGACGCCCTCCGCCGAGCGCGAGGCGATCATCGCCGCCTTCAAGGCGCAGCGGCTCAAGTACCTGGTCAACGTGGCGGTGTTGACCACCGGCTTCGATGCCCCCCATGTGGACCTGATCGCGATCCTGCGGCCCACCGAGTCGGTGAGCCTCTACCAGCAGATCGTCGGCCGCGGCCTGCGCCTCGCCCCGGGCAAGGCCGACTGCCTGATCCTCGACTATGCCGGCAACCCCTGGGACCTCTACGCGCCCGAGGTGGGCAGCCCCGGGCCCGCCGGCGACACCGAGCCGGTGCAGGTCGCGTGCCCCGCCTGCGGCCACGCCAACCTGTTCTGGGGGCGGCGTGAGGGGGATATCGTCATCGAGCACTTCGGCCGCCGCTGCCAGGGGCTCGTTGACGATGCGTCGAGCGCCCCGTCCGAGCACGAGCAACGCGGCGCGGGGTCGGGCGCCTGTAAAAAGCGCCAGTGCGACTTCCGCTACCGCTTCAAGGTCTGTGAGCAGTGCGGTGCCGAGAACGACATCGCCGCCCGGCGCTGCCACGGCTGCCAGACGCTGCTGGTCGATGCCGACGACAAGCTCCGGGAGGCGTTGCGCCTGAAGGACGCCCGAGTGCTGCGGGTCAGCGGCATGCAGCTCGAGGCGACCGTCAACGGCCGCGGCCTGCCGCGCCTGAAGGTGACCTATCACGACGAGGATGGCGCGACGCTCACCGAGTGGTTCGCCCTGGAGACCCCGGCCCAGCGGCGCGCCTTCACCGCGGTCTTCCTGCGCGACCACCTGCGCGCGCCGGGCTCGCGCTGGCAGCCCGCCACGCCCGAGGCGGTGATCGAGGGGGAGCGGCGGCTGCGTGCCCCGGACTTCGTGGTGGGGCGCCAGGTGGGTCGCCTCTGGCAGGTGCGCGAGAAGCTCTTCGACTACACCGGGCGCTATCGCAAGGCAGAGGCGGCGGAGTAGGGTGGCTTGCTATCTCAAGATGGCCGCGGTTGAATGACCCTTGGGTCGCCGGGGGAGTCAGACATGCCAACCGTGCTGCGTCTGGATGGCTTCAAGTTCTTCTTCTATTCAGATGAAGGTGATCCCAGAGAGCCACCGCATATCCATGTTTTCAAGGCGGGTTCTGAAGCCAAGTTCTGGTTGGTTCCTGAGGTTCAGCTGGCTCGGAATGACGGTTTCGATGCACGGATGCTGCGTCGAATTTCCGCTATGGTCGCGCAGCATCGTAAGGCACTGGAGGAGGCCTGGCATGAATATTTCGCCTAAACGTGTGACGTTTGATGAAGATAGCTTCTGGGTTGAGCTGAGTGACGGTCGTACGATCGGTGTGCCTCTTGCCTGGTATCCGCGGCTGCTGAATGCCACTCCCGGGCAGCTGGCCGACTATGAGCTGAGCCCTCGAGGGATCCATTGGGACGCCCTGGATGAAGATGTGTCCGTGGAGGGCATCCTGGCCGGGCGTGGTGACATAACGCGCCACCGTCAGGCGGTGGCATAGAAGTTGTCCAATGGTTGTCGTGGCGCCACCGGGTTCATACTGTTTCCCTTGGCGTGCTCTTGCTAGACTGGCGCGTTGATCCCGCGTCCCCGGAGAGGCACGCCGCGTGAGTACCATCCCCGATACCGCCAGCAGCCCCGAGCAGACAACCGTCGCGGCCCAGCAGGCCGCGGTGCTGGGGCGGCTGTTCGACGAGCCGATCACCGAGCTGCCGGAGGACCTCTACATTCCTCCGGAGGCGCTGCGGGTCTTCCTCGAGGCCTTCGAGGGGCCGCTCGACCTGCTGCTCTACCTGATCCGCCGCCAGAACCTCGATATCCTGGCCATCGACGTGGCCGCCATCACCCGCCAGTACATCGAGTACGTGGAGCTGATGAAGGCGCTGGAGATCGAGCTGGCCGGGGAATACTTGCTGATGGCGGCGATGCTCGCCGAGATCAAGTCGCGCACCCTGCTGCCGCGCCCGCCGAAGGAGGGCGGCGACGACGAGGAGGCGGATCCGCGGGCCGAGCTGATCCGCCGCCTGCAGGAGTACGAACAGCTCAAGAGTGCCGCCGAGGCGCTGGCCGAGCTGCCGCGCCTGGGGCGCGACTGGTTCCCGGCGCGGGCCGTGCTGCCGCCGCTGGAATCCCGGCTAATCCATCCCGATGTCGAACTCGACGAGCTGCTCGGGGCGCTGGCCGGCATCCTGCGTCGCGCCGAGCTCAACCAGGCGCACCAGATCAGCCGCGAGGTGCTCTCGACCCGGGAGCGGATGCTCAGGATCATGGAGCGGCTGAGCCACGAGCACTTCACCCCCTTCGAGGCGCTGTTCACCCTGGAAGAGGGCCGGGCGGGGGTGGTGGTGACCTTCATGGCGATCCTCGAGCTGGCCAAGGAGGCGATGATCGAGATCGTGCAGAACGCCCCGCTGTCGGCGATCCATGTGCGGGCCCGGGCGGCGCTGGCGGCGGACGAGGAGGACGTCTTCGCGGCGGAGGGTGACGCGGGCGGCGAGAGCCCCTTCGAGGACGATGAGGGGAGTGCGCCGGCATGACCGCCATGGAGTTTCCCGATGCCCTGGACGAGATCCTCGAGGCGGCACTGCTGGCCGCCGGGGAGCCGCTGGGCCTCGACCGGCTGGAGGCACTGTTCGACGATCACGAGCGGCCGCCGCGTCGCGCCCTGCGCGAGGCGCTGGAGCGGCTCGGCATCCGCCACGAGCGCGGCGCCATGGAGCTGATCGAGACCGCCTCGGGCTACCAGCTGCGTATCCGCCCGCGGCTCTCGGCCTGGGTCTCACGGCTGTGGGACGAACGCCCCCAGCGCTACTCCCGGGCGCTGCTCGAGACCCTGGCGCTGATCGCCTACCGCCAGCCGGTGACCCGCGGCGACATCGAGGAGGTGCGCGGGGTCACGGTGAGCGGCTCGATCATGCGCACCCTGCTCGAGCGTGGCTGGGTCCGGGTGGTAGGGCACCGCGACGTGCCGGGGCGACCGGCGGTCTATGCCACCACCCGAAGTTTCCTCGACGACTTCGGCCTCAAGACCCTCGATGAGCTGCCGCCGATGCACGAGCTCAAGGAGTTCGACGAGCCGCTCTTCGAGGAGGACGCGCCACCGCCGCCCCAGGAGGCGCTGCTGGCCCAGGCCGACGCCCCTCCCGACGAGGGGGGCGAGCAGACGGCGGCCGATGGAGAGGCCTTTGATCATGATGACCTCGCGCCGGCCGATGCCGCCGAGGTCTCCGAACCGACGGCCGGGACGGCCGACGATGACCACGCCGGGACGGCGTCAGAACGGACCGGGCTGAGCTTCGCCGATCTCGAGGCCCGCCTGTCCGAACGTGCCCGGGGCTGCGTCGACGATGACGCTGCCCCGGGGGCGGAATCCACATCCAGTGAGACCGACGACCGATGAGCGACACCACCGAGAAACTACAGAAGGTCCTGGCCCGTGCCGGGCTGGGCTCGCGCCGCGAGATGGAGACCGCTATCGCCGATGGCCGGGTCAAGGTCAACGGCAAGGTCGCGACCCTGGGCGACCGCATCGAGATGCGCGACCGGGTCAGCGTCGACGACCGGCCGGTGACCCTGCGTGGCGCCGAGGAGGTGCCGCGCCGGGTGATCATGTACAACAAGCCCGAGGGCGAGCTCTGCACCCGCAAGGACCCGGAAGGACGGCGTACCGTCTTCGATCGCCTGCCGCGCCTCAAGGGCGAGCGCTGGATCGCCATCGGCCGGCTCGACATCAACACCAGCGGCCTGCTGCTGTTCACCACCGACGGCGAACTGGCCAATCGGCTGATGCACCCCTCCACCCAGGTGGAACGCGAGTACGCGGTGCGGGTGATGGGCGAGGTGACCAGGGAGCAGATCGTGGCCATGGTCGAGGGGGTGATGCTCGACGACGGCCCGGCGCGCTTCACCGACGTCCAGGAATTCGGCGGCGAGGGCATCAACACCTGGTTCCATGTGGTGATCATGGAGGGCCGCAACCGCGAGGTGCGCCGCCTGTGGGAGTCCCAGGGGCTCACCGTCAGCCGCCTCAAGCGGGTGCGCTACGGCAACATCTTCCTCGACAAGCGGGCCAAGGCCGGCGAGTGGACTGAGCTCTCCCAGGACGAGATCGACGACCTGGCGGCCCAGGCCGGACTGGCGCCGCGCAAGGTGCCGGAGCTGACCCCGGACGAGAAGAATCGCTGGAGCCGCGACAAGCACAAGCGCCGGCCGGTGCAGGCGATGCGCAAGCCGAAGGGCCACCGCAGCCGCTGAGGCGACGAGCCTGCGACCAAAGGCAAAAAAGCGCTTGCTTTCAGGGGGCTGGGTGAGTAATATCTGCACCCGTTCGGACGGGTCGTTAGCTCAGTTGGTAGAGCAGTTGGCTTTTAACCAATTGGTCGTAGGTTCGAATCCTACACGACCCACCATCCGAGCCTGTATGCTTGTCCGCAAGCACCGGGTCGTTAGCTCAGTTGGTAGAGCAGTTGGCTTTTAACCAATTGGTCGTAGGTTCGAATCCTACACGACCCACCAGATTGCCAAACAAAGCGCCCTCGCTTCCAGAAAGCGAGGGCGCTTTGTCGTTATGGGTCCGGTTGATTGTTTCCCTAATGCTCCAGCCGTACCCGGCGGAGGTTGTAATCGCCGCCATGATTCACCAGCACGAAGCCCTGGAAGCCTTGGCGCAGGCGCCGATCGTGTGCCTGCAGCACACGCCGGCCATCCACCCAGACTTGCATGTTCCCGCTCTCGTCGCGGGTCCAGCTCAGCATATGGAAACGGCCATCCTCGAGGTCGAGCGTGCCCTCGCTGCTGGCGATCACCTCGCCCCCATCGGCCGTCATCCGTACCAGGCTAAGCCCGGGCCGTGAGCCGGGATTGTAGACCAGGCGGTAGCCTCCACCGGGCTGGTTGCCCTGGAACAGCCCCAGTGCCAGGCTGCCCGGCCGCTGGTAGGAGGCCAGTTCCAGCTCCAGTCTGAAGGCGTTGTCGACCGGTGCATGGACGAAAATCCGGGCCGCGTCCCCGAACTCGACCTCCGTCGCCTCCGGCGATGCCGCGTCAGGCTTCAGCCCGCCCTCCTGTCCGAGGATCAACTGGAGCATCGCCAGGCCGATCTCCTCCGGTCGTTCCGGGCGGAGCGTCGGTGAGGCGGGCGTGACCACCTGTGGTTTCTCCACGATGCTGCGTAACCCGCCATCATCGATGTCGAAGCGTCCGCTGAGCACGGTCCAGGGTGGGTTGCGCCGGAAATCGCCGTCGCTGAAGGCGTCGTCCAGGGCGACCCGTCTTTCCGGTGTCGGTTCCGGCTCGGGTGGCACCGTGGCCGCCGGCTCCCGGCCCGTCTGCCGCAATCGAGCCAGCAGTGCCGTCGTCGGTTGACCGTCCTGGGCCAGGCCCACCGTGCCCTGGTAATCGCGAATCGCATTACGGCTGCGAGTTCCCATCAGACCGTCCACCGGGCCGGCCTCGTAACCTAGCCGGTTGAGTTCACGCTGGACTTCGGCCACCAGTTGTCGGCCGGACAGGGTCTCGACGGGAGGCGATGGTTCGGGTGCTATCCCTGACGGTGTCGCCCTCGGCTGCCAGGCGCGGGCTGCCTGTTGGGCCTCGCTGATCTGCTGCGCGGTCATCCGCGCCGCCACGGCATCGCGCGCAGCGGCGGCACGGCGGTGGCCGCGAGCCGCGGCCAGGTTGTACCACTTGTGCGCCTCCACGAAGTCCTGGAGCGTCCCTTGGCCGGCCTCGTGCATTTGCCCAAGCATGTACTGGGCCTCGGCGTCGCCGGTGGTGGCAAGCCGGTCGAACATCTGCAAGGCCTGGCGGTACTCCTGCCGCTCGTATGTCTGCAGGGCGTCGGTGTAGCCGTCATCGGCGTTGGTCAGCGCGATGTGACCGAACAGAAAGAGCAGGAACACGAATCCTTTGATGATGGTCACGGGGGCGTCTCCAGTGAACGGGGTCTTCGGCCTGCAGCCTCCCGGCTTCACCGTGCTGTCTTGCCAATCAACTTCTCTCGTCGCTTGTCTCAACGCAGACCGAGAACGGAGAGAACCACCAGCACGATGACGACTGCACCGACGATATAGACGATATTGTTCATGAAGTTTTCCTCTGCGGCGCATTTTCCTGTTTCAGGATGCTGCGGGATGGTTCGTGTCATGATGGCGTCGCAGTCCGTGCGACGCTTGGCGCAACTCCCTGTATAGGCTGTTCCCTTGCCACACCCATGTTGAGGCTATGCCAACGGCGCCCCCCCCGTCTGTGCGCTGGCGTACATGGCGCCTCACGTCCTGATGCCTGGTGGAACGATCGGCCCATTGGACTGTGCCACGGCAGTGAACCTGGCAGGCTGAGCGGGATCGAGCATCGGATGCTTCCCGGGAACAGGGCCCAGGCACGGGAACGACCTCCGTGGACCGCCCGATCTTCGGCTAAAAGTCGAACAAGAATTGCGATGGCTGGAGGGACCGATGCAGACCTGGTTCGCTCCGCCTTCGTCGAATGGGCAGGGTATTCATCTCATCCGTGAAGCAGTAATGTCCATTTCGGCCATTTCGCTTGGTGTGGTACATGGCCGTGTCGGCGTTGTGCATGAGGGTATCGGCATCGTCGGCATCATCCGGGTAGAGGCTGATGCCGATGCTTAGCGTGATGAGGAGTTCATGACCATGGATACGGTACGGCCTGCCCAGGACGGCAAGCAGTTTTTCCGCGACCTTGGTGGCATCTTCGGGTTGCCTGATCTCGGCAAGCAGGATCACGAATTCGTCGCCACCCTGACGACAGACGGTGTCGATGTCGCGCATGCACTCCTGAAGACGACCCGCAACCGCCTGGAGCAGGCTGTCACCCAAGGCATGGCCGAGCGAGTCATTGATGGGCTTGAAGGCATCAAGGTCAAGATAGAGCAGGGCGACCAGATGTCGGTGTCGTCGGGCCAGGCCAATGGCTCGGGAGAGCCGTTCCGTCAGCAGGGCGCGACTGGGCAGGCCGGTGAGCGCATCATGCTGCGCCAGGTAGGCCATCTTCTCCAACATGGCCTGTGACTGAGAGGCGTCGTGGAACACGATCACGGCGCCGGTGACTCGACCCTCCCGGTCATGGATGGGCGCCGCTGAATCCTCGATCTCGAGCTTGCTGCCATCCTGGCGGACGAGCACGCAATCCAGAGCGAAGCCTACCGTTTTGTTCTCCTCGATGGCGCGCCGCCCAGGGAGGATGGTCGTTTGATGTGTCTTGCCATCGACAAGATGGAACACGCGGGAAAGTGGCTTGCCGATCGCCTCCGATTCTGACCAGCCTGTCAGGGTTTCAGCCACTCGGTTCATGTAGGTGACCGTACCGTGAAGGTCGATGGTCAGGACGGCATCGCCAATGGCGTTGAGGGCCACCCGAGCCCATGCCCTCTCGGCATCCAGGGCTGCTGCGACTTCCCGTCTCGAGGCGTTGGTCGCCTTTCGCTCGGGGAGGTCCTCCACTGTCGGGGTGTGACCTTGCCGCACCGACTCCTCGGCGCGTAAGAAGGCGGAAGGGAGCTGCGTCCAGGCGGTGCCCTGAAGCATCGGGTCGTCTCTCATGCACTCGGCCTGGGAACGCGCATTACCCCTGGGCCGCACGCTCATAGGTGGGGCAAGAGCGGCGTGGCCCGGTGCGGCGCTCGAGTTCGTGAGACAAGAGGCGTGATCATCAGAAACGTTGGCACTACCCATGAGTTGGTTTCCTGTTCCGCCTGCGTGTGAGTCTCGGTGGGACGGCACTGCCTGACCTGAGCCTTGGGGCCTGGCCGGTATCCAGCGAGCGTAGTGGCGTGACGGAGCCACTTCCGTGCGCTAGCGTACACAGTAAGTACTCGGTTGCTGCGCCTGTGTCGGCGAGTGGGGGAGTGCAGCGAGATCCGCGTGAGTCGGTGTTTCTTGTTTTAATTCAATTGGTTGTAGGCTGCCTGGTGATACAGGGCAGCCTGTTGCCTGTCTCTAGATGTGATCAGGGGTGAGTCCGGCAAGGATATCCTGCGGCTGCCTCGTATCGTCAACCACCATCGGACAAGTCCGCTTTTCGTGCCCTGTGGTCGGGGGTGGCTTGCCCGATACGGGAGTGTCAGTCATGGCCCTGCAACATGACCTTCGTCAGAATCACTTGCTGGCGGCCCTGCCGAAGGATGAATACCAGCGCTTGGCGCCCCACCTCGAGCGGGTCGAGCTGACGCTGGGGGATTCTCTGGTCGAGTCGGGAAAGGTGATGCGCCATGTCTATTTCCCGACGGATTCCATCGTATCGCTACTGTGCGTCATGGAAGATGGTGATTCGACGGAAATTGCCGTCGTCGGTGCCGAGGGTATCGTCGGCATCTCGCTGTTCATGGGCGGCGAAACCACACCGAGCCGTGCCATCGTGCAGAGTGCCGGCAGCGCCTATCGCCTCAAGGGGCAGCTGCTGAAGGACGAATTCGATCGCGCGTCAACGCTTCAGCACTTGTTATTGCGTTACACCCAGGCCCTGATCACCCAGATGGCTCAGACAGCGGTATGCAACCGGCATCACAGCCTGGATCAGCAGCTGTGTCGCTGGCTGTTGCTGAGCCTGGATCGCTTGCCGACCAACGAGCTGGTCATGACCCAGGAACTGATCGCCAATATGCTCGGGGTGCGCCGCGAGGGCGTCACCGAGTCGGCCGGCAAGCTGCAGAGGGCTGGCCTGATTTCCTACCATCGCGGGCATATCAGCATCCTGGACAGGCCTGGCCTGGAAGCGCGGGTCTGTGAATGCTATGTGGTCGTCAAGAAGGAGTACGATCGCCTGCTGAGCTATCATCGCCCCGGGTGAAGGGTCTATTTCCCTCGCGGACCGGTAGGGTACGCAAGCAGGTCGTGTCCTGCGTGTGTATCCTGGCGCACCGACGGCATGATGATGGACATGCCAGTGTTCGCTTAGCGGCTTGTTGGTGATTGCCTGATCACCCCCTGGCTGCCGTCGACGTCGGACCCTAGTGATTTCTTGCCATGTGCCGATTGCCGGTTTCAACCAGGAGCGTGCACATGAAGCCTTCTACTCTCAGTCCGATGACCAACCACCTTATCGACAGCTTGCCGCATCAGGACAGGGTATCTTTCCTTGCCGACTGCGAGGCCGTCGACCTGGTGTTCGGTGAGGTGCTCGCCGAGCCCGGCGGGCGAATCTCGCATGTCTATTTTCCCCTCAACAGCTTCATTTCCCTGATTGCCAATCTGAGTGACGGGGACCGGCTGGAAGTGGCAATGGTCGGCAGTGAAGGTATGTTCGGGATGCCCTTGATCCTGGGGATCGAGGAGTCGCCCTGGCACGCCCTGGTGCAGGGCGCCGGGCCGGCACTGCGCATACCGGCGGCTGTCTTTGGCCGTCACCTGGAGCAGAGCCCCGCGCTTCAGGCGCTGCTGAAGCGCTATCTCTATGTGCTGATGCACCAGCTGTCCCGGGTGGCGGCATGTACCCACTTTCATCAGCTCGAGGCCCGGCTGGCTCGCTGGCTGTTGATGACCCAGGATCGTGCGCACTCGGATCAGCTGCATCTCACCCATGAGTTCCTGGCCATGATGCTGGGGGTGCGTCGTGCCGGCATCACCCTGGCCGCCATGGCGCTGCAGACGCGCCGGTTGATCCGCTATCACCGTGGGGACATCACGGTGCTGGACCGGGCGGGGCTGATCGAGGCCTCTTGTGGCTGCTATGCCTCCGATCGGCGCATCTACCGTCAGGTCATCATCGAAGGGGAGGTACCATGAAATCGGCGGGTGCGCCCTGGGAAGGGCGCACCCGCCGGGATGTCATGACGGCATCTTGGGGACGATCGCGTTGATATCCTGGCTCATCAGATCATCGTCGCCTGCGGCGGCGCGCCTGGCAGGCTCGTCGAGCTCCTCGTCGGGAAGTGTCGCAAGTGGTGCTTCGGGCAAGCGTTCCGGCTTGAAGGGATAGCCGTGCTGCTGTTCGCCTGGCTCGCGGTCGGGCAGGCGCGTGAATTTCTTGAATGCAGTCGTGGGAAGGGTGGTGTGCTGGATGGGGGATGGCATGGCGACCTCGTGTCACTGTCCGGCCTTCACGATGTCGTGAAGCATCGGTAGCACGACTCTGGCGGAACGGCAGGCCGCCGTCGGTGCGCTAACGCACTGATGCCATCAATGCAGCCACCTCGAGTGCCCCTCGATCCCGCCGGGCGGCCCCCATTCCATTCGCATGACGCTTTTCCGGCCGGGGGTGGTCAATACCCCAGTGTTCTGGTCTAGAATAAGGGCTCGGGTCGATCGTGGCGAAAGACGCAAGGGTCGACCCTCAGGTGTATCGCCCCGTGCGGAGCGCGCGAGCGGCGGTACCTGGTAAATCGCAGGGGGAGCCCCTGCCAGTCACAGTGGTAGACACGATGACGATCATGACTTCCCGTGTCGAGGTGCGCGAGCACCTGGCACGCGCCTACTGCCCCACCCGGATTCCCGCCGAGGACGAGGCCCGCGTCGACGAGATCAAGCGACTCCTCGAGGCCAACAACGCCGTCCTGGTGGCGCACTACTACACTGACGATGCCATCCAGCAGCTGGCCGAGGAGACCGGCGGCTGCGTGGCCGATTCCCTCGAGATGGCCCGCTTCGGCGCCCGCCACGAGGCCGAGACCCTGGTGGTGGCCGGGGTGCGCTTCATGGGCGAGACGGCCAAGATCCTCTCGCCGGAGAAGCGCGTGCTGATGCCGACCCTGGAGGCGACCTGCTCGCTGGACCTGGGCTGCCCGGCCGACGAGTTCAGTGCCTTCTGCGATGCGCACCCCGACCGCACCGTGGTGGTCTATGCCAACACCTCGGCGGCGGTGAAGGCCCGCGCCGACTGGGTGGTGACCTCGTCCATCGCCGTGGAGGTGATCGAGCACCTGCAGGCCCGCGGCGAGAAGATCCTCTGGGCCCCGGACAAGCACCTGGGTGGCTATATCCAGAAGCAGACCGGCGCCGACATGCTGCTGTGGGACGGCGCCTGCATCGTTCACGAGGAGTTCAAGGCCAAGGGCGTCGAGGATCTCAAGTCCCTCTACCCGGAGGCGGCGGTGCTGGTGCATCCGGAGTCGCCGGCCCCGGTGGTCGAGCTGGCCGACGTGGCGGGTTCCACCTCGCAGCTGATCAAGGCGGCGAAGGAATTGCCCAACGACAAGCTGATCGTGGCCACCGACCGCGGCATCTTCTTCAAGATGCAGCAGGCGGTGCCGGGCAAGACCCTGTTCGAGGCCCCCACCGCCGGCAACGGCGCGACCTGCAAGAGCTGCGCCCACTGCCCGTGGATGGCGATGAACGCCCTGGACAACCTGGCCGGCGCCCTGCGTCATGGCAGCGGCGAGATCTTCGTCGACGCCGAATTGCGCCGGGCCGCGCTCAAGCCGCTGGAGCGGATGCTCAATTTCCAGCGCTAGGCTTCGCCTAGCGCTGGAGCTGGAAGAGCGCCCGCTTCGCGGGCTTAAGCTGTAAGTCCCCGGCTTTGCCGGGAGCTTCCAGCTGTCAGAACTTCTCCATCGTCTCCCGATAGCCGAGGAAGTCCTTGCGACGCTGCTCGATGCGGCTGGCGGCGGTGGTGTTGCCTTCGCGTTCGGCGACCCCCTTGGCCACGTCGAGCTGGCGGATGGCGTTGTCGATGCGGCCGGTGAGCTGCATCTGTTCGGCCCGGGCCAGGTGGCCCCAGGCCTCGCGATCGCTGCGTCCGGCGGCCTCGGCCAGCAGGGTAAACACCTGGGGATCCTCGGGGCGGCGCTCGGAGAGCTCCCGCAGCACCCGCCAGGCCTCGTCGGGGTCGCGTTGCAGCAGCGCCTCGCCGAGCAGCCGGGTGGTGGGCACATGGCCGGGCATCAGCCGCAACTGGCGACGGCTGCGCTCGATGGTGTCGTCGTAGCGGCCGGCCTCGAACGCCACCTCGGTGGCCGAGGCGGGCAGCAGCGCCAGGTCGGGAAACTCCCGGGCCAGGGCGTCGAGGTCGCGCAGTGCCGCATCGGTATTGCCGCGCTCGGCGTCGATCAGCGCCGCCAGGTAGCGCCGGGCAGCCTCGGGCGCGTCTCCCTGGGCCAGGCGGGTGGCGGCCTGCCGCGGGTCGCGGCGGTGGATCGCCAACAATGCCCTGGCCCTGACCAGCGAGTACTGAAGGTCCTCGTCGCGAGGGCTGTCGAGCCGGAGCTGGCTGGCACGATCCTGGGTGTCGCTGAGGCGGGACTCGGTCACCGGGTGGGTCAGCAGGAACTCCGGCGGGTTGCCGCCCTGCAGGCTGGCCATGCGCTGCATGGCGCGGAACATGCGTACCATGGCCTGGGGGTCGTAGCCGGCCTGGGCCATGGCCTGGAGGCCGATGCGGTCGGCCTCCTGTTCGAAGCGGCGGGAGTAGGCGAGCTGGTCCTGAATGAAGGCCGCCTGGGAGCCCATGGCCACGCCGATGCCGGCATCGCCACCGCCACCGGCGGCGATCAGCATGCCGGCCAGCATGGCGGCCATGGTGGGGATCTGGGTCTGCTCGGCGCGGGCCAGGCTCCGGGCATAGTGGCGCTGTGAGAGGTGGCCGAGTTCGTGGGCGAGTACCGAGACCAGGGCGGCCTCCTCGTCGGCGAAGGCGAACAGGCCGGCGTTCACGCCGATCACGCCGCCCGGCACGGCAAAGGCGTTGAGCATGCGGCTCTCGACCAACGTGACGAGGGTGTCGGTGTCGACCAGGTCGCTGTGGGGCAGTAGCCGGGTGATCAGCGATTCCACGTATTCCTGGGCGATGGGGTCATCCCAGCCGGGCGCGCGGGCTCGGAACTGCCTGAGCCAGGCGCGGCCCAGGCGTGCCTCCTCGCCGCTGACCGCCTGGCTGCCGCTGCTGGTCAGGCTGGGCAGGCCGTAGTCGTCACTCGCCCGGCTGTCGATCCACTGGGCGGCAGTGGGCTGGGCAAGCGCCAGGCTCAGCAAGGCGGCGAGGCAGGTTGTGGCGATCCGGGGCATGGCCATCCTCTCTTCCGGCAGGGCAGGCGGCGGGAGTTACCCTCCGACATTGATTCGGCCCGTAAAGTGCCTTTAAATCTCAAGGGTTTCATGTCGAGCGGCTCCTGCCTGGCAGCCGACATGCCCTGAATGCATTCTCCCGGGAGACAACATGGCTGTGCAACCTGATGACGTGCTCGACGCCCGCGGTCTTCCCTGCCCCCTGCCCCTGCTCAAGGCCAAGCAGGCGTTGGCGCGCCTCGAGCCTGGCCAGCTGCTCGAGGTGATGGCCACCGATGCCGGTTCCTGGCGTGACTTCGAGACCTTCATCGAGCAGAGCATCCACGAGATGCCGGCCAGGGAGGAGCGTGGCCCGGTCTTCCATTACTGGATTCGCAAGGGCGGAGAGCCCGGCTCATGAGCCTGCGCGCCGTCTTCAAGAGCTGGATCGACCACTACTTCTCCGACGAGGAGGCGGTGATCCTGCTGGTGGTGCTGGTGCTGGGCTTCGCCGCGGTGATCTGGTTCGGGCGCATGCTGGCGCCCTTCTTCATCGCCCTGGTGATCGCCTTCCTGCTGCAGGGGGCGGTGTCGGCCCTGACCCGGCGCCATGTGCCGCATCTGCTGGCGGTGACCCTGGTGTTTCTCGGCTTCATCGGCGTGTTGCTGGCGATGGCCTTCATCCTGATGCCGCTGATCTGGAACCAGCTCGTCAGCCTGGTGCAGGAGGCGCCGCGCATGTTCGCCAGCGGCCAGCAGCTGCTCGACGACCTCCAGGAGCGCTACCCCAACCTGGTGACCCCCGACCAGATCCAGAACTGGATCGGCGTGGCCGGGCGCGAGATGACCCAGTTCGGGCAGCGGGCGCTGACGCTGTCGCTGGCCTCGCTGGGCAATGTCATCGCCCTGATCGTCTACTTGATCCTGGTGCCGATCCTGGTGTTCTTCATGCTCAAGGATCGCGAGAAGCTGGTGGCCTTCATGGTGTCGCTGCTGCCCCAGAAGCGCACTCTGATGACGCGGATCTGGCAGGAGATGGACGACCAGATCGCCAACTATGTGCGCGGCAAGTTCGTCGAGATCATCATCGTCGGCACCGTGGCCTTCCTGACCTTCGCCTTCTTCGGCCTGCCCTATTCGGCGCTGCTGGCGGTGCTGGTGGGCTTCTCGGTGCTGGTGCCCTACATCGGCGCCGCGGTGGCCACCCTGCCGGTGGCGGCGGTGGCCGGCTTTCACTTCGGCATGACCGACGAGTTCCTCTACGTGGTGCTCGCCTACGGCGTCATCCAGGCGCTGGACGGCAACGTCCTGTCGCCGATCCTGTTCTCCGAGGCGGTCAACATACACCCGGTGTCGATCATCCTGGCGATACTCTTCTTCGGCGGAATCTGGGGCTTCTGGGGGGTCTTCTTCGCCATTCCGCTGGCGACCCTGCTCAAGGCGCTCGTCTACGCCTGGCCCCGGGGCATCAAGAAGCGGCAGAAGAACGAGGCGGTGGAGTCCCTGGTCAAGGAGTGAGGGCCACCGCCCACGCACCGGGCGGAAGAGTCAGGAAGCGGCGTGCAGTTCCCGGGCGGCCTCGAGTACCTCCTCGACATGGCCGGGCACCTTGACCCTGCGCCACTCCCGGGCGAGCCTGCCCTCGGCGTCGACCAGGAAGGTGCTGCGCTCGATGCCGAGGTGCTCCTTGCCGTAGAGCTTCTTGAGCTTGATGACATCGAACAGCCGGCAGACGGCCTCGTCCTTGTCGGAGATCAGCTCGAAGTTGAAGCCCTGCTTGGCCTTGAAGTTCTCCTGGGCGCGGAGGCCGTCGCGGGAGACGCCGAGGATCACGGTATTGGCGGCGTCGAAGGCGTCCTTGCGGTCGCGGAAGTCGCTACCCTCGGTGGTGCAGCCCGGGGTGCTGGCCTTGGGATAGAAATAGACCACCACCTGCCGGCCCTGCAGTTCGGAGAGGCTTACGCGGCTGTCGCTGGTGGCGCTGGCGGTGAAGTCGGGCACGGGCTGGCCGATGCTGACGCTCATGGAAGGTTCCTTGTGCCGGTGGGACGTGGCTCCCGATTACACGCAACCGCGGCCGAGCTGTAAAGTCTCGCCTGCCCGTGCTGTACAGGCTTTGATCGCCTGAGTACCATCTACTCTCTGGCGTTGGTGCCATTGTCCGAGGCGTGTCCCCGCATTCGGGGGCGGCAGACGCAGCAGTCGTATCGCGTAGTTGCATCGAGAGGAATGAGAGGATGATCACTGGCAGTATCGTCGCCATGGCGACGCCGATGAAGGTCAATGGCGACATCGATTGGGAGGCGCTGCGCCGCCTGGTGAACTTCCACCTCGAGAATGGCACCGACGGCATCGTCGCCGCCGGTACCACCGGCGAGCCCACCACCATGTCCTTCGCCGAGCATTTCGACGTGATTCGCGCGGTGGTGGAGGAGGTCGACGGGCGCATCCCGGTGATCGCCGGCACCGGGGCCAACGCCACCTCCGAGGCCGTCGAGCTGGCCCGCTACGCCGGCGAGGTGGGGGCCGACTACTGCCTGTCGGTGTGTCCCTACTACAACAAGCCGACCCAGGAAGGCCTCTACCAGCACTTCAAGGCGGTGGCCGAGGGCAGCAAGCTGCCGGTGATCCTCTACAACGTGCCGGGACGTACCTGCTCCGACCTCTACAACGAGACGGTGCTGCGCCTGGCCGAGGTCGACAACATCATCGGGCTCAAGGACGCCACCGGCAACCTGGAGCGCGCCGAGGACCTGATCGCCCGCCTCAGGGGCAGCGACTTCATGCTCTATTCCGGCGACGACGGTACCGCCTGCGACTTCATGCTGATAGGGGGCCATGGCGATATCTCGGTGACCGCCAATGTCGCCCCCCGGGCGATGCACGAGCTGTGCGCCGCCGCCGTGGCCGGCGACGCCGACAAGGCTCACCAGATCAACACCCGGTTGATGCCCCTGCACACCAATCTCGGTGTCGAGTCGAACCCCATCCCCGTCAAGTGGGCGCTGCACCGCATGGGCCTGATCGAGCCCGGTATCCGTCTGCCCCTGACATGGCTGTCCGAGAAGTATCACTCCACCATCGGCGAGGCCCTGCAGTTGGCCGGCCTGACCGACGATTGACCGGCGCTCGGGCGCCGGAACCTGGACAACCTGACGCAAGGTGGATGCATGAACTCTGCGCTGAAATGGATGCCGCTGGTGGCGGCCATCGCCCTGGCCACGGCCGGCTGTGCCCGCGACGGCTACTATCACGACCGCAGCATCGACTATGCGGACGCCGGCGGCAGCTCGCCGCTGGTCCTGCCCGAGACGCGCAACCCCGATCGCTACCGGGATGCCATGCCGGTGCCCGAGGCGGTAGGTGACTTCCGGGCACGGGACGACGGCTTCGAGGTCCCGAGCCCCCAGCCGCTGGCGGCCGGGCGTGCCACCGAGGGTGACTTCGTCGAGCGCCGCAACATCGGCCGCGACAGCTGGCTGGTGGTCGGCGCCGATCCCGGTACGGTATGGCCCCAGCTCGAGGACTTCGCCCGTACTCGCGGCCTGCAGGTGACCGCCAGCGACACCTCCCGTGGCGTGATCGAGACCCCCCAGGCGCGCCTCAGCGTGCGTCAAGGGCTGCGCGCCGGTGACAGCGAGGTGCGCTGCGACCGGGGGGGTGCCCCGGTGGCGGCCTGCCTGGAGGAGATGGAGCAGTTCTTCGGCGCGCGCAGCGCCTCGGCCAGCTCGTCGTCGCTGGCCGCCCAGCGCCTGGCCGGCGAGGAACGCCTGCGCCTCGAGCAGCGGGGCGACGACTGGGTGGTGGCCATTCCGCTGGATATCGATCGGACCTGGGCCGAGCTGGATCACCAGCTGCAGCTGGACTTCACCGTGGAAGAGCGCCGCGAGCTGCTCGACAGCGACCCCGCCGCCCACGACTTCCTGATCAGCTACATGACCCAGAGCGAGCGCGATCGCAACCCGCTGCAGATCGTCTTCAGCCCCGACGTGCGCCAGATGTCCCAGCGGATTCGCCTGGTACTGGAGTCCACCGGTCCCGACCGGACCGTGCTGCGGGCGGAGAACGCCAGCGATCGCGCCTTCACCCCCGAGGATCAGCGCGAGCTGCTCGAGCGGGTGTCGGGTCTGCTGCGCTGATGGCGACCCGGGTGGCCGAGTCGCGCCCACCCGCCGGTACGCTGCGCTTCGCCTCCCTGGGCAGCGGCAGCAAGGGCAACGCGACCCTGGTCAGCGACGGCGACACCCACCTGCTGGTCGACTGCGGCTTCGGACTGCGCGAGACCGAGCGCCGGCTGGCCGATTTCGGCCTGCATCCGCGCCAGCTCGATGCGGTGCTGGTGACCCACGAGCATGGCGACCATGTGCGTGGGGTCGGTCCCCTGGCCCGCCGCCACGGCGTACCGGTCTACCTGACCCCGGGCACCTGGGGCACGAGACGCCTCGGCGAGCTGCCCGGCCACCACTGGATCACCCCCCAGGCCCGCTTCGCCATCAAGGGGGTGGTCATCGACCCGGTCACCGTGCCCCACGACGCCCGCGAGCCGGTGCAGTTTCGCTTCCATGCCGGGGGGCGCAGCCTCGGCGTGCTGACCGACCTCGGCCATCCCACCGACCATGTGGCCAGGGCCTTCGCCGGCTGCGACGCCCTGGTGCTGGAGTGCAACCATGACGTGCGCCTGCTTGCCGAGGGCCCCTACCCGCGCGCCCTCAAGCGGCGCGTGGGGGGCGACTGGGGCCACCTGGCCAACGGCCAGGCCGCGGCACTGCTCGCGCGACTGGGGCTCGATCGCCTGCAGCGCATCGTCTGCTCGCACCTTTCCGAACACAACAACCGCCCCGAGCTGGCGCTGGAGGCCCTGGTGCCG
Source organism: Halomonas flagellata (assembly GCF_022487945.1). Lineage (NCBI taxonomy): Bacteria > Pseudomonadati > Pseudomonadota > Gammaproteobacteria > Oceanospirillales > Halomonadaceae > Halomonas > Halomonas flagellata. Next base: position 96,742 of record NZ_JAKVPY010000016.1, read on the forward strand.
CTGCTCGACGGCGATGAATCCCGGCTGATGGTCGCCGCCCAGGACACCGGCCTGGCGTGGCAGGCCATCGGCTGATTTCCCATACTGTCTCGTATCCGCAGCCTGTGGAGGCTCCCATGGAAAAGCGTCAAGAACTCTACGCCGGCAAGGCCAAGTCGGTCTTCGCCACCGACGACCCGGACCACCTGGTCCTGCATTTCCGCGACGACACCAGTGCCTTCGACGGCGAACGCATGGAGTCGCTGGCACGCAAGGGGACGGTCAACAACAGGTTCAATGCCTTCATCATGGGCAAGCTCCAGGAGGCAGGCATTCCCACCCATTTCGACGGCCTGCTCTCCGACACCGAGAGCCTGGTCAAGAAGCTCGAGATGATTCCGGTGGAGTGCGTGGTGCGCAACATCGCCGCTGGTGGCCTGGTCAAGCGCCTGGGCGTGGAGGAGGGCCGCGAACTCACCCCGCCCACCTTCGAGCTGTTCCTCAAGAACGATGCCCTGCACGACCCGATGATCAACGAGTCACTGGCCGAGACCTTCGGCTGGGCCACGCCCGACCAGCTCAGGGAGATGAAGGTGCTGACCTTCAAGGTCAACGAGGTGCTCAAGACGCTGTTCGCCGAGGGCGGCCTGCTGCTGGTCGACTACAAGCTGGAGTTCGGCCTGTTCAAGGGCGAGATCGTGCTGGGCGACGAGTTCTCCCCGGACGGCTGTCGCCTGTGGGACGCTGCGACCCGCGAGAAGCTCGACAAGGACCGCTTCCGCCAGGGCCTGGGCGGGGTGATCGAGGCCTACGAGGAGGTGGGGCGGCGTATCGGGGTCGATTTCTCCTGATGGTACCAAGAGCGTGATCCACGAAGGGCTCTGTCGGGCCCTTCGTCGTTATGGAGGGTTCAGGCCGGGACGATCTCGACGACCCGTAGTCGGATGTCTCCAGCCGGATCGGCCTCGGCACGAAAGCGCACGTCCACGTCGCGCAATCGCACCCCGTAGGTCCGTTCCTCGGCCCCCTTGCGGTAAGCGGGGCGCGGGTCCTGGGCCAGCACCTGGCGGATCAGCTCGCACAGCGAAGCGTCGTCGGGGCGCTCGGCCAGGGTCGCCTCGACCTCGGGCGAGAAGGTCACCGGCAGCAGCGGCGGGGCCTCGGGGGAGAAGCCGGCGCGGGCCTCGGGGCGGGCTTCCGCCCAGGGCAGGTAGGGCTTGATGTCGAGCACCGGGGTGCCGCTGACCAGGTCGCACCCGCCCAGCACCAGGCGTACCCCGCGGCGGGTGTCGATCTCGACCAGCTCCACCAGCGAGAGCCCCAGGCGGTTGGGGCGGTGGGTGCTGCGGCTGGCGAAGACCCCGACCCTGGCGTTGCCGCCGAGCCGCGGGGGGCGCACCAGGGGCGTCCAGCGGTCAGGGCTGTGGTGAAACACGAAGGTCAGCCAGAGGTGGCTGAAGGCGTCCAGGCCGCGTACCGCCAGCGGGTCGTCGAAGGGGGGCGTCAGCATCAGGCTGGCACGGGCGGCCGGGGCCAGCCCCGGCTGGCGGGGAATGCCGAACTTGTCCGGGTAGTCGCTCTCGATGACGCCGATCGGGGTCATCGCGAAGCCGGGGGCAGCAGGGGAGGTGGGCGTCGCGATCATGTCGGGATTATGCCGGCTCGTCGGCGTCGGGGCGAGGGGGATTGGCCGCGGCGCCCGGCTTGTGTAGGCTGCTGCTCGGCACCGGGCGTGCCGCTTTCGATCCCCGACCCATCGCAGGGCAGACACCGATGAGCCAGATCACCACCGAGCACGGGGCAGCGGGTGCCGGGCAGGCGCCGCGGGCACCGCGGGCACCGCGGATCCTCTACCGTGGCGCCCTGGCCAAGGACGCCGCCGACCAGGCCGAGGTCTTCCATCACGCCGTGATGCAGGGAGCCACGGCCCACTACGGGTTGGCCGAGCGCGAGGCCTGGGCGGCGGCATTGCCCCGGGAAGCCTGCGCCTGGGCGGCACGCCAGGCGCTCTTCACCACTCTGGTGGCGACCTGCGACGGTCGTTGCGTCGGGTTCCTCGAGCTCGATATTCCCCGGGGGCGCATCGTGACGCTCTATGTCTGGCCGTCGCTGGCCCGTCGCGGCATCGGCTCGACCCTGCTGGTGCATGCCGAGCGGTTGCTGCTCGAGCACGGGGTGGGGCGGGCCCGCATCGATGCCAGCCTGATGCTGGCCGACGGCCTGGTGCGCCGGGGCTGGCGCGATCTCGGCGAGGAGTGGGTGGAGCGTGGCGGTGAGCGGCTGTGCCGTCACCGCCTGGAGAAATCCCTGGTCGCCGTGGAGACCTGAGTCCACTTCTTCCCTACCTAGTCGACGAGGCGCATCGACAGGTCGATGGCCTTGAGGTCCTTGGTCAGGGCGCCGCTGGAAATGCAGTCGACGCCGGTCTCGGCGATGGCGCGCAGGGTGGTCTCGTCGACGTTGCCGGAGGCCTCCAGCGTGGCTCGCCCCGCGTTGCGCTTCACCGCCTCGCGCATGTCGTCGAGCGAGAAGTTGTCGAGCATCACGATGTCGGCGCCGGCCGCGAGGGCCTGGTCGAGCTCGTCGAAGGTCTCCACCTCCACTTCCACCGGCAGGTCGCGGGCGATGTCGCGGGCTTCCCGCACCGCCGCCGCGATGCCGCCGCAAGCGGCGATATGGTTCTCCTTGATCAGGAAGGCGTCATACAGGCCGATGCGATGGTTGTGGCCGCCGCCGCAGGTCACCGCATACTTCTGCGCCAGGCGCAGGCCGGGCAGGGTCTTGCGGGTATCGAGCAGGCGCACCCCGGTGCCGGCGAGCAGGTCGACGTAGTGGCGCGTGCGAGTGGCCGTGGCCGAGAGGGTCTGCAGCAGGTTGAGCGCCGCGCGTTCGCCGGTCAGCAGGCTGCGGGCCGGACCCTCGAGCTCGAGAAAGGCCTGGCCGGCCTCGAGCCGGTCGCCGTCGGCGGCGCTCCAACGCAGCGTGACGCTGGCATCGAGGCGACGGAACAGCTCGTCGACCCAGGCAACGCCGCACAGCACGGCGGTCTCGCGGGTGATGACCCGGGCCGTCGCCCACTGGCGGTCGGGGATCAGCTGGGCGGTGATGTCACCGGGGCCGACATCCTCGGCCAGCAGCCGGGCGGCAGCGTCGCGGATCTCTTCGGCAAGGGCGTCCTGATAATGCATGGCGGCCTGTCACTCTCCAGGGGGTGCGATGAGCGTTCGAGGCGTCCATTATAGGGAATCCACACGGAAGACGTCAGGGGAAGGCGATGCCGATCGAGGCGGGATGGCTGTCAGGCGCTCGGCGGGTGCCGTCGCCCAACCGGGATGCACGCCCCGAGGGCGAGGTCTCGCTACTGGTGCTGCACTCCATCAGCCTGCCGCCGGGGCAGTTCGGCGGCGAGCACATCGAGCGCCTGTTCACCAATCGCCTCGACCCGAAGGCCCACCCCTACTTCGCCGGCATCGCCGAGTTGCGCGTCTCGGCGCACCTGTTGATCCGGCGTGACGGCGAGTGCGTGCAGTTCGTGCCCTTCGGGGAGCGGGCCTGGCACGCCGGCCGGTCGCACTGGTGCGATGACGGCTGGCCGCGCGCCGCCCTCAACGACTTCTCCATCGGTATCGAGCTGGAAGGCGACGAGGTCTCGCCCTATACGCTCGCCCAGTACCGGGCGCTGGCGGCGACCACCGCCGAGCTGCTGGCCACCTACCCGGCACTGACCGGGCGCCGCATCACCAGCCATGCCCGGGTGGCGCCGCTGCGCAAGAGCGACCCCGGCCCGGCCTTCGACTGGGCCTACTTCCGCCAGTTGCTGGGCCGGCAGTGTTGGAACGACTACGCAGTTCGGGGCGGTAGATGGACATGAACGATCAAGTTGGATGGCACGCTTGATTCATACGGTAGTTCGGCTACAAACCCTTGTCCTTAGTCGAATTCGTGGCCTTTACGCGCACGTAATGCCTTGTGTTGCGTCGCGATGTCAGTTTATGAAAAATATTTCCATTTCCACCTTGAATTGGCAGGGCGAGGCGTTTACGGTATCTTCTCCGCCACCAGCGGCGGGTATGCCGAGCCGTCTTGTAAAATTACTACACCACCCCCGACATGCGGCGTGCACGGCATCTCAAAAAAAAAGAGAGAGCACCCCTGCCCCAGCAATGTGGGGCAATCGACACCCCATCGTCATTCGGAGAGACGTCTATGAGTCTGGAGACAAGAGAGGATCTCGATCCGATCGAGTCCACGGAATGGTTGGATTCCCTGGAATCGGTGCTGGATCGCGAGGGCGAGGAACGTGCCCAGTACCTGTTGACCCGCCTGGCCGACCGCCTGCGCCGGGACGGCATGCAGGTACCCTTCTCGGTGACCACCCCGCATCGCAACACCATCCCGGTGCACCGCGAGGCGCCGATGCCGGGCGATCTCTTCATGGAGCGGCGCATCCGCTCGCTGATCCGCTACAACGCCATCGCCCAGGTGATTCGCAACAACCGGGCCAATCCCGGCCTCGGCGGCCATATCGCCAGCTTCATGTCGGCGGCCACTCTCTACGACGTGGGCTTCAACCACTTCTTCCGTGCCCCGAAGGGCGACTTCGAGGGTGACCTGGTCTACATCCAGGGCCATGTGGCACCGGGCGTCTATGCCCGCGCCTACCTGGAGGGGCGCCTGACCGAGGCGCAGATGGACAAGTATCGCCAGGAAGTCGACGGCGATGGCCTCTCGTCCTACCCGCACCCCTGGCTGATGCCTGACTTCTGGCAGTTCCCCACCGTCTCCATGGGTCTCGGTCCCATCCAGGCGATCTACCAGGCCCATGTGATGAAGTACCTTGACTCCCGCGAGCTCAAGGACATGCATGACCGCAAGATCTGGTGCTTCATGGGCGACGGCGAGTGCGACGAGCCGGAATCCCTGGGCGCCATCTCCCTGGCCGGCCGCGAGAACCTCGACAACCTGATCTTCGTCATCAACTGCAACCTGCAGCGCCTCGACGGTCCGGTGCGCGGCAACTCGCGGATCATGGACGAGCTCGAGGGCGTGTTCCGCGGTGCCGGCTGGAACGTGCTCAAGGTGGTCTGGGGCCGCCTGTGGGACCCGCTGTTCGAGAAGGACAAGAAGGGCATCCTGCAGAAGCGCATGGACGAGGCGGTCGACGGCGAGTACCAGAACTACAAGGCCAACGGCGGCGCCTATACCCGGGAGCACTTCTTCGGCAAGTACCCGGAAACCGCCGAGATGGTCAAGGACATGTCCGACGAGGACATCTGGAAGCTCAACCGCGGCGGGCACGACCCGTTCAAGGTCTATGCGGCCTACCACCAGGCGGTCAATACCACCAACGGCAAGCCCACCGTGATCCTGGCACACACCGTCAAGGGCTACGGCATGGGCGGCGGCGACGGCGAGGCGGCCAACGAGGCCCACCAGGTCAAGACCATGGAATACGAGGCGCTGCGCACCTTCCGCGACCGCTTCGGTATTCCGCTGACCGATGGGCAGCTCAAGGAGGTGCCGTACTACAAGCCCGAGGACGACTCCCCGGAGCTCAAGTACATGCACCTGCAGCGCGAGCGCCTGGGCGGTTACCTGCCGCAGCGTCGCAGCGACTTCGAGGCGCTGCCGATCCCCGACCTGGACGACAAGATCTTCGCCTCCCAGACCGGTGGCTCCAAGGGTCGTGAGGTCTCCACCACCATGGCCTTCGTGCGCATCCTCAACGGCCTGGTGAAGGACAAGAAGATCGGCAAGCAGGTGGTGCCGATCATCCCCGACGAGGCGCGGACCTTCGGCATGGAGGGCATGTTCCGCCAGCTCGGCATCTACACCTCCGAAGGCCAGAAGTACGAGCCCGTCGACAAGGGCCAGATCATGTTCTACCGCGAGGACAAGCAGGGCCAGATCCTCGAGGAAGGCATCTCCGAGGCGGGGGCCATGTCGGCGTGGATCGCCGCGGCCACCTCCTACAGCAACAACAACCTGACGCTGCTGCCGTTCTACGTCTACTACTCGATGTTCGGCTTCCAGCGCATCGGCGACCTGGCCTGGGCCGCCGGTGACCTGCAGGCGCGCGGCTTCCTGGTCGGCGGCACCGCCGGTCGGACCACCCTCAACGGCGAGGGGCTGCAGCACCAGGACGGCCACAGCCATCTCCAGTCGTCGACCATTCCCAACTGCCGCAGCTACGACCCGACCTATGCCCATGAGGTCGCCGTGATCGTCCAGGACGGCCTGAAGCGCATGTTCGCCGACAAGGAGAACTGCTTCTACTACCTGACGGTGATGAACGAGAACTACGAACATCCCGCGCTCGAGACGGTGCCCGCCGAGGACATCATCAAGGGCATGTACCTGCTGCGCGAGACTCAGGGCGACAAGGGCCGCGTCCAGCTGATGGGTTCCGGCACCATCCTGCGCGAGGTCGAGGCGGCCGCCGAGCTGCTGGCCTCCGACTGGGGTGTCGGCGCCGACATCTGGAGCGTCACCAGCTTCAACGAGCTGCGCCGCGAGGCGTTGGGCCTGGAGCGCGAGGCGTTCCTGAACCCGGATGCCGAGCCGGCCAAGCCGCACCTCACCCGGTGCCTGGAGGGCCGCCAGGGGCCGGCCATCGCCTCCACCGACTACATGCGTCTGTTCGCCGACCAGGTCCGTGCCTGGGTGCCGACCGACTACCATGTACTGGGGACCGACGGCTTCGGCCGCTCCGATACCCGCAAGAAGCTGCGTCACTTCTTCGAGGTCGATCGCTACTTCGTCACCGTGGCCGCGCTCAAGGCGCTGGCCGACCGCGGCGAACTCGACCGCAAGGTGGTGGGCGAGGCAGTCGGGAAGTACGGCATCGATCCCAACAAGCCCAATCCGCTGACCAGTTGATCAGGTGGCTGGCGGGCCTGGGGCCCGCCTGTTCCAGGCACGATTTGGAAGGAGCGCGACCTTGAGTAGCGAAATCATCAAAGTTCCCGACATCGGTGGCGATACCGATGTGGAAATCATCGAGATCGCGGTGTCGGAAGGCGACGTGATCGACGTCGAGGATACCCTGATCACCCTGGAGTCCGACAAGGCCTCCATGGATGTACCGGCGCCGAAGGGCGGCAAGGTCATCAAGGTGTTGGTCAAGGAGGGCGACACCGTCTCCGAAGGCGACGATATCGTCGAGCTGGAGGTGGCCGGCGGCGGGGCCGCCAATCCCGCATCGGCCGCCGAGCAGCCTGCTGTGGCGCCGGCGCCCGAACCGGCGCCGGCGGCGCCAGCGGCCGCGGCTGCTGGTGGCAAGCGTACCGTGGAGGTCAAGGTGCCGGATCTCGGTGGTTCGTCCGACGTGGAGATCATCGAGGTGGCGGTGGCCGAGGGCGACGAGGTCGCCGAAGAGGACACCCTGATCACCCTGGAGTCCGACAAGGCCTCCATGGACGTGCCCAGCCCCCACACCGGCAAGCTCGTCTCGTTGACCGTCAAGGAGGGGGATACCGTCTCCGAGGGCGATGTCATCGGTACCATGGAGATCGCGGACGGGGGGGGCGGTGAGGGCGGCGGTGAGGCCGAGACGCCCGCGGCCGCCGAATCCCGTGCCGAGCCCGCACCGGCCGAGGAAGAGGGGGAGGTCGCCAGCGGCGAGCCCGAGCGCCGCGAGATCCGGGTGCCGGACCTCTCCGGCTCCTACGATGTGCCGGTGATCGAGGTCGTCGCCACCGTGGGCGACGATCTCGACGAGGAAGACCCGCTGATCACCCTGGAATCCGACAAGGCCTCCATGGACGTGCCCAGCCCCTTCAAGGGCAAGCTGGTGGAGCTCTCCGTCAGGGAGGGCGATACCGTCTCCGAGGGCGACCTGATCGGCTATATCGAAGTGGCGGGTGCCAAGCCGACACCGAAGCCGGCCGAGCGGAAGGCCGAGGCGCCGAAGGCCGACAAGCCGGCACCGACACCGGCCGGGACGCCGAGCCCGGAAGCCCAGATGGCGGCCCACAAGCCCCGCGACAGCAAGCTGGTCCACGCCGGTCCGGCGGTACGCATGCTGGCCCGCGAGTTGGGGGTCGACCTGGGGCTGGTCAAGCCCAGCGGCCCGAAGGAGCGGGTGCTGAAGGAGGATGTCCACGCCTACGTCAAGCAGGTGATGGCCGGCAAGGCCCAAGCGCCTGCCGCCGCCCCGGCGGCCGCCGGCGGTTCCGGCATCCCGCCGATCCCGGACCAGGACTTCAGCCAGTTCGGCGAGGTGGAAGAGAAGCCCATGGGCCGCCTGATGAAGATGGGCGCCACCAACCTGCATCGCAGCTGGGTCAACCTGCCCCACGTCACCCAGTTCGACGAGGCGGACATCACCGAGCTGGAGGCCTTCCGCAAGTCCATGAAGGCCGAGGCCGAGGCCCAGGGCGCCAAGCTCACGCCGCTGCCCTTCCTGATCAAGGCGTGCGCCTTCGCCCTGCGTCAGTACCCGCAGTTCAACGTCAGCCTCACGTCCGACGGCGAGACGGTGGTGTGGAAGAAGTACGTCCACATCGGCATTGCCGTGGACACTCCGGACGGTCTGATGGTCCCGGTGATCCGCGACGCCGACAAGAAGTCGCTGATCGATCTGGCCAAGGAGTCCGTGGAACTGGCCAAGAAGGCCCAGTCGAAGAAGCTCAAGCGCGAGGAGATGACCGGCGGCTGCTTCACCATCTCCAGCCTGGGCTCCATCGGCGGCACCGCCTTCACGCCGATCGTCAACGCCCCGGAGGTCGCCATCCTCGGCATCTCCAAGGCGCAGATGAAGCCGGTGTGGGACGGCAAGGCCTTCGAGCCACGGCTGACGATGCCGCTGTGCCTCTCCTACGACCACCGGGCGGTCAATGGCGCCGATGCGGCGCGCTTCACCGCCTTGCTCGGTCAGTTGCTGACCGATATCCGCCGCCTGCTGCTGTAATTGCCCGGGCGATGGATCGACGACGGCGCCGCGAGGCGCCGTCGCTGTTTGGTGCGCCGATCAGGCACAATGGCCCAGGGAAGACCAAAGTGCTATTCGGCAGTCAGCGAATTGATCTGCAACCGGTTTTTTCCGCTTTCTCCACGACTTTCGGGTCGGGTCGCTTGTCTACGGACGATGCCACGGTTATCGTTCCCTCCCATCCCTTTCTTCGCTTGTGACGACCACTTACCTACCGAGGTACAAGAACATGCGTTTGATCCTGTTGGGCGCCCCGGGTGCCGGCAAGGGCACCCAGGCCCAGTTCATCTGCGAGCGGTTCAAGATTCCGCAGATTTCCACCGGCGACATGCTGCGCGCCGCGGTCAAGGAGGGCAGTGAGCTGGGGCTCAAGGTCAAGGAGATCATGACCAGCGGGGGCCTGGTGTCCGACGACATCATCATCGCCCTGGTCAAGGAGCGCATCGCCCAGCCGGACTGCGAGAACGGCTTCCTGTTCGACGGCTTCCCGCGCACCCTTCCCCAGGCCGATGCCATGAAGGACGCGGGGGTGAAGATCGACCACGTACTGGAGATCGCCGTCGAGGACGAGGAGATCGTCAAGCGCCTGGCCGGCCGCCGCGTCCACCCGGGCTCTGGCCGCGTCTATCACGTCGAGTACAATCCGCCGAAGGAAGCGGGCAAGGACGACGTCACCGGCGAGCCGCTGATCCAGCGCGACGACGACCGCGAGTCCACCGTGCGCAACCGCCTGGCGGTCTACCACGAGCAGACCGCGCCGCTGGTCGACTACTACCGGCAGTGGGCCGAACAGGACCCGGAGGCCGCCCCAACCTACCACCGCGTCGAGGGTGTCGGCAGCGTCGACGAGATCACCAGTCAGGTGCTCGAGGCCCTGGAGGGCTGATTCTCCCCAATATAGGGCAGAACAGTTGGGTGGTTGCGGGGCGCCGGGGATAGGCCGAAGAGGAGGTCCGATGCCATGGATGGCATCGGTAGCGCCCAGGGAGGGGTTCACAGCGCCTCCTCGCAGGCCTGTCGCCGGACCAGCCCCGCTCCTGAAGCGTTTACAGCATGCCCGACTGCCTTCTGATGGCCCGCTTAAGCAATGGGATGGAGTCCTCCCCACCCTACACCGGCGTCGTTGCGCCACACTGGTGGGTGAGTGCATCACTTACCAGCCTTAGGATGAGGAGAACTCCCCATGAACATTAGCCGGGTCGGCGTGG